>PUOM01000287.1 GCA_003552795.1 Halomonas sp. | reverse complement strand
CCACCCGCAGGTCGACCAGGGTGCGCAGGGCCGAGCGGGCGTTGAGGTACCGCTTGCGATTGGAGAGGTCGTCGTGGGTCAGCAGCACCTGGGCGGTGAGCAGGCCGTGGCGGGCGAAGTGGCCCTCGTAGCACTCGGTGAGGCCGTTCTGACCCACCGCGGCGGCGGCCTGCAGCTCATGCACCGCCGAGGGGCGCGCCTGCCAGCCGAGGCGCACCATGCCGGCAGCCACCGCGCCGGAGGAGACCAGCACCACCTCCACGCCGCGACGATGCAGCGCGGCCACCTGGTCGACCCAGCCGCCGATGGCCGCCTCGTCGAGGCCGCGACCGTCGTTGGTCAGCAGCGCACTGCCGATCTTCACCACTACCCGACGGGCGCCCATCAGCGCCTCGCGGCCCGCCAACTGCTCGTTGCTTTCCATTCGCTCTCAACCCTCAGGGCGCGTATTCGACCTCGACGTCGTAGTCGTCATCATCGAAATCGTCGTCGTCCTCGTCGACCTTCTTGCGCTTGCGACCCAGGCGCGCCTCGGTGCGGGCCACCGACTCGTCCTCCATGCGCGCACGCATCTCGCGGGCCCGCTCGGCGGCCTCCTCGTCCTCGTGCTCGAGCCTGCGCTGCTCGGTGAGCCAGCGATGAGCGGCCTGAACCAGGGCATCGGTGCCGTCGGCGGAGATCGCCGAGATGCGGAACACCGGCCCTTCCCAGCCCAGATGTCGCACGATCTCGTCGGCCTTCGCCTCGCGCTCCTCCTCGGGGAGCAGGTCGAGCTTGTTGAGCACCAGCCAGCGCGGCAGCTCGGCCAGCGCCGGGGAGAACTCGCCCAGCTCGTGGATGATCGCCCGGGCGGCCTCCACCGGATCGGACTCGTCGAAGGGGGCCACGTCCACCACGTGGAACAGCAGCCGGGTGCGAGTCAGGTGCTTGAGGAAGCGCAGCCCCAGGCCGGCGCCGTCCGAGGCGCCCTCGATCAACCCCGGCACGTCGGCCATCACGAAGTGCTCGTGCAGTCCGAGCTTCACCACGCCCAGGTTGGGCACCAGGGTGGTGAAGGGGTAGTTGGCCACCTTGGGCTTGGCGGCGGAGACGGCGCGGATCAGCGTCGACTTGCCGGCATTGGGCATGCCCAGCAGCCCCACGTCGGCCATCACCTTCATCTCCAGGCGCAGGTTGCGACGCTCACCCTCGGTGCCCGGCGTGGTCCGTCGCGGCGCGCGATTGGTCGAAGACTTGAAGTGGATATTGCCCAGCCCTCGCCGGCCGCCCTGGGCCACCAGCACCACCTGGCCGATCTCGGTGACGTCGGCGATCACCTCGAGGGTCTCCTCGTCGATCACCGTGGTGCCCACCGGCACCTTGACGTGCAGGTCCTCACCGGCACGACCGCTCATCTGGCGGCCCATGCCGGGCTGACCGTTCCGGGCCTTGTAGAAGCGCTGATACCTGAAGTCGATCAGGGTGTTGAGGGCATCGTCACCGATCAGGTAGACGCAGCCGCCGTGGCCGCCATCACCGCCATCCGGACCACCCTTGGGCACATATTTCTCTCGCCGGAAACTGAGGCAGCCATTGCCCCCGTTGCCGGCCTCCACGATGATCGAGGCTTCATCGACGAACTGCATCTGTCACTCTCCTGACGGCGCTTGCCATCATGATACAAGAAGGCCCCGCCTGGGCGGGGCCTTCTCGCTGCAAGCCTCAGGCGTCTCAGGCAGAGACGACGCTGACGAACTTGCGGTTCTTCGGACCCTTGGTCTCGAACTTGATCACACCGTCGTTCAGAGCGAACAGGGTGTGGTCGCGGCCGAGGCCGACGCCGACGCCGGCGTGAAACTTGGTGCCGCGCTGACGCACGATGATGTTGCCGGCGGTGACGGCCTGGCCACCGAACAGCTTGACGCCAAGGCGTTTGGATTCGGAATCGCGGCCGTTACGCGTGGAGCCGGCTGCCTTCTTATGTGCCATGGAAAAATCCTCCGTTCAGGGGTGGACCGCTTAGGCGGAAATCCCGGTGATCTTGACTTCAGTGAACCACTGGCGGTGGCCCTGACGCTTCATGCTGTGCTTGCGACGGCGGAACTTGATGATGGTGATCTTGTCACCGCGGCCGTGGGAGACGATCTCGGCAGAGACCTTGGCCCCCTCGAGCATCGGGGCGCCGACCTTGACGTCGTCGCCATCGGCAACCAGCAGCACCTCGTCGAAGTCGACGGTTTCGCCGGTCGGGACTTCGATCTTCTCCAGCTTGAGGGTCTGGCCTTCCTGAACGCGGTACTGCTTGCCGCCGCTCTTGATAACTGCGTACATGCTTTTCTCTCCAGGACTCATCAGGGTGGGCTCTTGATCAGCCTGCTTCGAGTGGCGCCGCCTCTGGCACCATCTGACAGGGAGCGGGATGAGTGGGCCGCGCATTATAACCGCGAGAAAGGGACGACACAACCGGCGAGACGGGCGCCGCCTGTGCCCGCTCGGCGTCCGGCGGCGGCTCGCCTTGACGCCCATGAGGGGGCCCCATAGCATGGCCGACAACTCAAGGCCAGCGGGGACCGCCACACCCCGGCCCCCATCAACTCCGTTCCTGTTGAAGCCACCTCCATGACTGCCAATGTCACCCCACCCGCCGCCTCGCCGATCCACGCCGTAGTCGCCGAGGACTTCGCCGCGGTCAACCGCACCATCATGGATCAGCTCAACTCGCGGATCCCCCTGGTGGAGACCATCGGCCAGTACATCATCGCCAGCGGCGGCAAGCGACTGCGCCCCCTGCTGGTACTACTGGCGGCCCGCGCGCTGGGCTATCAGGGCGAGCGCCACGTGACCCTGGCCACGCTGATCGAGTTCATGCACACCTCCACCCTGCTGCATGATGACGTGGTGGACGAGTCCCACCTGCGCCGCGGCAAGGCTACCGCCAACGATGCCTGGGGCAACGCCCCCTCGGTGCTGGTGGGCGACTTCCTCTACTCGCGCTCCTTCCAGATGATGGTGGAGATCGGCTCCATGCGCATCATGGAGGTGCTCTCCGGCGCCACCTGCACCATTGCCGAAGGCGAGGTGCAGCAGCTCACCAACGTGGGCAACCCGGACATCGACGAGGCAGCCTACTTCGAGACCATCCAGGGCAAGACCGCCATGCTGTTCGAGGCGGCCAGCCACAGCGGCGCCATCCTTGCCGAGGCCACCCCGGAGCAGGAGGCCGCCCTGCAGCACTACGGCCGCTACCTGGGCCTCGCCTTCCAGCTGATCGACGACCTGCTCGACTACCAGGGCGACGCCGAGGCCATGGGCAAGAACGTCGGCGACGACCTGGCCGAGGGCAAGCCCACCCTGCCGCTGATCCAGGCCATGACCGCCGGCACCCCCGAGCAGACTGCGCTGATCCGCCGCGCGATCCGCCAGGGCGGGCTGGACCGCCTCGACGAGGTGCTGGCCATCGTCAACGCCACCGGCGCCCTCGACTACACCCGCACCCGCGCCGAGGAAATGGCCGCAAAGGCGCTGGCACAGCTCGACCACCTGCCCCCTTCCCCCTACCGGGACAGCATGGCCGACCTGGCCCGCCTGGCGGTCGAGCGCAAGGCGTGAGCCGCCGCGCCGCCGGGGGCTTGCAAAGCGCTTCCCGGTGGGTATAATTCGTCCCCGTTGAGGCATCAGCCCAACGCGTCGGAGTATAGCTCAGCTTGGTAGAGCGCTGCCTTCGGGAGGCAGAGGTCGTAGGTTCGAATCCTGCTACTCCGACCAAGAACATTAGTAAAAACGGCCACTTAGCTCATATGAGCAGTGGCCGTTTTGCGTTGTGCCGCGCCATGCATCGTCGAGTCGCGCCGAAGGCTGAGCAGCAGGCCCAGCCTTGGGAGCGCATCGAGGGCAGAAGGCCGGGCTAGAAGCTGGCCCACTCCGCATCAGCCGCCTCGTGACCGACTGTCTTTTGGCCGACCGTCTTTTGGCCGACCGTCTTTTGGCCGACATAGGGGGGGCGGATCGCCGGACGCTCCTGAAGGCTCGGCGGGGCCATCTCCATCGCCTTCGTCACACCCCTCTCCTGTCGGCGGTCATCCGGCAGCTGAAAGGCCGCCATGGCCGTCATCAGCTGCTGGGCATGCTGTCGCAGACTGCCCGCGGCAAGCGCGCTCTCCTTGACGAGCCCCGCGTTCTGCTGGGTCACCTGGTCCATCTCGGTCACCGCGGCACCCGCCTCCTGGACCCCCGCACGCTGCTCGGCGCTGGCGTCGCTGATCTCCTGCATGATCTGGCTAACGCGCCCGATGGCCGCCACGATCTCCTCGGTGGCCTGACTCGCTTCGGCGGCGCGCAAGTTGCCCTGACCGACCCGCTCACCATTGCGCCTGATGAGCTCGCTGATCTCACTGGCGGCGTCTGCGCTGCTCTGAGCCAACTTGCGCACTTCGGCGGCCACCACGGCGAAGCCTCGTCCATGCTCCCCGGCACGCGCCGCTTCCACCGAGGCGTTCAGCGCCAGGATATTGGTCTGGAAGGCGATGCTGTCGATCGTGGAGATGATGCTGGCGATCTCGCTGGAGCTCTCGTCCAGCTCGCGCATGGTGCGCGTCATGTCATGCACCGCCTCGCCGCCCTGCTTGGCAGTGCTGCTGGCGATCTCCGCCTCGCGGCTCGCCTGGGTCGCATTGTCGGTATTCTGATTGACGGTGCCGTTGAGCTCCTCCATCGCCGCGGCGGTCTGGGTAAGGGCGCTGGCCTGCTGCTCGGTGCGGGAAGCGAGGTCGCTGTTACCCGCGGCGATCTGCTCGCTGTTGCTTGCCACCGACTCCGCGGCGGTGCGGACCTGGGCGACGATGCCCTGGAGCTGACCCGCCATGTTCACCTGTGACGCCATGATGCTGCGCGAGTCGCCGTTGCGCAGCTTGGCGTCGGTGGCGAGCTCCCCGCGGCCGATGGCCTCGGCGAAGGCCTTGACCTCATGGGGCTCGGCGCCCAGCTCGCGCAGCAGTTGTCGGGACAGCAAGTAGGCGATGAGCGCACCTATCACCAGCGCCGCCAGGCACAGACCAAGCATCAGCATCTGGAAGCCGGAGGCGGTATCCCGAGCGCTGGCCGTATCCACAGCGGTAGCGGCCTCCTGATAATCGATGAAGGCGTTGATATCGTCCAACCACTGGAAGAAGGCCGGGCCGACACTCTCGATCAGTGCTTCCCGAGCCTCGGCGACGTTGCCGCGGTCGACAGCCGTCATGACATCATCGGCCAGGGCGTCAGTCCGCGCGGCCTGACGCTCCACGCCATCCAGCAGGCGCTGCTCCTCCTGACTGGCGGCGCTACCGCTCAGGGAATCGGTCATCCCCTGGCTTGCCGCCCGATAGTCGTCAGCCAGCGCCCGATAGTCCGCCTGCAGGCGATCCAGCTCGGACGCCTGGCTCACCAGCGTCATGTCGCGCAGCAGAATGGCGCGGTCGTGGACGCTGCCGCGCCAGTCGATGGCGTGACGCAGCTTGACGCCGTTGACGTCGTTGATGACGGTCAGATTGCGATCGATACGGTTGACCTGGTTGATGCCGATCACCGTCAGCAGCACCATCAGGGCGAGTACGGCGGAGAAGCCGGCGATAAGGCGGGCGCGAATGCCCAGTCGGGCCACTCTGGCCATGAGTGCGTGCATGGTGCGTCATCCTTGTACGGTGCGACAAATGGACAGGGCTGAACGCCTCGCTGAGGCAACCCTGATTGGCAGTCAGGGTATAACTTATATAATAATTGTACAATGATTGGCGCATCGTACATGATGCCGCCTATGCCAGGACGCCCCCATGAAAGAGGCCCTGCGATTGCTCGCAGGGCCTCCTCGCGCATGCCTTGGCGGCACTGCATCAGGTCACGGTGATGACGCTGCAGCCGGCGGTATGGCTGACCCGATGGGAGACGCTGCCCACCACCATGCCCTTGAGATCGCTCATGCCGCGGCTGCCCATGACAACGGCATCGGCGCCGAGCTCCTCGGCGGCCTCGACGATGCGCTCGCCTGGCCGCCCACGGCGCACCAGCACCTTGACCTCCAGGCCGCTGAGGTCGACCGCACTCTTCGCCTTGTCGATCGTCTGCTGGGCGGCCTTCTGGACGCCTTCGGCCAGCTTCTCGCGCTCCGCCGCGGACATGGGCTCGGTGCTGCCGCCCACCAGAAGGCCAATGCCGTCGGGCGCCGCCTCGGTGACATTGAGAAGATGCAGGGTGCCGCCACCGCTGCGCGCCAGTTCGGCGGCCACCGCCAGGGCTTTCTCCGCGTGGGTGGAGCCATCTACGGGAATCAGAAGGGTCTTGAACATGGTATGACTGCCCTTTTCGCTGTGCTGAAGAATGAGGCGTGCGCCCCGCCCCCTTCAGACTAGCCCCTGTGCCCGTTTCGGCAATGTCCTGGATCAAGCCGCCCAGCCGAATCCCAGCAGCGGCATGGCCAGGGCGAACAGCACCAGGGTGATCACCACCAGCGCCGCGACGCTGATCAGGGCGCCGGCACGCACCATCTCGGCGACGCTGAGCTTGCCGCTGGCGAACACCACGGCGTTGGGCGGGGTGGCCACCGGCAGCATGAAGGCGCAGCTGGCCGCCATGGCCACCGGCACCGAGAGCAGCAGCGGGCTGGCCCCCAGGCTGACGGTGAGCGAGGCGGTCAGCGGCAGGATCGCCGCCGCGGTAGCCGTGTTGCTGGTGACATGGCTCATCAGCATCACCGCCAGCGCCACCATGGCGACCATGCTCCAGGTGGGCCAGCTGCCGAAGGCGCCGAGCCCCTCGGCCACCGTCGAGGCCAGACCGCTCCCCTCGATGGCGGTCCCCAGGCTCAACCCCCCGCCCACCATGATCAGCACGCCCCAGGGCAGGTGCTTGGCGCTATCCCAGTCCATCAGGAACTGGCGCTGACGCCAGCGAGCCGGCACCACAAACAGCAGCAGCGCGCCGATGATGGCAATGCCGGCATCGCTGAGCTCCACTCCCAGGGCGCCCTCCAGCAGCGGCCGGGTCACCCAGGCCAGGGCCACCAGGGCGAAGATCGCCGCCACCCGCTGCTCGGGACGGGTCATGCGCCCCAGGTCCCGGGCCTGGTCGGCGAGCATCTCGGCCACCCCCGGCACCTCCTCACGATCCACCGGATAGACCCGCCGGGTCAGCAGCCACCAGGCCAGCGCCAGCAGCAGCAGCGAGGGCGGCACGGCCACCGCCATCCACTGGGCGAAGCCGATCTCGATGCCGTAGCTGTCACCCATGAAGCCCGCCAGCAGGGCGTTGGGCGGCGTTCCGATCAGGGTGCCCATGCCGCCGATGTTGGCGGCCAGGGCGATCCCCAGCAGCAGGGTGAGCGCCATGTTGCGGCTGGCGCCTGCGCCTCCCTGACGCTCCAGCAGGGCCAGCACCGAGAGGCCAATGGGCACCATCAGCGCGGCGGTGGCGGTGTTGCTGACCCACATGCTCAGCGCCGCGGTGGCGAGCATGAAGCCCGCCACCAGACGATCCGGCCGGCTGCCCGACACGCGCAGCACCAGCATGGCGATGCGCCGATGCAGTCCCCAGCGCTGGATCGCCTCGGCCAGCAGGAAACCGCCGAGGAAGAGAAAGATCAGCGGGTTGGCGTAGGGCGCCGCCACCGAGTGGATGGTCCCCACGCCGAGCAGCGGCAGCAGCGCCACCGGCAGCAGCGCGGTCACCGCGATGGGCACCGGCTCGAGCACCCACCAGACAGCCATCCAGGCGGTCAGCGCCACCACCTGCCAGGCCGCCGCCGGCATACCCGCCGGCGCCTCCAGCATCAGCAGCAGCGCCGCGGCCAGGGGGCCTAGCAACAGCCCGACAGTGACCTTGAGACGCTCGCGTCGGGCGCGGCGCTGCTCGGCGTCCTGGCTCGCCTCTTCGGCGTCACGCATCTGGGCATCCTTCATCGCGCACTCTCCTTCATCGCGTCCCCGGCCGCCACCCTAGAGCCAGCGCTCCAGGCGCAGCAGCCGGCTCAGCCAGGCATTGGCGTGGCGCCAGGGGCCTCCGGGCTCGCGGGCGAGACGCCGCATCTCGCCCCCATGGTGCGTCTCCCAGCCCAGCCGCCCCGACTCGTCCAGGGTGGCCTCGTAGCTCAGCGCGGGACCGGTGCCCACCGCGACCAGTTCACGAAACTCCCGGGCCAGGCCCTCGCTCTCGACCAGCACCCCCACCTCGCTGTTCCACCATACCGAACGCGGGTCGGCGTTGGCAGAACCCAGGAAGACGGTGCCATCGTCAACCGCCAGGGCCTTGACGTGCAGCGCCGAGGCGGAGGAGCCGGGCATGCCCATGGCGGCCCCCTCGCCGCGGTCATGCTCGGCCCGCAGCTCGAAGAGCGCCACGCCGCTCTCCAGCAGCTCCCGCCGATAGGCGGCATAGGCCCCGTGCACCACCGGCACGTCGGTGGCCTCCAGGGAGTTGGTGACCACCTCGACTTCGATACCGGACTCCGCCAGCTCCCGCAGCACCCGGCTGCCCTCGGCGGTGGGCACGAAATAGGCGGAGACCAGGCTGAGGCGCGCCTCGGGAGCCACTCCCTCCCACAGCTGGCCCGCCATGGTCTCGGCCACAGGAGGACGCCCGCGCCTGGCCGGCTTGCCGGGCGGATCCCACAGCGCCTCGGCATGCCCCCAGTGCAGGCTATCCAGCAGCGGGCTTCGCTCCCGCTCCTCATGGCGCTGGCGCAGGGCGCTGAAATAGTCGGCGTCGCTCTGCGCGGCGAGGCGGGCGGCGAGATCATCGCGCAGCGCTTGCCAGGCGCCGGCGTCGACGCGGTGGTAGCGCCCGACGGGCTGAGCCAGGCCGTGGTTCCAGTAAAGGTCGAAGCTCATCGACAGCGGCGCCACCACCGGCCCCAGCGTCAGCAGATCCAGGTCGGCGAAATTGCGCGGCTCACTGGCGTTGTAGTATTCATCCCCCAGGTTGCGACCGCCGGCAATGGCCAGGGCGTTGTCGGCGATCCACAGCTTGTTGTGCATGCGCCGGTGGTGGCGGGGCAGCACCGGCAGGGTGGCCAGCACCCGGGTCACCAGGTTGGCGCGCCCCACCGGCAGCGGGTGGAAGACCCGCACCTGCAGATTGGGGTGGCTGTCCAGGGCCGCCAGTCGCTCGCCCTGACCCACCGCCCCCAGATCATCGATCAGCAGACGCACCTCGACGCCGCGCTCGGCGGCGTCGAGCACCCGGGCCAGCAGCGCCCAGGTGGTCAAGCCATCGCCCATCAGGTAGGTCTGGATATCCAGGCGGCGTTCGGCCCGAGCGGTGAGCAGGCTGCGCGCCGCGAAGGCGTCCTTGCCGTTGGCCAGCAGGGCCAGGCCGCTCTGCCCCGGGCGGGCCTCGGCCTGCTCGGCGGCCCAGCCGCCCAGCCGGGTCTCGGCCACCTCCCAGGGGGGCAGCGCCGTGGCGTGCTCCCGCGCCACCGGGGCACCGGCACACCCCGCCAGCAGCAGGAGCGCCGCCAGCACCGGGAACAGCCTGGGGAGACCGCGCGCCGAATCAGGCCTCGTCATCGTCGCCGAGCCGTCGCGCCAGCGCCTTGCGCGCCCTGTTGCGACGGTAGAGCCTCACCAGGGCGATCCACAGCGCCGCGACCACCATGGCGGCCAGGGTCCAGCCCTGCCAGGTGCGGGCGGCATCGCCCATCAGCGTCTCCAGGGTGATGATCAGGATAAAGCCCAGCGCCTGACTGGCGATGGCCAGGGCGCGCAGGGTGTCGAAAGCAGGCTTGGCCATGAAGGCTCCCGTGACGAGGGTAACGGACAGATGACAGCCATGCCGGCCGGCAGTAGGCTTGGCATGGACAGGCGCCGGCAGCGTCTTGCTTCCGGATGGCCAAGTGTACCCGCTCGTGCGTCGGTCGCCGACCCTGCCCCTCCACGACTCTGCGTCATTGCTCAGGAGCCTGCCCCATGGATGCCATCGCCCTCGGCCCCGTGCTGCTTTCGGTGCCGCGTCTCTACGCGCTGGGCGCCGCCCTGCTGCTGCTGGCGCTGAGCGCCTGGCTGCTGGGGCTGCCGCGGGGCGAGCATGCCCGCTGGTTCAACGGCCTGGTACTGACCTGGCTGGTGGGCGCGCGCGCCGGCCACGTGCTGCTGCACCTGGAGGCCTACGCCGCCGCCCCGCTGGATATCCTCAAGCTGTGGCAGCCGGGTTTTCACGGCCTCTGGGGGCTGCTGGCCGCGCTGCTCTGGACCGGCTGGGCGCTGCGCCGGCACCTGCTGCGACTGATCGGCGCCATGGCGCTGACCGTGGGCACCGCCAGCCTGTGGCTGGTGCTGGTCACCCTGGCGCCGCTGGGGGGCGGCATGCCGGTGGAGTCGCTGCCCGACATCACCCTGGAGAGCGTCGACGGCGGAAGCGTCAATCTGCGCGACCTCCAGGGCGAGCTGGTGGTGGTCAACCTCTGGGCCACCTGGTGTCCGCCCTGCCTGCGCGAGATGCCGCTACTGGCCGAGGCTGACGCCCGGGACGGCGTCAGCGTGGTGGTGGCCAACCAGGGCGAGGAGCTGCTCCAGGTGATCCGCTATCTGGATGACCAGAGCCTCGATTTCCGCTATCCGCTCCTCGACCCGCGCCAGGAGCTGATGGTGCTGCTGGAGGCGCCGGGGCTGCCCACCACCCTGCTCTTCGACGCCTCCGGGCGGGCCGTGGAGCGCCACGTGGGCGAGCTCTCCCGGGCCCAGCTCGGCGCCTGGCTCGACCGCCACTGAATATCGCCCGCCAAGCGGCGCGACGCTGCGACATGCTTAAGCCGCGCCGCCCGATGCTGTAAGATACTGCGCCCTGTTCGGCCCGCCCCGTCCCGGCGGCCATGGGCGCACCCACTCTTCAGCATCCTCCGAGGCATCATGAGCGACTTCTCTCCCGGCCAGCGCTGGATCAGCGACGGCGAGGCCGAACTCGGCCTGGGCACCATCCTGAGCTGCGATGCGCGCAGCGTTACTGTCCTGTTCGCCGCCAGCCAGGAAACCCGCACCTACAGCAGCCGCCAGGCCCCGCTGACCCGGGTGGTGTTCGGCAGCGGCGACCGTATCCGCGCCGCCGAAGGCTGGACCCTGATCGTGGACGACATCAAGGAGCTGAACGGGCTGATCGTCTATATCGGCGAGAACGAACAGGGCGAGCTCACCGAGCTGCCCGAGGCGCGGCTTGCCGACACCACCCAGTTCGACCAGGCCCGCGATCGCCTGCTCACCGGCCAGGTGGACCGCAACGACTGGTTCGACCTGCGCTTTCGCACCCTGCACCACCACCATCGCATCGAGCAGAACCCGGCGCTGGGCCTGGCCGGGCCGCGCATCGACCTGATTCCCCACCAGCTCTACATCGCCGACGAGGTCTCCCGGCGCCATGCCCCGCGGGTGCTGCTGGCCGACGAGGTGGGGCTCGGCAAGACCATCGAGGCGGGCCTGATCCTGCACCGCCTGCTGCTCACCGGCCGCGCCGAGCGGGCCCTGATCCTGGTGCCGGGGAGCCTCTGCCACCAGTGGCTGGTGGAGCTGCTGCGCCGTTTCGCCCTGGAAGTGACCCTGCTCGACGAGCAGCAGAGCCAGGCCCACGGCGATAGCAACCCCTTCGAGGCGGGCCAGATCATCCTGGCCAGCCAGGACTGGCTGTTCGCCAACCCCCACCGCCAGGCCCAGGCCCTGGCCTGCGCCTGGGATCTGCTGATCGTCGACGAGGCCCACCACCTCGACTGGAGCGAGGAGCAGGTCGGGCCCGGCTACGCCTGCGTGGCGCGCCTGGCCGGCGAGAGCGAGGGCGTGCTGCTGCTCACCGCCACACCGGAGCAGATGGGGCTCGCCAGCCACTTCGCCCGCCTGCGCCTGCTCGACCCGGACCGCTACCACAGCCTGGCGCGCTTCCGCGAGGAGGAGGCCCACTATGTGGAGGTGGCCGAGGCCATCGACGCCCTGGAGCGCCTCCCCGGCGCCGGAGAGGAGCGCGAGCGGGTCGCCGCGGTGATCGACGAGGCCGACAGCCTGGCGCTGCTCGACACCCTGGCCAACCCCGAGGCCAGCGAGACCCAGCACGCCGCCGCCCGTGACCAGCTGCGCGATCAGCTGCTCGACCGCCACGGCACCGGCCGGGTGATGTTCCGCAACAGCCGACGCCACGTGGGCGGCTTCCCGGAGCGCCGCCTGCACGTCACCGAGCTGGCACCGCCTTCGGCCTACCGCCGGGTGATGCGCAAGCTGGAGCGCGACGAGGACTATCTGGACGAGCTGCTGATCGAGACCGGTCTCGACCACCCCGAGGTGCTGATCTACCTGGACACCATGTACCGGGCCCTGGTCGACGACCCGCTCAACGCGGAGCCCTGGTGGCAGATCGACCCGCGGGTCAACTGGCTGCTGGAGCGGCTGGCCGAGGACGGCGAAGGGGGGCTGGCCGGCGACAAGGTGCTGGTGATCGCCCACGACCGCGAGACCGCCCAGGGTCTGGCCGAGGCCCTGCGCGTGCTGGGCGGCTACCACGCCCCGGTGTTCCATGAGGGGCTCTCCCTGGTGGAGCGGGACCGCGCCGCCGCCGCCTTCGCCGACGAGGAGGAGGGCTGCCAGGTGCTGGTCTGCTCGGAGATCGGCTCCGAGGGGCGCAACTTCCAGTTCTGCCGCCACCTGGTGATGTTCGACCTGCCGCTGCACCCGGACCAGCTGGAGCAGCGCATCGGCCGCCTGGACCGCATCGGTCAGCGCCACGCCATCGAGATCCACGTACCGGTGTTCGAGGCCAGCCCCGGCGAGAAGCTGCTGCGCTGGTACCGCGACGGCATGGACGCCTTCAGTTCCCCCCACGGCATCGGCAGCGAGATCTTCGACGCCTTCGGCGATCCCCTGGCCGAGGCGCTGCTCGACGAGGAGGCCATGGAAGAGGTGGTCGAGGAGACCCGAGCCTTCTTCGAGAGTCGTCTGGCCGAGCGCGACGCCGGCCGCAACCGCCTGCTGGAGCTCAACGCCTGTCGCCCCGAGCGCGCCGAGGCGACGGCGGCGGCGATCCGCGAGCTGGATGAGGACCGCGCCCTGCCCCGCTACCTGGACCTGGCCCTGGACATCTTCGGGGTCGACAGCCAGGAGCTGGGCGGTGGCATCCAGCACCTGACGCCCAGCCAGCAGATGCTCGACGGCCTGCCCGGCCTGGCCAAGGGGGAGGAGGGCTTCTCCGCGACCTTCTCGCGGCTGCGGGCCCTGGCCCGGGACGACGTCCAGCGGCTCTCCTGGGAGCATCCGCTGCTGCGCGAGATGATGGGACGGATTCTGGACGGCACCATGGGCAACACGGCGCTGGCGCTGCTCAAGCATCCGGCGCTGCCCGCCGGCCGCATGATGGCGGAGCTGGTGTTCCGCACCCACTGCCCGGCGCCGCGGAAACTGCACCTCAACCGCTTCCTGCCGCCCACCGCGGTGCGCGTGCTGCTGGACGAGTCCGGCGCCAATCTGACCGACAAGATCTCCTTTACCGGGCTCGCGAAGAACCTGCAGAAGGTCAAGAAGGCCATGGCCCGGGACCTGATCCGCAGCCGGCTCGAGGTGCTGCGCGAGCTGCTCGACCGCGGCGAGGGGGAGGCGGAGCGCGAGCTGCCCTCCATCGTCGAGGCGGCCCAGGGGCGGATGCGCGAAGCCCTGGACGGCGAGCTGGCGCGACTCACGGCGCTCGCCCGCCACAACCCGGCGGTGCGCGAGGACGAGATCGCGGCGCTTCGCGCCGAGCGCCAGGCGCTGGACGAGGCCATCGAGGGCACCCGCCTGCGCCTGGATTCGGTGCGCGTCATTGTGACGGTAGGGGAGGAGGCATAGCCCCCTCTTCGGCCTGTCCCCGGCGCCCCTTGGCCGCTTGACCTTCAGCCAAGAATATCCGCCAGGGCGGCCTCCAGGGTCTCGAACTGGAACTGGAAACCGGCCTCCTGAAGGCGCTGCGGACGCATGTCGGCGCCGGTGAGCAGCAGCCGCGACATCTCGCCGAGGGCAGTCTCCAGGACGATGGCGGGCACCGGGAAGATGGCCGGGCGCCTGAGCTGCTTCGCCAGGGTGCGGGTGAACTCGGCGTTGGTGACGGGGCGGGGGGCGCTGCCGTTGAAGGGTCCTTCGAGCTCTTCGTTGTCGAGCAGGAAGAGAATGGCCCGCACCAGGTCCTCGCGATGGATCCAGGGCATGAACTGCTTGCCGGTGCCGAAGCGCCCCCCCAGGCCCAGCTTGAAGGGAGGCAGCATCTTCTCCAGGCTGCCGCCGCCGGCGTCGAGCACCAGGCCGATGCGCAGCAGCGCCACCCGGGTGCCGAAGTCGGCGACCTCCCGGGCGGCGTCCTCCCACCGCTTGCAGAGCCGGTGGGCGAACTCGTCATGGGGCGAGGTCTCTTCGCTGACCTCGCGCTCCTCCTGGTCGCCGTAGTAGCCCATCGCCGAGCCCGACACCATGACCTTGGGAACCCGGCTGCCGCTGGCCTTGAGCTGCTCGCAGAGCATCACCAGATCGCGGGTGATGTTGACCCTCGAGTCGATCAGCCGCTTCTTCTGGTCATCGCTCCAGCGCTTGGCGGCGATGGACTCCCCGGCCAGGTTGACGATGGCCTCCGGCGGCGTATCCACGAAGTCCAGCACCGAGCGGCGAATATCCGCCCCTCCGGGCAGCCGCGTCTTCACCGCCTCCGGGTCCCGGGAGACCACCAGCAGGCGATGCCCCGCCTCATCAAGACGCTGACACAGCCGCTGCCCCACGAATCCGCTGCCACCGGTAATCAATACGCGCATCGAGATCTCCTGAATTATCTGCCGTAAAAAGGCGTCCAGAATGGCAGCCTTCTGCCATGAGTTATACAGCTGTTGTACACTTCTGCTAGTCTAGCGGAAAACCACCGAGGATGACGCTGCCATGCGCTCTGACAGTTCTCGACATACCGCCATCATCGGCGCGGGCATCGCCGGCCTGGCCTGCGCCCGCGCGCTCAATGCCGCCGGCCTGCCGGTCATCCTGTTCGACAAGGCCCGCGGTCCCGGCGGCCGCATGTCCAGCAAGCGACTGCCGGACGCGACCCTGGAGCTGGGCGCCCAGTTCTTCAGCATCAAGGAGGCGACCTTCCGCCGGGAGGTGGCGGAATGGCGCAAGGCCGGCTGCATCGCCCCCTGGCCCACCTCGCTGTGGTCGGCGGACGGTGGCAGCTGGCAGCGCCACGAGGACGACCTCGAGCGTCTCTGCGGCCAGCCGCGCATGAGTGCCGTGACCCGCCACCTGGCGGATGGCCTGGAAGTCGTTGCAGATACCCGTATCGAGCGCCTGGAGGGGAGCGCCGGCGAGTGGCAGCTGGTGGACCTACGCGGCGAGCGCCACGGCCCCTTTGCCCGCGTGGTGATCAGCGCCCCCTCTCCCCAGGCCCACGCCCTGGTGGCGCCCCACGATGCCACCCTGGCAGCGGCCTGCGAGGCGGTGATCCAGCGCCCCTGCTGGTCCGCCTGGGCGCTGTTCGAAGCCCCGCTGCCCGCTCTGCCCGGCGTCGATGACGACTGGCAGGCGGTACGCCTGAACGACCCGCGGCTGCGCTTCGTCACTCGCAATCAGCTCAAGCCGGGGCGCAGCGAGCAGGGCGAGAGCCTGAGCCTGCTGGCCAACCTGGCATGGAGCGAGGCGCGCCTCGAGGACAGCCCCGAGACTATCGTGGAGGCGCTGCTCGAAGCCTTCCAGCAGGCGCTGCCCGCCGGCATTCAACTGCCGGCGCCCAGCGCCCTGGGCGCCCATCGCTGGCGCTATGCGCAACCCGACGTCTTTGCCGGAGGCACCGCCGTCAACCTCGACTACCGCCGCTCGGCCAGCGGCCTTGCGCTGTGCGGCGACGGCTGGCGCGGCCCGCGGGTCGAGGACGCCTGGCTCTCCGGCCATCATCTCGGCGAGGCCCTGGTGGCCGACGCCGCCTGAACAGAACGTGACAGGAGCTCACCATGTCATCCGCCCAGACACCCCCAGCCTCCAGGATCGGGAGGTCCTGCCCGCCATGAACGACCACTCACAGCACGCCGGCGATACGCCGCTCTACCCGATCCGCGAGGTCTCTCGCATCACTGGCGTGAACTCGGTGACGCTGCGCGCCTGGGAGCGACGCTATGGGCTGATCAAGCCCCAGCGCACGCCCAAGGGGCATCGTCTCTACGCGCGGGAGGACATCGAGCGCGTGGAGCAGATCCTGCAGTGGCTCAACCGCGGGGTGCCGGTCAGCCAGGTTCTCGAGCTGCTCGACCGCCCCGAGGCGAGCGAGGCCCCGCCGGCCGATGCCAGCGACTGGCCGGGGCAGCGTGCGCAGCTGGTCACCGCGGCGGAGGCCCTGGATATGACGCGCCTTGAGACCCTCTACGCCCAGTCGCTGTCGCTCTACCCGGTGCCGGTGTGCATCGCCGAACTGTGGGCACCGGTGGTGCAGGAGCTCGAGGAGCGCTGGGGCGAGCGGCTCGGCGATACCCTGCAGCGCCTCAGCCTGGAGGCCTTCCTGCGCACCCGCATCGGGACCCGCCTCTTCCACGCCAACGGCCGGGCCTCCGGCCCGGTACTGCTGATGGTGTCGCTGCCCGACGACCCCGGCACCCTGTGGCGGCTGCTGGCGGCCCTGGCGGCCAGCGATCGCGGTTACCGGGTGGAAATGCTGGACACCCCGCTGCCCTTCGGCGAACTGCCCCTGGCGGTGGAGGCGCTGGGCGCCGGCGGCGTGCTGATGGCCGGCAGCCATGCCGGTCGCAGCGACCTGATAAGACGCCAGCTGCCGCGCCTGGCGGAACAGCTCGAGGTACCGCTGGCGCTGTGCGGACCGGTGGCGCGCATCCGCGAGGCCGACCTGGCCGACAGCGACGTGGCGGCACTGGGCGACGACCTGGGTCAGGCGATGGTAACGCTTGCCGACCTGCTGCCCCCGACCCCGCTACCCCCGGCCAAGTGAGTGCACCATGACCATCACCCTGATGTGGTTTCGCAGCGATCTGCGCGTGGCAGACAACCGCGCCCTGGCCGCGGCCGCCGCCCGCGGCCCCGTGGTGGCCGTTTTCCTGCGTGCCCTGCCTCACTGGCAGCGTCACGGTCACGGCGCCAATTCGCTCGACTTTCGCGCCCGCGGCGTGGCTGCCCTCAAGGATGCCCTGGCAGGCCTGCATATCCCCCTGCTGCATCGCGATATCGATGACTTTGCCGAGGCTCCCGCGACCCTGCTGACGATCGCCCGGGAGGTCGGTGCCGACGCCCTGCACTTCAACCACGAGTACCCGCTGGACGAACAGCGTCGCGACACCGCCGTGGTCGCCGCCTTCCACGCGGCCGGGCTCGAGGCTCGCGGCCACCACGATGCCGTCGCCTTCGCCCCCGGCGAGCTGCTCACCGGCAAGGGCGACTACTACGGCGTCTTCACCCCCTTCGCCAAGAGCTGGCATCGCCAGCTGACGGCGGATCGCCTGGCGCTGAGCGACACCCCCGCCCCCCAGGACACCACCGGCATTGCCGGCGACCCGCTCCCTGAGCTGCCCGCCCTGCAGGACAGCCCCATAGACGGCCGCCAGTGGCCCGCCGGCGAGGCGCCCGCCGCCGACCGCCTGGAGCGCTTCCTGCGCTTCCGCGGGCGCCACTACGGACGCCAGCGCGACTTCCCGGCAATTCGCGGCACCAGCGAACTCTCGCCCTACCTGGCGCTGGGCATGCTCTCCCCCCGCCAGTGCCTGCAGGCGGTGCTGGCCGAGAACGATGGCAGCCTGGCAGAGGGCGATGCGGGACTTGTCGCCTGGGTCAACGAGCTGGTGTGGCGGGAGTTCTACCGCCACGTGGCGGTGGGCTTCCCCCAGGTGTGCCGCCACCGCCCCTTCCAGCTCCACACCGAGGCGCTGGCCTGGCGCGATGACGACGAAGGCTTCGCCGCCTGGTGCGAGGGGCGCACCGGCTACCCCATCGTCGACGCCGCCATGCGTCAGCTGGTCGCGACCGGCTGGATGCACAACCGCCTGCGCATGATCACCGCCATGTTCCTGTCGAAGCATCTGCTGATCGACTGGCGTCGCGGCGAGGCCTTCTTCATGCGCCATCTGGTGGACGGCGAGTTCTGCGCCAACAACGGCGGCTGGCAGTGGGCCGCCTCCACCGGCACCGACGCCGCGCCCTACTTCCGCATCTTCAACCCGACGACCCAGTCGCAGCGCTTCGACCCCGAGGGCACCTTCCTGGCCGAGTGGCTGCCGGCACTGGCTGAGCTGCCCCCCAAGGCTCGCCACGCGCCGCCCCGGGACCTGCTCGGCGGCGTCGACTACCCGCCGCCCATCGTCGACCACAAGGCGGCTCGCGCCCGCGCCCTCGACGCCTTCAAGGCACTCAAGGCCGCCTGACGCCCCGGCGCCCCAACAGGAGTCCCCCATGGCAGCGACAGCAGACGAGCGGCTGGAGGCCTTCTGCGCCTTCTTCAATAAACTAGACAAGAGCTGTACAAGAGAGCTCCCCGAGTTCTATACTGCCGATGTGCTGTTTATCGACCCGCTTCACCGCATAGAGGGCGTTGAGGCGCTGGAGCGCTACTTTTCCACCCTGTACGAGAATGTGACAGCGTGCCGTTTCCGCTTTCAGGATCGACAGGTGTCGGGACAGCAGGCCTTCGTGACCTGGACCATGCAGCTGATCCACCCTCGCCTGAATGGCGGGCGCGAAATCCACGTCGACGGCTGCTCCCAGCTCACCTTCGCCGAGGACGGGCGGGTAGCGAGGCACCGCGACTACTTCGATGCCGCCGCCCTGCTCTACGAGCGACTGCCGCTCCTCGGCAGCGCCATCCGGCTGGTCAAGCGTCGCCTCTAGTGGCCGCCTCCCACCGGGCGGCGCGCGCGTCATACCGAGACATCTCAACTCCAGGAGGTTCGCCCATGCCAGACCCCAGTCCCCAGCGCATCTGGCTGACCGGCGCCACCTCCGGCATCGGCCGCGCCCTCGCCGAACGGCTGCTGGCCGAAGGCCATCGTGTCGCGCTGAGCGCCCGCAGCGAGCCGGCGCTGGCCGAGCTGGCAGACGGCTACGCCAACGCCCTGCTGCTGCCCCTTGACGTCAGCGACCGCGACGCCGTGGCCAGGGCCGGCGAGCGCCTGGCGGAGACCTTCGGCGGACTGGACCTGGCGCTGCTCAATGCCGGCACCTGCGAATACCTCGAGGCCGGCCACTTCGACGTCGACCTGATCGAACGCGTTTTCGCCCCCAACTTCCTCGGCGCCGTCTACTGCATCGAGGCGGCCCTGCCGCTGCTGCGTCGGGCCCGCGCCGCCGGCGGCCAGCCGCTGCTCGCCGCCACCTCCAGCGCCGCGGCCTATCTTCCCCTGCCCCGCGCCGAGGCCTACGGCGCCTCCAAGGCGGCGCTCAGCCACTTTCTCGAATCGCTGCGCCTCGACCTCCACGCCGAGGGCATCGGCGTCAGCGTGATCCACCCCGGCTTCGTGAAGACCCCGCTCACCGATCGCAACGACTTCGCGATGCCGATGCGCATCAGTGCCGATGCCGCCGCCCAGGCGATTCTTGCCGGCCTGGCCCGGCGCCGCCTGGATATCCACTTCCCGCGCCGCTTCACTCTCTGGGTCAAGCTGATGGGCATTCTGCCCGCGGCGCTGCGCTACCGCCTGGGCCTGCGCCTGGTGCGCGGGGCCACCACTTCGGAGACCACGCCATGACCGCCTTCCACCGCCCACCCGAGGCGCCGGAACCCGAGCGTCGCATCGCCGTGATCGGCAGCGGCATCGGCGGCATGGCCGCCGCCTGGTACCTGTCCGGCCGCCATCAGGTCACCCTTTTCGAGGCCGCCGACCGCCTGGGCGGCCATACCGCCACCGTGGATGTCGAGCTGGACGGCAGGCACTATGCGATCGATACCGGCTTTATCGTCTTCAACGACTGGACCTACCCCCACTTCCAGCGCCTGCTGGCGACTCTCGGGGTGCCCGCCCAGCCCACCGAGATGAGCTTCTCGGTGCATGAGACCGCTCGCGACTTCGAGTACAACGGCCACACCCTGACCAGCCTCTTCGCCCAGCGCCGCAACCTGCTGCGCCCCAGCTTCTACCGCCTGCTGCGCGATATCCTGCGCTTCAACCGCGAAGCGACCCGGGCCTTGGAGAGTGGCAGCCTGGACCCGACCCAGACCCTCGGCGAGTGGCTGGCGGCCAACGGCTACGGCGAATCCTTCCAGCGTCACTACCTGCTGCCCATGGGTGCCGCCATCTGGTCGGCAAGCCTCCAGGACCTGCGCGACTTCCCCCTGCAGTTCTTCGTGCGCTTCTTCCGTCATCACGGCCTGCTCTCGGTGAACAACCGGCCCCAGTGGTACACCCTGATCGGCGGCTCGCGCCGCTACATCCCGGCGCTCACCGCGCCCTACGCCGAGCGTATCCGGCTCTCCACCCCGGTGCGCGGCATTCGGCGCCTGAGCGACGGCGTGGAACTGCGCACCGATGCCGGCACGGAGCGCTTCGACGAGGTGGTCCTGGCCTGCCACGCCGACCAGGCGCTGGCGCTGCTGGAGGACCCGACCCCCGCCGAGCGGGAGATCCTCGGCGCGCTGCCCTATCAGGACAACGAGGTGGTGCTGCATACCGACACCCGTCTGCTGCCCCGCCGTCGTCGCACCTGGGCGAGCTGGAACTACCGGCTCGACGGGCGCGGTGCGGACGAGCGCGTCTCGGTGACCTACGACATGAATATCCTCCAGCGCCTGGAGGCGCCCCACACCTTCTGCGTCACCCTGAACGACAGTGACGCCATCGACCCGGCCAGGGTGCTGGGCCGCTTCACCTATGCCCACCCCCAGTTCACCCTGGCCGGCGAGGCGGCCAAGGCGCGCCACGCCGAGATCTCCGGCCTCGACCACCGCACCCACTACTGCGGCGCCTACTGGCGCAACGGCTTCCACGAGGACGGGGTGTGGAGCGCGCTGCGGGTGGCGCGCGCCCTGGGCTGCGACGAGGAGGGGCCCGGCGAGGCCCGCCCCGAGCCGGCTTCCGCGACCCTTGAGGCTGCCACGGCATGAGCAGCGTGCCCCGCTCCCGCGTCTACCGCGGCCAGCTGCGCCATCGGCGCTTCCTGCCTCGCCATCACGCCTTCACCTATCAGGTATGGATGGCCTGGCTGGACCTGGACGAGCTGCCCGAGCTGTTCGATGGCGTGCCGGGCTTCAGTGCCAGACGTCCGGCTCTGGCGCGCTTCCGGCGCGAGGACTATCTCGCTCCCCACGATCGGCCGCTGAAGCAGGCGGTTCACGAGGAGCTGGAGCGCCAGCTGGGTTTCGCTCCGCAGGGGCGTATCTGCGTGCTGACCCAGCTGCGCACCCTGGGGGTCGGCATCAACCCGGTCTCGCTCTACTACGCCTTCGACGCCGATGACACCCTGCGGGCCGTGCTCGGCGAGGTGACCAATGTGCCCTGGGGCGAGCGCACCCGTTATGCCTGCGCGGTGGAGCCGACACGCCACCGCCACGCGGCCAGCTTCGCCAAGGCGATGCATGTCTCGCCCTTCAATCCCATGGACATGACCTACCGCTGGCGCTTCAACACGCCGCAGGCGCGGCTGTTGATGCACATGGAGACCTGGCAGGGGGAGGCGTGCCACTTCGATGCCACCCTGACCCTGGAGGCCCGGCCAGCGACCCGGGGCGTACTCCTCGCCACTCTGGCTCGCCAGCCCTGGATCAGCCTCAAGACCCTGGCCGGCATCCACTTCGAGGCGCTGCGCCTGTGGCTCAAGCGCGTGCCGATCCACGATCATCCCGGCCCAGACCCGCGTTCCCGTAAGGAGAGTTCGTCGTGAACACCCTGCGCTCTGCAAGCACCACCCGCCCCCTCCCGGAGGAGGCGGATCGCCTGACCCGCTGGCTGCGGCCCCGGCTTCGCGACCAGCTGGATCGCCTGGAAGGGGGCGAGGTCACCCTGATCGAGGGGCACCGCCGCCACCACCTCGGCCAGGGTGGCCCCCTGAAGGCCACCCTGGTGGTGCGCAACAGTCGCGCCTGGAAGCGCCTGGCGCTGGGCGGGACCGTGGGAGCCGCCGAGGCCTACATGGACGGGGACTGGGACGTCGACGACCTGGTGGCCCTGGTGCAGCTGCTCGCCGCCAACCTGGAAAGGGTCAACGGCGAGATGGAGAACGGCACCGCGCGTCTGGGCCGCTGGCTGCTGGCGGCTCTCTATCGCCTCCAGCGCAACAGCCTCAAGGGCTCGCGACGCAACATCGCCGCCCACTACGACATCGGCAATGCGCTGTTCGCCACCTTCCTCGATGAACGCCACCTGATGTACTCCAGCGCGGTGTTTCCCTATCCGGAAGCGAGCCTGGAAGAGGCCTCCACCTTCAAGCTGGACCTGATGCTCGACCGCCTCGACGTGCGTCCCCACCACCACCTTCTGGAGATCGGCACCGGCTGGGGCGGGCTGGCGATCCACGCCGCCCGCACCCGCGGCTGCCGGGTCACCACCACCACCATCTCCGAGGAGCAGTATGCGCATACCGCGCGGCGTATCGAGGAGGAGGGGCTGGGTGATCGCATCACCCTGCTCAAGCAGGACTACCGGGAGCTTGCGGGGCGCTTCGACCGGCTGATCTCGGTGGAGATGATCGAGGCGGTGGGTCATCAGTACCTGGATACCTACCTGGCCACCCTGGACCGTCTGCTGACCGACGACGGCCAGGCCATGCTGCAGGCGATCACCATCCGCGATCAGCGCTTCGAGGCGGCCAAGCGGGAGATGGACTTCATCAAGCGCTATATCTTCCCCGGGGGCTTCCTGCCCTCCCACCGGGCCATACTCGACGGCCTGGCCCGCCGCACCTCGCTGAACGTGCTGGCCCTGGACGAGATCGGCACCCACTATGCGCGCACCCTGCGCGAGTGGCGCCACCGCTTCGAGGCCAATCTCGAGCGGGTCCGCAAGCTGGGCTATGACGAGCGCTTCATTCGCATGTGGCGCTACTACCTCTGCTACTGCGAGGGCGGCTTCCTGGAGCGCAGCATCGGCACCTGCCACCTGCTGCTGGCCAAGCCCGGCGCCCGTCCCGCCCCCCAGACCGGCAGCCACTGAGGCCCGGACATGGGAGCGCCAGCAGCCCGGCCCGGCGAGACCCGCCGGGCACTGCTCAACCTGGCCGCCTTCGAGCTGGGCTGGCTAGCCTGCGTGCTGGGGGGAGACTGGGTGGCGGTGCCGGTCACCGCCCTGATCCTGACCCTGCACCTGACCTGGCAGGCGCGGCCCGGAGAATGGCGCTGGCTGGCAGGCTTTGCGGCACTGGGCCTGGTGGTGGACGGCGGCCTGACGCTGGCCGGCGGCTTCGATTTCGGCGACCAGCCGCTGCTGTTCGGGGTGCTGCCGCTGTGGATCTGGATGCTGTGGCCCCTGTTCGCCACCCTGCTCAACCACTCCCTGGCCTGGCTCTGGCAGCGCCCCTGGCTCGCCGTGCTGGGAGGCGCCATCAGCGGCCCGGCCTCCTATTATGCCGGTGCCCGGCTGGCCGAGGTGGCACTGGCGCCCTGGCTGCTGCCGGTCCAGGCGCTGGTGTGGGGGCTGCTCTGCCTGTGGCTAACCGCTAGCCTTGGCCGCGGCGAGCGCCGCTCCGCCATGGCCTGAGCGCGCCGGCAGCCAGCGCGCCTCGATGGCGTCTGCCGGCTCGGGGCGCGCATAGAGGAAACCCTGAACCAGGCCGCAGCCGGCCGCCAGCAGGAAGTCCCGCTGCGCCTCGGTCTCGACCCCCTCGGCAATCACCTCCAGGTCGAGGCCCCGGGCCATGGCCAGTACCGCGGTGACGATGGCCGCGTCGGCACGATCGTCGGGCAGCGCGCGCACGAAGGTACGGTCGAGCTTGAGCTTGTCCAGCGGCAGCTGCTTGAGGTAGCCCAGCGAGGAGTAGCCGGTGCCGAAGTCGTCGATGGCCACGGGATGCCCCAGCGTTCGCAGCGCCTCCAGGCGCGGAGCGATATCCCCGGCGCGCTCGTCAAGCAGCACCGACTCGGTGATCTCCAGCCCCAGCAGCCGCGCAGGCACGCCGTGACGCGCCAGCCCCGCGCTGAGCGCCGACTCCAGCTCCCCCTGGAACATCTGCAGCGCGGAGACGTTGATCCAGATCGGCTGCTCGGGCATTCCCAGTCGCCGCCAGCGCGACTGGCAGGCCAGCGCCTCGTCGATGACCCAGTTGCCCAGCGCGGCCATCAGTCCGTGGCGCTCGGCCAGGGGAATGAAGTCCGCCGGCGAGATCATGCCGTCGCGGGGGTGACGCCAGCGCAGCAGCGCCTCCCAGCCCACCAGGCCAGCGTCTTTCAGGCGGTGCTGCGCCTGGTAGTGCAGCTCCAGCTGGGCGCCGGTGGCCAGGGCATGGCGCAGGTCGTTGACGATGCCCAGCTGCGGACTCTCCTGCACGTCCAGGGCGGGACGGAAGCGCTGGCTCTGGTTGCGACCGTGGCGCTTGGCGGTATAGAGCGCCGACTCCAGGCGCTGGAAGAGGATGCCGGACTCCCGACCATCTTCCGGGGCGCGGCAGCTGCCGATGGTCAGCCCCAGGCGCAGCGCATGTCCCTGCAGCTCGAAGGGCTCGGCAAGGTGGGCCCGAAGCCCGTCGACCCACTTGTCGTGATCGTCGAAGGTGGTGGTACGGATCACCATGAACTCGTCGCCGCCGAGGCGCCCCACCACGCCACCGGCCATCTGGTGGGCCAGGCGCTGGCCGAACCGCGCCAGCAGGCGGTCGCCCTGTTCGACGCCGAGGGAGTCGTTGACCTCCTTGAAGCCGTCGATATCGATCAGCGCCATGTCCAGGCTCTCGCCGGCGCGCAGATGGCGCAGCCGCGACCCCATCAGGTCGTGCAGGCGACGCCGATTGGGCAGGCCGGTGAGGGGGTCCTCGAAGCCGATGCGACGCAGGTCACGCTCGCGGGCCTTGTGCATCGAGATGTCCGTGAACAGGTAGACATGGTGGCTCAGCCGCCCGCCGGCATCGGTGATGGCGCGCACGCGCAGCCACTCCGGGTACTCATCGCCATGCTTGCGGCGGTTCCACATCTCTCCCTCCCAGCGCCCGGTGCTCTGCAGGGTCTGCCAGAAGCGCGCGAAGAAGGCGGTGTCGTGGCGGGGCGCCGAGAGCGAGGTGGCATTGCGGCCGCGCACCTCCTCGACGCTGAAGCCGGTGATCCGGGTGAAGGCGGGGTTGACGGCGAGGATACGATTGGCGGCATCGGTGATGATGACGCCATCCTCGGTCAGCGCCAGCGCCTCCTGTCCCAGCCGCGCATGCTGATGCTCGCGGCGCACCTGTCGCCAGGCATCCACCAGGCCAAGCACCACCAGGGTGACGGCCACGCCGCGCAGGGCCAGATCGGGCAGCCAGACGCTGAGCGTGAGGCCCGCAAGCCCCACCCAGGTCAGCGGGCGGTTGAGGGAGAAGGGTGGCCACATGGCGTTGGCTCGACTCATGCTTGAGATGGGTGGTATTGAACGGACTATCGGCCGCTCAGTGAGTTACTGTACCCCCAAGCGCGGCGCGATGCTTCACCGCCGACGCCGGAGAAGGACGCCCGGCGTGCATTCCCCCTGCGCGAACAGTAGACTTAACGCCAGTCGCCTGGCGGTGATCCGTCGCCTGCCGCGCACAACAACTTCGACCTTCGGAATGACCCAGTGACCAAGCAACACTCCTTTGATCGCGATGAACTGCTGGCCTGCTCCCGCGGCGAGCTGTTCGGCCCCGGCAACGCCCAGCTTCCCGCACCCAACATGCTGATGCTCGATCGCATCACCCGCATCTACGAGGATGGCGGTGATTTCGGCAAGGGCGAGCTGATCGCCGAGCTGGATATCCACCCCGACCTGTGGTTCTTCGACTGCCACTTCCCCGGCGATCCGGTGATGCCCGGCTGCCTGGGCCTGGATGCCATGTGGCAGCTGGTCGGCTTCTACCTGGGCTGGCTGGGTCATCCCGGCCGTGGCCGCGCCCTGGGCTGCGGCGAGGTGAAGTTCACCGGCCAGATCCTGCCCGACGCCCGGAAGGTCACCTACAAGATCGACATCAAGCGCATCATCACGCGGCGCCTTATCCTCGGCATGGCCGACGGCACCGTGTCGGTCGATGGCCGCGACATCTACCAGGCCACCGATCTCCGCGTCGGCCTGTTTACTTCCACTGCGAACTTCTGAATCAGGAGGCTTCCATGCGACGAGTGGTAGTCACCGGCCTGGGAATCGTGTCCTGCCTGGGCAACGACCGTCAGGCCGTTCTCGAGGCACTCAAGGAAGGGCGTTCCGGCATTCGCTTCAAGGAGGCCTACGCCGAGCGCGGCTTCCGCAGCCAGGTCGCCGGCAGCCCGGAGATCGACCTGGATGCCCTGATCGACCGCAAGCTGCGCCGCTTCATGGGTGACGCCGCGGCCTATGCCTATGTCTCCATGGCCCAGGCCATCGAGGACTCGGGCCTGGCACCGGAAATGGTCTCCAGCGAGCGTACCGGCCTGATCGCCGGCTCCGGCGGCGCCTCCAGCGCCAATCAGGTGGAGGCCGCCGACGTGATGCGCGAGAAGGGCCTGCGCCGGGTGGGTCCCTATCGGGTCACCCGCACCATGGGCAGCACCGTCTCCGCCTGCCTGGCCACCCCGTTCAGGATCAAGGGCGTCAACTACTCCATCTCGTCCGCCTGCGCCACTTCGGCCCACTGCATCGGCAGCGCCATGGAGCAGATCCAGATGGGCAAGCAGGATGTGGTCTTCGCCGGCGGCGGCGAGGAGGAGCACTGGACCCTCTCCTGCCTGTTCGACGCCATGGGCGCCCTCTCCACCCATTACAATGACGCCCCCGACAAGGCCTCCCGCCCCTATGATCAGGCCCGGGACGGCTTCGTCATCGCCGGCGGCGGCGGCATGCTGGTGCTCGAGGAGCTGGAGCACGCCAAGGCGCGCGGCGCGAAGATCTATGCGGAGGTCGTGGGCTACGGCGCCACCTCGGACGGCCACGACATGGTCGCCCCCTCCGGCGAGGGCGCGGTGCGCTGCATGCGCCAGGCCATGGCCACGGTGGATGGCAAGATCGACTACATCAACACCCACGGCACCTCCACGCCGGTGGGCGATGTGGCCGAGCTCAAGGCGATCCGCGAGGTGTTCGGCGACACCACGCCGGCCATGAGCTCCACCAAGTCGCTCACCGGCCATTCGCTGGGCGCCACCGGCGTGCAGGAGGCGGTCTATTCGCTGCTGATGATGGAGAACGACTTCATCGCCGCTTCGGCCAACGTCGAGACCCTCGACGAACAGGCCGACGGCTTCGATATCGTCACCCAGCGGCGCGACGGCGTGTCCATCGAGCGGGTACTCTCCAACAGCTTCGGCTTCGGCGGCACCAACGCCTGCCTGGTGCTGGAGAAGTATCGGGACTGAGCCCGGGCGACGCGACGCATCGCAACGGCTTATCGCAACAAGAACGGCGCCCCGCGGGGCGCCGTTCTCGTTGCGGCCGACCGATCCCGGGAGCCAGAGCTCAGGCGATCTCCTCGGCCCGGGCTGGCGCCGGCCGCGGCACCTCGGAGATCTCGACCAGCTGAGACTCGATCCACGCCTCAACCTCGACCAGCACCTCCTCCGGTGTGCGACCCTCGGTGGAGATGGGCTCGCCCACCACCAGCGACAGTCGCCCCGGATTCTTGACCCAGTGGCGGCCCGGCCAGCGCTCGCCGGCATTGTGGGCCACCGGCAGCACCGGCACTCCGGCCCGGCAGGCGATCACCGCGCCGCTCTTGTTGTAGCGCTTGCGATGGCCCGGGGCGACCCGGGTTCCTTCCGGAAAGATCAGCACCGAGAGCCCCGCGTCCAGGCGCTGCTTGCCCTGGGTGAGCACCTGCTTCATGGCGCGAGCCGGCCGGCTGCGATCCAGGGCGATGGGATGCAGCAGCCGCAGCCCCCAGCCGAACAGGGGAATATGCAGGAGCTCCTGCTTGAGCACGGTGCATACCGGCGGCTTGAGAATCTGCAGATAGATGGTCTCCCACTCGCACTGGTGGTTGGAGAGGATCACGCAGGGCCCGTCTGGCAGGCGCTCTCGCCCGCGGATCTCGTAGTGCACCCCGCAGGCCCAGCGAAACCAGGCGGTGATAAGGTGATTGTAGACGTTGAGCAGACGATAGCGGCTGCTCAGCGGCAGCAGGGGAGCCAGAGGCAGAAACAGCACGCCGCACATCAGCATGATGAAAAAATAGCCGACGTAGAAGAGCAGGCTGCGCAGGGCGTTCATGGGGACGGGGGCTCCTGCGGCGACTCATCGCCGCGATTGCGGGTCGCGCACCAGGCGTCCAGCATCTGTCCCACCTCGAGCCGCCAGGGCTTCTGGTGAACGCCGAACACTTCCAGCACCCGCCGACAGTTGAGCACCCGGCGCAGCGGGTGGTCGTGGTGGTGGTGCAGGGCCTTCACCTCGCCCAGGGTCACCCGTTCACCGCGCCCCTCGAGTCGGGTCGCCAGCTGGGTGCGCACCATGGAGACGAAGGTGTAGACGCTGACCGGCTCTGTCCCCGCCAGATGGTAGCTGCCCCAGGCCTCGGCGCCGCAGTGCTGCTGCTGGAGCATGCCGATCAGCGCCATCGCCACGGCATCCGCCGAGGTGGGACAGCAGGTGACGTCGGCCTCGCCGCGCACCTCCTGCCCGGCGACCAGCGTATCGACCAGCTCGCCGAGCCAGGCATGTCCCCCCTCCAGGGCGAACAGCGGCCCCAGACGCACGATCAGATGGCGTGGATATTCGGCGCGGATACGATCGCCGATGGCCACCAGGCGGCGCAGGCTCTCATCCCGAGGCCGCGGGATCACATGCTCGTCGATGGGCTCGGCGAAACCATCCTCGTAGAGCTGGTCGGAGACGCACCACACCAGCGGCACTCCGGCCTCTCGGCACACCTCCATGCACTGTGCCACCGCCTCGGCGTGGGCGGTGACCTCGGACGGCGCGGCGCGGATGGGGCGCGACAGCGGGGGAATGATCAGCGCATCCGGCGCCACCTCGGCGAGCCTTCCGGCATCGATCGCGCTGCCGGCATCGATGACCAGCTCGGTATCGGTACGCCGATTGGCCTCGCGGGCCAGGGCCAGGCTCAGACAGTGGCCGGCATCCAGTATCAGCAGCTTCACGCGTGCTCCTCTCTTCACCCGGTGGGCCGCTCACCGCTAGAACGGGATCTCGTCATCGAAGTCGTCGAAGCTGCCCGGATCCGGCGCCCCGTAGTTGCCCTGCTGACCGCCCTGCTGCTGACCGGGCTGGCCCTGCTGAGCCGGCGCCGGGCGCTGCTGGGGCTGCTGGGGCTGACCGCCGTATCCGCCCTGCTGGGGCTGACCGCCGTAGCCACCCTGCTGGGGCTGACCGCCAAAGCCACCCTGCTGGGGCTGGCCGCCAAAGCCGCCGCCCTGCTGGCCACCGTATTGCCCCCCCTGGGGCGCACCGCCCTGCTGAGGAGCGGCTCCGCCGTATTGGCCACCGCCCTGGAAGTCACCGCCGCCGCCGCCGCGGGAGTCAAGCATCTGCATGTCGTTGACCACGATCTCGGTGCTGTAGCGATCCTGACCGTCCTGCCCCTGCCACTTGCGGGTCTGCAGGCGACCCTCGACATAGATCTTGCTGCCCTTCTTGAGATACTGCTGACCGATCTCGGCCAGCTTGTTGAACATTACCAGGGTGTGCCACTCGGTGCGCTCCTGGCGCTGGCCGGACTGCTTGTCCATCCAGGTGTCGGTAGTGGCCAGCCGCAGGTTGGCCACCGGGGCCCCGGAGGGCAGGAAGCGAACCTCGGGATCCTGTCCCAGGTTGCCGATCAGGATGACCTTGTTGACGCCACGGGCCATGTTGGACTCCTTGCTGTCATGAATGCATGTGTCTGCAGGCAAGCCTGCAGGATGGCGCATCGCGCGCCCGCTGGCGAGCCGCGTATCAGGCGCGCCTCTTGCCAGTATCGATCACTCTCTCCAGGGCCTCTTCATCGAGACGCCGGCGATCCACCTTGAGATAGGCGAGCCGCTCCTCGGGCACGAGCAGCACGTCCTCGACCCCCACCACTTCAGCGAAACGCGCCGCCAGGGCCTCGAGGGACGCCCCCTGATGCTCGTCGTCCAGCGCCACCACCTCGCTGGCCAGGTGGGGCGGTGGCGTCATGCCCGCCATCAGTCCCAGCCAGACCAGCACCAGCAGGCCGGAACCGACAAATACCGCGGAGAGCCCCCACTGCTGGGCCAGGAAGCCCCCCAGCACGCCACCCAGGAAGGCGCCCATGAACTGGCTGGTGGAGTAGATCCCCATGGCGGT
>PUOM01000328.1 GCA_003552795.1 Halomonas sp. | reverse complement strand
GCCGCTTCAAGCCGGTGACCGAGGACTAGGCCATGCTCAACTGGACCTCGCCCGGCAAGCTGCGCCTCAAGGGCATCATCGGCATGAACCGGCGCAATATCCGCTACATCGGCCGCTACAACGACCGGCGCCTCTACCCGCTGGTGGATGACAAGCTCAAGACCAAGCTGCTGGCCCAGGAGCACGGCATCACCACGCCGGCGCTGATCGGCACCGTCACCACCCAGTTCGGGGTCAAGCACCTCAGCGACATGCTGCGGGGCCACGGGGGCTTCGTGATCAAGCCGGCCAAGGGCAGCGGCGGCAAGGGCATCCTGGTGATCGAGCAGGTGGCGGAGGGCTTCTTCGTCAAGCCCAGCGGCGCCAGGCTCACCCTGCAGGACGTCGAGCGGCATGCCTCCAATATCCTCTCCGGGCTCTACTCCCTGGGGGGATCCCCGGACGTGGCGGTGGTCGAGGCGCTGATCCACTTCGATGAGCGCCTGGCCGAATACACCTACGAGGGGGTCCCCGATATCCGGGTCATCGTCTTTCTCGGTTACCCGGTGATGGCGATGATGCGCCTCTCCACCGCCGCCTCGGACGGCAAGGCCAACCTTCACCAGGGCGCCGTGGGAGTGGGGCTGGATATCGCGACCGGCAACGCGATTCGCGGCGTGCAGTTCGACCGCACCCGTGTCGATCATCCGGACACCGGGCACGAGCTGGCCAGCCTGCATATTCCCGACTGGCACACCCTGCTGATGCTCGCCGCGGGCTGCTATGAAATGACCGGACTCGGCTACCTGGGCACCGATGTGGTGCTGGACCGCGACCAGGGCCCCATGCTGCTGGAGCTGAACGCGCGTCCCGGCCTGGCCATCCAGATGGCCAACGGCGAAGGGTTGCGCCGTCGCCTCGACCTGATCGAGCGACAGCCTTCCGGCGCCTCTACCGAGGCGCGGGTGGCCTTCGCGCAGCACCACTTTGCACGACGCAGCGAGCTCGAGGCCACCGGCGCGGAAGCCAGCGCGACGGTCGAGGCCGTATGACCCCGGCTGGCCGGCGCGGGGCCCGGCGCGTAGAATAGTGGGCTCCATTTCGCCACCCGACGGTCGCCATGACAGACTCGTGTGCCCTGCTTCATCAGGCAGAGCGTCAGTGCCAGCAGCGCAACGTGCGCTTCACCCCGATCCGGCGGCGCGTGCTGGAGCTGATCGCCGAAGCCCCCGGCGGGCTGAAGGCCTATGACCTGCTCGACCGCCTGGCCCAGGAGCACGCGGCCGCTCGCCCTCCTACGGTCTATCGCGCCCTGGAGTTCCTGATCGGCCAGGGCCTGGTGCACCGCATCGAGTCGCTCAACGCCTACGTGGCCTGCCCCTGCCCGGAGCATGCCCACGGCTTCCAGCTGCTGATCTGCCGGCTCTGCGGGCGTGTCGAGGAGCTGCATCTGGACGACGTCAATGCCCAGCTTTCACGGCGTGCCCGCGATCTGGGCTTTCGGGTGGAGCGCCAGACCATCGAGCTGCTGGGGCGCTGCGAGGCGTGTCACGACGCCTGAGCTGCCCCGCGCCCGCCACCCTCTTCCATCCACTTTTTTCGCCGGACCTCCTCCCCATGAGCGATATCTTCAAGGCCCTGGAGCGGGCCCCCAGCGACAGCCGCCACCCGCTGACCGAGATTCTCGACGCCGCCCGCTTCAATGCCCACGACCTGCTGCCTGCCATCGCCCAGCAGCACGACAGCGGCGAGGTGCTGATGATGGCGTGGATGAATCGCGAGGCGCTGGAGGAGACGCTGCGCACCGGCCGGGTCTGCTACTGGTCTCGTTCCCGAGGCAAGCTGTGGCGCAAGGGCGAGAGCTCCGGCCAGCAGCAGCACCTGAAGAGCGCCGCCCTGGACTGTGACGGCGACACCCTGCTGCTGCAGGTGGATCAGACCGGTCCCGCCTGTCACACCGGCCGGCGCAGCTGTTTCTATGTCATGCTCGAACCGGAAGGGGCACGCATCGGCAGTGCGCCCCTGATCGACCCCGACACTCTCTACGGCAAGGCCTGAGATGCCCTGTCTCGCCGCCTGGCTGGCCCGGCTGCTGCGCGCCCTGCGCCGAGGCCTCGGCTGGCTGATGATCGGCCTGGTGAAGATCTACCAGGTCACGCTGAGCCCGCTGCTCGGGCCGCGCTGCCGCTACTGGCCGAGCTGCTCCCACTACACGGTGGAAGCCATCCGGGTGCACGGACCCTTCCGGGGCGGGCTCATGGCACTCCGGCGTATCACCCGCTGCCACCCGGGCTGCGAGGGCGGTATCGACCCGGTGCCGGGCGGGCCCAGCGAACGGCTCTGCCGCGAGGATCCCGAGCTGGACGAGAACTTCCGTCCGCGCGACGACGCTTGCCGACACCGTTAACCGCGGCTCCTGGCTTTCGTCGCCCATTTGCCGTGCCAAAGTGATTATCCCGCTTAAAAAACGATTATTTTTAAAGCCCGCCCCATAAAAATGATTATGCAGGTGGGCTTGTGAGCTCAGGCGGCCTCCTGCTCGGCTACCTCGTAGATACGCTTGAGCATGGCGTGCAGGCCGTTGCTGCGGGTCGGCGAGAGGTGCTTGTCGAGGCCCAGATCCGTCAGGAAATGCGGGCTGGTGGCGCGGATCTCGGCGGCGCTTCGATCGCTGTAGATGCGCATCAGCACGGCGATCAGCCCGGAGACGATGGCCGCATCCGAGATGGCATCGAAGTGAATCGCCTCCCCGTCGCGCTCATGCCGCAGCCAGACGTTGGACTGGCAGCCCTGGATCTTCAGCTCGTCGGTCTTCCACGCCTCGGGGAAGTCCGGCAGTGCCTTGCCCATGTCGATGATGTACTGGTAGCGGTCCATCCAGTTGTCGAACATCTCGAACTCTTCAATCAGCGCCTGCTGGGCCTGCTCGGCGGTGGCTTCGGTCGTCATGGGATCTCCTTGGTCGCAATGTCGCCATTATACCGGCTCGCCCCGGTTGGCGTCCGCCCCTGTCGCCAGCTGATGTGCCGACTGCTGGCGGTGCCAGGCCTCGTCCTCGGCGTGCAGATAGCGGGCCGTGGTGTCGAGGCGCGAATGGCGCGCCGTGGCGGCCAGATAGCGCAGCTCCACGCCGGCCTGGGCCTGATGGGTCAGTGCCGTATGGCGCAGCCAGTGGGGCGTCGCCTGACGCAGCCGCGCCGCCCATAGTCTGCCCTCCTCCCCCTGTTCCGCTTCCAGCGCGGTAGCGGCCTCGGCGAACGCCTCGCGGATCAGCCGATAGAGCCGGTTGTCGCCGATACCGCGCCGACCGTCCAGGGCGCGCAGCAGCGGCGTGGCGTCGTCCGGCAGCGGCGCCGGGGCGAGCCCCAGGGCAAGCCGCCACTCCATCAGCAGGGCGATCATGTCCGGCGGCACCGGAATCACCGCAAGCTTGTCGCCCTTCCCGGTGACCCGCCACCACCAGCGCCCTTCGCGGCGGTGGAAGTCCCCCATGCGGGCGGCGCTCATCTCGCTGATGCGCGGAGCCAGCAGATAGGCGAAGCCGAAGACCAGGCGGCGGCGCTGGTTTTCGAAGCGGCGGCGCGGCGTGGCGCCCTCCTCCTCCGGCCGGCTGAGCCAGGCCCAGAACCACTCCCAGAGCGGGCGCTCGAGATAGCGCTCGATGTGGCCCTGCCGGTTGTCCAGGCGCCGGCGCTTGTCGCGCATCAGCCGGAAGGGGTTGTGGGCCACCCACCCGGCCTCGACCAGCCAGGCATACATTCCCTGCAGGATGACCAGGGACTGACGCCGGCTGGCCGGCGAGAGCGGCCCGCGAAAGGGGCGCCAGTCGTCGGCATGGCGCGGCCTGGGCGGCCCCACCCAGCGCTCCCGGGGGCGCGGGTCGGCGAGAAAGGCCTCGAAGGCGTCCAGGTGTTTCCGGCGCACCTCGCCAAGCCCGAGCCCCTGCTCCGCCAGCCACAGCAGCAGGCGTTCGGCTTCGCGGCGGTAGGCGCGCTGCGTACGCCGGCTCGCCCGGTATTCGGTCAGCCACTGGGCCACCGCTTCGGCATCGCTGCCTGCACTGATATGGGCGCCCTGCCCCCCGGCTGCGGCGGGCAGCCGGGCCCCCACGGGCTCAGGCAGGTACCCGATCATCGTCTCGTCATGCATCTGGCGACCCTCACTCCTCACTCCTCACTCCTCACTCCTCACTCCTCGCGAGCCAGTATCTCTGCCGTATCGCCAAAAAAGCAAGATAAGCCGCGTAATCTTGATTTTACTGCGCCAATCATATCGTAAATTACGTAATACGTAATATGTAATAATCTTCCCTTTCGTCGCTCGGCGGGCTATGCTTCGTTCTCCAGAGCCGGTCGGGTGCCTGCCACCTCACGCCGGACAGCATCAGGCAAGGAGCATGAAGATGGCGCGCAGCGGTGTGCAGTACGAGGACGTGCAGCGGGCGATCGATGACCTGCTGGCGCGAGGCGAGTCGCCCAGCGTGCAGAAGGTGCGGGAGGTGCTGGGCACCGGCAGCTTCACCACCATCAGCGACCACCTGAGGGAGTGGCGCACCCGGCGCGAGGAGAACCGCGACGTGCCCCCGCCCCGCGGTATGCCGGGCGCCCTGCAGGAGCTGGCGGAGGGGCTGTGGCAGAAGGCCCAGGAGAGCGCCAACGAGGCGCTGGCCCACTACCGGAAAGAGGCGGATTGCCGCATCGCGGAGGCCGACGAGGCGGTGGCGGAGTCGCGTCGCCAGGCCGAAGATGCCGAGCAGCGAGAATCTGCCCTGGCGGCCCACCTGGCCAGCACCGAACAGCGCCTGGAGGAACGCAGCACGGCACTGGCGCGCAGCGAGGCGCAGCGCGAGCAGCTCACCGAGAAGGCTCACCGGCTGGAGACCCGCCACGCCGAGCTGGAGGGGCTGCTGACGCGGATTCGTGGCGAGATGGCCCAGCAGGGCCGCGAGCATCAGCAGGCCCTGGAAACCCAGGAGGCGGAGCAGCGCGAGCGCCTGGCCAGGGAAGAGCAGCGCCATGAAAGCGCCGAGGCACGCCTGATGGGCCTGCTCGACGAGGCCCGCCAGCAGCGCCTGGCCGGCGAGAAGGCCGCCGCGGAGCGGGAGAAGCAGCTAGGGGGGCGCGTGGAGCGCCTCGAACAGCTCCTCCAGGAGGCGCGCGGCAGGCTGGCGACCGAGGAGAAGCAGCACCGGGAGACCGACTGGGCCCGCCGCCAGGCCGAGACCCTGGCCGATACCCGCCGGCACAAGCAGGCGCTGCTGCAGGCACGCATCGACGAGCAGAAACGCCTGCTGGAGGAGCAGGCGCGCCGCCTGCGTGACCTGGAGCAACAGCTCCATCGCTGCCTTTGGCAGCGGCCGACCCCGCCCGCGGAGGAAGAACCCGCGGAGGAAGAAGAGAGAGGGGCCGAGAACGATGAAGGCTCCGCCGTCGCGGAGCCTTCAAAGACGTAGCCGAGGGCGGCCGCTTCCCCGCCCGGCCTGCCTAGCGGTAGTAGGCGTTGGTGGTGTCGGTATGGTCGGTCACGTCGCGAATGCCGACCAGCTCCGGGATACGCTCCATCAGGGTCTTCTCGACGCCCTCCTTGAGGGTCAGGTCCACCGCGGCGCAGCCCTGGCAGCCGCCGCCGAAGGCGAGCACCGCCACCTGTTCGTCGGTGAGCTCGATCAGCTTGATCTCGCCACCGTGGGCGGCGAGGCCGGGGTTGATCTCGCTGTAGAGGATATAGTTGATGCGATCCTCCAGCGGGCTGTCGGCGTTGACCTTGGGCATCTTGGCGTTGGGCGCCTTGATGGTCAGCTGGCCGCCCATGCGATCCTTGTTGAAGTCGACCACGGCCTCCTCGAGAAACGGCAGGCTGTTCTTGTCCAGGTGGACAGACAGCTTGGGCAGCTCGAGGCGCTCGTCGGTGGGCTCCTCCTCACCGGGCCGGCAGTAGGCCAGGCAGGTCTCGGCGTAGGGGGTGCCGGGCTGGGTAATGAAAATACGTACGGCGATGCCCTCGACGTTTTGCTTCTCGAGCAGCTCGGCGAGGTAGTCCTGGGCGCTGTCGGTAATCTGGATCGGATTGCTCATGGTGTTCTCGCTGGTCGGGCTGCGGCCTGGAGGCTGTATTCGACAGGCCGCGCATCTGGAAAGGGCTGACTCCCATGGTAAGGCAGCGGGGCGTAGCTGACAATCCCGAGTGAATTGGTGGGTCTTTGTGCCGCGACCTGCCCCTCGGCGGCGCCTTTTGATAACATGAGCCGCCATTCCTGGCCGCCCCGACTGCAGAGCCACAACTGCAAGAGATAGAAGACGCCCCGAGGCGTCCGTGCGGCCCTGCCCCTGGATGCGACTTTCGCTGGAGACAAGACCTGACCATGGCCGCCCTTCCCACCGCCCAGACCGCCTCCCTGATCGACAGCCTCAACGAGCGCATCCTGATGCTCGATGGCGGCATGGGCACCATGATTCAGAACGCCGAGCTCTCGGAAGCGGAGTTTCGCGGCGAGCGCTTCGCCGACTGGCCCTCCGACCTCAAGGGCAACAACGACCTGCTGGTGCTCACCTGCCCCGAGCTGATCTCCCGCCTGCATCGGGAGTATCTTGAGGCCGGGGCCGATATCGTCGAGACCAACACCTTCAACAGCACCCGGCTCTCCCAGGCCGACTACGGCATGGAGGCGCTGGTACCGGAGATCAACCTCGCAGCGGCGCGCCTGGCCCGAGCGGCGTGTGACGCCGTGGCCGCCGAGACCGGCGTGGCACGCCATGTGGCCGGGGTGCTGGGTCCCACCTCACGCACCGCTTCGCTCTCGCCGGACGTCAACGATCCGGCCAAGCGCAACGTCACCTTCGATGCGCTGCGCGAGAACTACTACGAGGCGGCCGAGGCGCTCATCGAGGGTGGCAGCGATCTGATCATGATCGAGACCATCTTCGACACCCTCAACGCCAAGGCGGCCATCTACGCCCTGGAGGAGCTCTTCGAGGCGCGGGGTGAGCGACTGCCGGTGATGATCTCCGGCACCATCACCGACGCCTCCGGGCGCACCCTCTCGGGACAGACCACCGAAGCGTTCTGGAACTCGGTGCGCCATGCCCGCCCGCTGACGGTGGGTCTCAACTGTGCGCTGGGTGCCGAGGAGCTGCGCCCCTACGTCGAGGAGCTCGCCACCAAGGCGGACACCTTCGTCTCCGCCCACCCCAACGCCGGCCTGCCCAACGAGTTCGGCGAGTACGACCAGACTCCCGAGGAGATGGCGTCCATCGTCGCCGAGTTTGCCCAGAGCGGCCTGGTCAACGTCATCGGCGGCTGCTGCGGCTCGACCCCTGAGCATATCGCCGCCATTCGCGCAGCGATCGATGGCGTGGCGCCGCGACGGGTGCCCGAGATCTCCCGCGCCTGCCGCCTGTCGGGGCTGGAGCCCTTCAACATCGCTGCCGACTCGCTGTTCGTCAACGTTGGCGAGCGTACCAATGTGACCGGTTCGGCGCGCTTCAAACGGCTGATCAAGGAGGAAGACTTCACCACCGCCCTGGAGGTGGCCCTCGAGCAGGTGGAGAACGGCGCCCAGATCATCGACATCAACATGGACGAGGGGATGCTGGAGTCCGAGGAGGCGATGGTACGCTTCCTCAACCTGATCGCCGGCGAGCCCGATATCGCCCGAGTGCCGATCATGATCGACTCCTCCAAGTGGGAAATCATCGAAGCGGGCTTGAAGTGCGTCCAGGGCAAGGCGGTGGTCAACTCCATCTCCCTCAAGGAGGGCGAAGCGGCCTTCCGCGAGCAGGCCACCGTCTGCCGCCGACACGGTGCCGCCGTGGTGGTCATGGCCTTCGACGAAGTCGGCCAGGCCGATACCTTCGCCCGCAAGACCGAAATCTGCGAGCGGGCCTACCGCCTGCTGGTGGATGAGCTGGACTTCCCGCCGGAAGACATCATCTTCGATCCCAATATCTTCGCCATCGCCACCGGCATCGAAGAGCACGACAACTACGCCGTGGACTTCATCGAGGCGACCCAGTGGATCCGCGAGCACCTGCCCCACGCCCTGGTCTCCGGCGGTGTCTCCAACGTCTCCTTCTCCTTCCGCGGCAACAACCCGGTACGCGAGGCGATCCACTCGGTCTTTCTCTACCACGCCATCCGCGCCGGGCTGACCATGGGCATCGTCAACGCCGGCCAGCTGGCGGTCTACGACGATATCGAGCCGGAGCTGAAGGAGGCGGTCGAGGACGTGGTGCTCAACCGCCGCAGCGACGGCACCGAGCGCCTGGTGGACCTGGCCGACAAGTACAAGGGTGACGGCAGCGGCGCGGCCAAGAAGGAGGACCTGGAGTGGCGCTCCTGGGAGGTCAACCAGCGCATACAGCATGCGCTGGTCAAGGGGGTGACGGCCTACATCGAGGAGGACACCGAAGAGGCGCGCGCCGCCGCGGCAAGGCCCATCGAGGTGATCGAGGGGCCGCTGATGGACGGCATGAACGTGGTCGGCGATCTCTTCGGCGCCGGCAAGATGTTCCTGCCCCAGGTGGTCAAGTCGGCGCGGGTCATGAAGCAGGCGGTGGCCTACCTGATCCCCTTCATCGAGGCGGAGAAGAGCGGTGAGACTCAGGCCAAGGGCAAGATCGTCATGGCCACGGTCAAGGGCGATGTCCATGACATCGGCAAGAACATCGTCGGCGTGGTCCTGCAGTGCAACAACTACGAGGTGGTCGACCTGGGCGTGATGGTCCCCACCGAGAAGATCCTGCAGACGGCCAGGGCGGAGAACGCCGACATCATCGGCCTCTC
>PUOM01000269.1 GCA_003552795.1 Halomonas sp. | reverse complement strand
GTCGGCATCCTGACCGGAGAAGGCACCGGTCACCGAGCTCAGCGTGTAGGAGAGCGACCAGCCGCCGATCACGCTGTAGAAAGAGAGGATCAAGAAGGCCGCCAGCACGCCGCTGGCGCCGACCAGGGCCCAGGCCGGCAGCCTGCCGTTCTTGCGCGCCAGATCGGCCATGGCGTTGATGGGGTTCTCCTGGCCACGCCGACCGATCAGCCATTCGGCCACCAGGATCGGCAGACCCACCAGGGCCACGCAGGCCAGATAGATAAGCACGAAGGCCGCGCCACCGCTGTCCCCCACCATGTAGGAGAAACGCCAGATATTGCCCAGTCCCACCGCAGAGCCCGCGGCGGCGAGCACTAAGGTCATCTTCGACGACCACTGTGCATGCACGAGTTTAGACATGATTCACCCTGAGTGTACGTGTCGCCATCGGCCGGTCCGGCGCGATGACGGCTTGTGCTTGTATTGCCACGTCCAGGTCGCCATGGATCACACGGCGCCTGCCAGAGCACGACAGCATCCAGGCCGGATCACTGCCGAAGCGGGGCCTAAAACTATCCGATCAAAGGCTGGATGGCCAGCCGAAGGTGGCAAGCCGATTCGATCTGCTGTCATGGGGCATGGGCCATCAGAAGAGGGCCTGCTGTGCCTCGCCGGGGAAGTCCACCAGGGACGGCAGGGAGCAAGCCTCAGCGAGCCGCGCATGGAGGGATCTGGCCAGTTCCGGCGCCTGGCGATTGTCCGGTGTATGCACCATCAGATAAGGGGTTTTCCCCTGTTTTATCCACAGGGCGAGACGCGGAATCCAGGCGTCGAAATAGCACTCGTTGATCACCGGATCGAAGTGGCCGATAAAGCGCACCAGCGGGCGATCTGCCGTGGAAAGCACGTGTAAAGGGCGTCTTGGCTTTTCCCGCTGGGCCTTGGCGAGCCCGGGGTGAGCCTCCGGCGGGGTCGAGAAGAGCGGGCGCACATCGAGCATCACCCGGTCGACGCCGTGACTTATCAACAATCTGTTGAGGGCGATCTCGGCCGCCCCCTTGTGGAAAAACTCGGGATGGCGTACCTCCACCGCACAGGGCACTTCCGGGGGCCAGCGAGCCAGCAGCGCGTCTAGCCGGGGAAGCTCCTGCGGGCCGAAATCCCGAGGCAGCTGGACCATCAAGGGGCCCAGCCGGTCGTGGAGTGGCGAGAGCGCCTCGAGGAAGGCATCGAACTCGCCCTCGATCCCCGCCAGCCGCCGCTCGTGGGTCAGCGCCGCCGGCAGCTTGAAGCAGAAGCGGAATCCCGGCGGCGCCTGGCGGGCCCAGGCCGTCGCCGTCTCTGTCCGGGGGGCACCGCTGTAGAAGGTGGTGTTGCCCTCCACCGTGCCGAACACCCGAGCATACTCCTCGAGCCCGCCACCATGGGGCGGATAGAGAGTGCCGCGCCAGTCGGGGTTGGCCCACATGGGTAGCCCCAGATAGAGACGCGGCGGCTCGGCGGCAAGCGTCACTCCACCGTCACGCTCTTGGCCAGGTTGCGCGGCTGGTCGACATCGGTGCCCTTGAGCACCGCCACGTGGTAGCTGAGCAGCTGCAGCGGCAGGGTGTAGAGGATCGGCGCCAGCGCCTCGTGCACATGGGGCAGGCAGAGCACCCTGACCCCTTCCTCCTCGACCATGCCCACCTGCTCATCGGCGAACACGAACAGTTCACCTCCCCGGGCCCGGACCTCCTGCAGGTTGGACTTCAGCTTGTCGAGCAGCTCATCGTTGGGAGCGACCGAAATGACCGGCATCTCGCTGTCCACCAGCGCCAGGGGGCCGTGCTTGAGTTCCCCGGCCGGATAGGCCTCGGCGTGTATATAGGAGATCTCCTTGAGCTTGAGCGCCCCCTCCAGGGCGATGGGGAAGTGCGCCCCGCGCCCCAGGAAGAGCGCATGGTGCTTCTCGGCGAAGGCGGTGGAGAGCGCCTCGATCTGCGGGTCGAGCGCCAGCACTCGGGTCACCAGCCGCGGCAGGCCGCGCAGGGCCCCCACCAGCTCGGCCTGGATGGCCTCGTCGAGCCCCTTCACACGCCCTAGCGCCAGGGTGAAGAGCATCAGCGCGGTGAGCTGGGTGGTGAAGGCCTTGGTGGAGGCCACCCCGATCTCGGGCCCCGCCTGGGTCATCAGGGTCAGGTCCGACTCGCGCACCAGGGAGCTGCCCGGCACGTTGCAGATCGCCAGGCTGGCCAGGTAGCCGCCCGCCTTGGCGAAGCGCAGCGCCGCCAGGGTATCGGCGGTCTCGCCGGACTGGGAGAGGGTGACGAACAGGGTGTCATCGGGCACCACCACCTGACGATAGCGGTACTCCGACGCCACTTCCACCTGCACCGGCACCCCGGCGAAGCGCTCCAGCCAGTAGCGGGCCACCATGCCGGCGTGATAGCTGGTGCCGCAGGCGACGATATGGACCTGGCGGACGCGGCCGAAAAGCGCTTCGGCGTCGGGGCCGAAGCTCTCCACCAGCGCCGAACTCGCGCCCAGGCGACCCTCGAGGGCCGCGGCGATCACCGCCGGCTGCTCGTGGATCTCCTTGAGCATGAAGTGGCGGTACTCGCCCTTGCTGGCCGCCCCGTCGCCGTGCTCGAAGGTCTGCACCTCGCGCTCCACCGGTTTACTACCGGCATCGAAGACCTCTATCTGCCCACCGGCCGAGAGGCGCACCAGATCCCCCTCTTCCAGATAGATGAAGCGGTCGGTGACCTGCAGCAGTGCCAGGGGATCGGAGCCCAGGAAGGCCTCACCGATGCCCACCCCCACCACCAGCGGGCTGCCCTTGCGAGCGCCGATGATCACATCGGGCTCGTCCGCGCTGACCACCCCCAGCGCATAGGCGCCATCCAGCCGGGAGAGCACGCGACGTACCGCTGCCAGCAGGTCTCCCGCCTCGCGGCTCTCGCGCTCCAGCAGATGGGCTACCACCTCGGTATCCGTCTCGGAGGTGAAGTCATAGCCCCCCGCCTCGAGCTCGCGGCGCAGGCTCTCGTGGTTCTCGATGATGCCGTTGTGAACCACTGCCAGTCGTTCGCCGGACTGGTGGGGATGGGCGTTGGCCTCGCTGGGGCGGCCGTGGGTGGCCCAGCGGGTATGAGCGATGCCGCAGTGCCCGGGCAGCGGTTCTGCCGCCAGGCATTCGGCCAGGGCAACCACCTTGCCCACCGCCCGTCGGCGCTGCAGCTGCCCTTCCGGCGCCAGCACCGCCATGCCGGCGGAATCATAGCCGCGATATTCGAGCCGCTTCAGCCCCTCGAGCAGAATACCTTCCACATTGCGCTCGGCAACGGCCCCGACGATTCCACACATGGTGACTCTCCTTACTTGTCCTTGCAGGGGCGCGGCCAGTCGGCCTTGCTGATCTGGCGGCCCCGGGAGACGGCCAGGGCATTGTCCGGCACATCCTTGCTGATGGTGGAACCGGCGCCCACGGTAGCATGGCGGCCCACGCTGACCGGGGCCACCAGCGCCGTGTTGGAGCCGATGAAGGCGCCATCGCCGATCTCGGTACGATGCTTGTGGGCCCCGTCATAGTTGCAGGTGATGGTGCCGGCGCCGACGTTGACCTCGCGCCCCAGGCGGGCATCGCCCACATAGCTCAGATGGTTGATCTTGCTGCCCTCGCCCACCTCCACGTTCTTGGTCTCGACGAAGTTACCCACCTTGGCGCCCACTGCCAGGCGGGTGCCGGGCCTCAGCCGGGCGAAGGGGCCGACCTGGCCTCGCCCGGCAATGACCGCGCCCTCGATCACGCTATGTGGCTCGACCCGCGTGCCGGCACCGATATGACTGTCGCGAATCACGCAGTGGGGGCCGATACGCACCCCCTCACCGAGCTCCACCTCGCCCTCGAAGACGCAGCCCACGTCGATCTCCACATCATGGCCGCAGGTCAGGGTACCCCGCACATCGAGGCGCACCGGATCGAGCAGGGCCACGCCATCGGCCATCAGCCGTTCGGCCTGGGAGCGCTGATAGGCGCGCTCCAGGCGAGCCATCTGCAAACGGTTGTTGACGCCTTCCACCTCCACCGCTTCGGCCGGCTGGGCAGTGACGATCTTCACTCCCTCGGCGGCCGCCATGGCGATGATATCGGTCAGATAATACTCTCCCTGGGCATTTTCGGCGGAGAGGCTCGGCAGCCAGCGGCGCAGCTGGGCGGCGGTCATGGCCATGATGCCGGTGTTGCACTCGTCGATCGTCCGCTCGCTCTCCGAGGCATCCTTGTGCTCGACGATGGCCACCGCCTCGCCGTCGGCGTTGCGCAGGATGCGCCCGTAGCCGGTGGGATCATCGAGGGTCACGGTGAGCAGTCCCAGATGATCGTCATCGACGTTCGCGAGCAGCGCCGCCAGGGTCTCGCGGCGGATCAACGGCACGTCGCCGTAGAGCACCAGCACCTTGCCCTCGCCGAGGTGATCCAGGGCCTGGGCCACGGCGTGGCCGGTGCCCTTCTGTTCGGCCTGCAGCGCGAAGTGCACCGCGCAGTCGGCCAGTGCCTCGCGCACCCTATCGGCGCCGTGCCCCACCACCACATGGGTGCGCTCGGCGCGCAAGCCTGTGGCGGTATCGATCACGTGGCGCACCATGGGTTTGCCGGCCAGGCGGTGCAGGACCTTGGGGAGGGTCGAGCGCATGCGGGTACCCTGACCCGCCGCAAGAATTACCACGTCCAGCGTCATCATGACTCCTTGTCCAGGTTCGTCTCGTCCAGGTTCATCGATCTCATCATTCTAGGACTCAGTGGACCTCCAGGCCCAGCTCCGCCACCCGCTCCTCGCCGAAGGCATCGACGAAGGCGGGACTGACGCGGCTCTGCCAGTCGTCGCCGTCGCGCACGATCATCAGCACCTTGAGGTCCTGCTCCCGGGCCAGGGCCATGCCGGCCTCATCGCCCAGCACCATCAGCGCCGTGGCCCAGGCATCGGCCCAGGCGTTGGAGGGATGCAGAACGCTCACCGAGGCCAGCGAGTGGCTGATGGGACGGCCGCTGCGTGGATCAATCGTGTGGGAGAAGCGCTGCCCCTCCTCCGCGAAGTAGTTGCGGTAGTCGCCAGAGGTCGCCAGCGACACGTCCCGAATGGGCAGCACGTACTGGGCCTCCTGACGATCATCCAGCGGCGCCTCGATGCCGATGCGCCAGGGCTCTGCCTCGTCGTCACCCGCTTCCCTGGCGTTGCGATGGCCCCGAGCGATCAGGTCACCGCCCAGATTGACCAGATAGTGCTCGATGCCCTCGCGGTCGAGGTAGGCCGCCACCCGGTCCACGGCATGGCCCTTGGCCACCCCCCCCAGATCGACGAAGACGTCCCGGGTGCGGCGCGCCTGCAGCCCCGACGGGTCGAGCTCCACCGCATCGAAGCCGACCAGTTCCAGGCGCTCGTCCAGCTCGGACGCGTCCGGCACCTCGCGGGGGCGCGCTTCGCTGCCGAAGCTCCACAGGTTGACCAGTCCCCCCATGGTGACGTCGAAGGCACCGTCGCTCTTCTCGGCCACCGCCTGGCTGATCGCCAGCACCTCCATGAGCTCATCGGAGAGCGGCTGCCATTCGTCCAGCGGCGCCTGATTGAGCGCCATCAGCTCGGAGTCCTCGATATAGATCGACATGGAGACATCCACTTCATCGAGCACCTCGAGGATACCCTCCTCCAGCGCCCGGGCCTCGCCCTGGGTCAGGGCGTCGGCGATGGTCACCTGATAGAAGCTGCCGAAGATACCGCCCTCGAAGCGCACCGGGGAGTCGAGGGGACGATCGCTCTCCGAGCAGCCGGCCAGCACCAGCAGGAGGCAGAGAAACAGCAGGGAAGCCGGGGCTTTCATGATACGAGCACTCTCCATGACAAAAGGGGAAGCGAGGCTACCGGAATAGCCATGTCTGCCAGCCGCCGAGCAGCAGGCGGTCGACGAGGAAGGGTGGCATCCCGAGCCGCTTGATGAAGGCCGGGAAGTCGTGGATGCAGAAACAGACGCTGATACCGGACAGGATGGCACCGCCCCCCGCCGCCGGCCAGTCCACCTCGCGAGATTCGCGAACCAGATCGCCGACCGGTGCGATGACTGGAATCGAGAGCGGGGAGGCAAGGCTTCAAGGCCGGCGACGAGTGGCGACCGTCAGGCCCGGGGTAGCCCGGGCCTGACAATGAGGTCAGCCTGAGCTCGCTAGGCGCCGGGCAGCCCCAGGATGGCGGTGGCCAGGGCGAAGTAGATCAGCACCCCGGAGGCATCGGCGATGGAGGTCACCAGCGGCGCCGAGGCGGTGGCCGGATCCCAGCCCAGCTTGTTGAGGATGAAGGGCAGGATCATGCCGATCAGGCTGCCCACGATCACGATCAGCACCATGCTCATGGCGACCACCATGGCGATCTCCGTGCCGGCACGGAACACCCCCACCACCGAGACGGCCAGGGCCATGGTCAGGCCCAGCCCAATGGCGACGAATACCTCTCGGCCGAGTAGCCGGGCCCAGTCGCGGCTGCGCACGTCGCCGGTGGCCATGCCGCGCACCATCAGGGTGGCAGCCTGGGAGCCGGCGTTGCCGCCGGAGTCGACCAGCAGCGGCAGGAAGAAGACCAGGGCGATATAGGCCTCGATGGTCTCCTCGAAGTAGGCGATGCCGGCGCCGGAAAAGATATTGGCGAAGACCAGCAGCACCAGCCAGACGATACGCTTGCGATAGAGCTCGAAGAGGCTGGCGGAGCGCAGGCTTTCGATCTTGCCCACCGACACGCCCTTGTGCATGTCCTCGGTGGCCTCCTCCTCGGCCACGTCCATGGCGTCATCATGGGTGATGATGCCCACCAGCCGCTCGTCGCCATCGAGCACCGGTACCGCCAGCATGTCGTAGCGGGCGATCAGCTTGGCCACATCTTCCTGGGGCGCCTCCACCTGGGTGCTGATCACGTCCTTGATCATCAGCTCATCGACCTGGGCCCCGGGGCGCGCCACCATCAGCTGGCGCAGCGACAGGGTCCCGGCCAGGCCACCGTCAGGCTCGATGATATAGAGCTGGTAGACCGTCTCGGCGTCGGGGGCGGTCTGGCGCACCCGCATCATCGCCTGGGAGACGGTCATGCCGCTGGGGATGGCCACATAGTCCGAGGTCATGATCGCCCCGGCGGTGCCCTCCTCGTAGCTGGCCAGGCGCTTGAGATCCTCACGCTCCTGGCGCGCCATGCGGCGCAGCAGCCCCTCGCGGCGATCCTCGTCGAGCAGGTTGAAGAGGTCCGCCCGCTCGTCGGCACTCATCTCCTCCATGACCGACAGCAGGGTGTCGTCGCTCATCTCACCGGCCAGCTCTTCCTGAAGCTCCTCGGGCAGATAGCCGATGATGTGCGCCCGGCGCTCGAGGGAGAGGCTGGCCAGCAGGGCAAAGACCGTCTCGCGGTGCTCCTCCTCCTCGGCAATGTACTCAAGGATCTCGGCAATATCGGCGGCACGCACCTCCTGGAGCAGCTCCTCCAGCTGTCCCTCATCCTCCGCCTTCAGGGCGGTCATCAGGGCGTCATGCTGCTCGATCAAGGTCTCGTTCAGGGACATGGCATCCTCCTGACACCTGGCGGGTTGGTCATCGGGTCGCAGGGGGGCCGACCGCGATAGCTGATAAAAAGTATATCAGAGACGCAAACGCCCCCCGACCCCGGTGTTTCACGGGATCGGGGGGCGCCGTCACGGCTCGGGCAGCAGGATCAGCCCTTGCCGGCCTTCTTGCGCAGCTGCTGAATGGTACGCAGCTGGGCCACGGCCTCGGCGAGCTCGGCGGCGGCGCGGGTATAATCCAGCTCCGCCGACTTGTCGCTGAACGCCTTCAGCGCATGCTGACGGGCTTCCTCGGCAGAGGCTTCGTCGAGGTCGCCGGCACGGGACGCCGCATCGGCCAGGATGGTCACCACGTTCGGCTGCACTTCGAGAAAGCCACCGGAAACGTAGAAGTTCTCCTCCTCGCCTCCCTCGTGGATGACGCGAATCGGGCCCGGCTTGAGCTCGGTGAGCAGCGGCCGGTGGCCCGCGAGGATGCCGATATCCCCCATCATGCCCGAGGCTACCAGCTGCTCGATCTCGCCCGAGAAGATGGCCGCTTCGGCGCTGACGATGTTGCAAGTGAAGCTGTTCGCCATAGCGAATCCCCCTGATGGACGGGATTACTTCATCTGGTTGGCTTTCTCGACGGCCTCGTCGATGGTGCCGACCATGTAGAAGGCCTGCTCCGGCAGCTCATCGTACTCGCCGTTGAGAATGCCCTGGAAGCCACTGATGGTGTCCTTCAGGGACACGTACTTGCCGGGCGCCCCGGTGAATACCTCGGCCACAAAGAACGGCTGCGACAGGAAGCGCTGGATCTTGCGCGCTCGGGATACGGCCAGCTTGTCCTCGTCGGACAGCTCGTCCATACCCAGGATCGCGATGATATCCTTGAGCTCCTTGTAGCGCTGCAGCACGTTCTGGACGCCGCGAGCGGTGTCGTAGTGCTCTTCGCCGACGACCAGCGGATCCAGCTGACGCGAGGTGGAATCCAGCGGGTCGATGGCCGGGTAGATGCCCAGCTCGGCGATGGAGCGCGCCAGAACCACGGTCGCATCCAGGTGCGAGAACGTCGTCGCCGGAGAGGGGTCGGTCAGGTCATCCGCGGGCACGTAGACCGCCTGAATGGAGGTGATCGAGCCCTTGCTGGTGGAGGTGATGCGCTCCTGGAGCACACCCATCTCCTCGGCCAGGGTCGGCTGGTAGCCCACCGCGGAGGGCATGCGGCC
>PUOM01000136.1 GCA_003552795.1 Halomonas sp. | reverse complement strand
TCGCCCCTGAGGGGTCAGACCCCGGCCAAGTCATGAAGCGCGTCATGGTGCGCCTTGCGAGCGGATTCGACGCCGCCGGGGTCTGACCCCTCGGGGCGCCGCCAACGCTGGCAAAGTCGCGCCGCCAGGCGTCCTGAAAGCTGGACTAGCCCAGAGTGGCGTTGATGACGAACAGCATCGCCAGGGCGCCCACGGCGGGCCAGGGGCTGCGCAGCACAACGCCGAACAGGGTCAGCGGCACCAGCACCGTCAAGGCCGCCATGACGTGGGGAAGTTCGGCACGCCCGCTGCTGGACATGCTGAAGACGGCAACCAGACCCAGCAGCCCCAGCAGCAGACACCACCCGACGCTACTGTCGCGAAAGCGCGATGGCATGGCGGTTACAGCTCCGAGCGCAGCTCGGCACGGGCCGCGTCGGGGGCGTGGGCGGCGTGCACCCGGCCGATCAGCTGGTCTTCGAGGGCGAAGCGCTCGGTGAGGCCGTGGGCCAGGCGCTCGAGCCAGGCGGGCAGCCGGCCCAGGTGCTGACGCACTCGACCCGGGCTTTCGTATTCGGCGTCGAAGGAGAGCACCAGCTCGGTGGACATCTCCAGCCGCGCCAGCAGGCTGTCGGCCAGGGCCAGCGCCGCGTCGTCCTCGAAGGCCTTGGCCTCCTCACGGAGCTGGGGGTAGATCTCGAAGTGGCCGGCGCTGATGTAGTCCATCAGCAGCTCGCTGAAGCGGTCGATCTGCGCCTTGCTCACCGCCTCGAGCTCGGCGTCGCAGGCTTCCTTGAGCTCCACGAACTGAACCAGCAGCTCGCGGCGCTCGTCCAGCCAGCGGTCGATCAGCCTGTGCACGCCGCCCCAGCGCTCCAGGGCGCTCTTGCAGTCTTCCAGCATGGGGGCCTCCCTTCGTTTGATAGAGCCAGCTCGGTGGTGCCCGGCGCCTCCTGCGCCCGGCAGGGACTCCAGACTCGCCCGCCCCGCTGGCGCTGTCAATCCCTGCCGCGGGACGTTTCACTGGCGCTCGCGAAACGCCGCGAGCAGCAGGCCCAGCGGCGCCAGGGCCAGCACCAGAAAGCCGATCAGGGTCCAGCCGGGCAGCGAGATGCCGAGCAGCAGGAAGTCGATCTCGGCGCACTCCCCGGAGCCGGAAAGCACCATGGAGATGACCTCCTGCAGGGGCAGCAGCTCCATCATGTAGTCCAGGCTCGGACCGCAGCTCGGCACCTCTTCCGGCGGCAGCGACTGCAGCCAGAGGTGGCGCCAGGCCACGCCGATGCCGCTGCCCACCGCGGCCAGGCCCAGCACGCCGTAGACGCTGGCGCCCACCCGGCCCCCGGGGTTGTGAATCGCCGCCACGGCGAAGACCGCCGCCGCGGCCAGCACCGCCACCCGCTGGAAGATGCAGAGCGGGCAGGGATGCAGTCCGCCGATATGCTCGAGACCCAGGGCCACCAGCATCATCAGGCCACAGAAGGCCAGCCCGGCGAGACTCCACTGGCGCACGGAGAGTCGTGCCAGCCGGGCCCTCATGAGGTGGTCTCACCGAGGATGCGCGACTCCCGGGCATGGGCGAAGTAGTCGGCCAGGAAGTCGTCGAAGGCGACGCGCTCGGCGCCCTCGATCTCCTCCTGCTGGCGCCAGGAAGTCGCCACCAGCTCCTCGAAGAGCGCCTCCCGGGCGGGATCCATGGGCTCGCCGCGCAGCCGTTCGGCCTGCTGCCGGGCGAGGGCCAGCATGGCATCGCTGAACTCTTCGCCGTTCTCCTGAAGGCGCGCCAGCAGCTGCCCCGAGGGCGTCAGAGAGGGGTCCGCCAGGCGCGGCGCCATGGCCGCCACGGCGTCACGGTGGGGGCTGTCGCCCTCCTCCAGGCGGTCGAGCAGGCCGGCCACCTGGTCGATCTCGGCCAGGATCTCGCTCCCCCACTCCGCCAGGCTGCGGTCGCGATCCTGGTCGCGGAGGCGCAGCTCGGGGTCGCGGCCGCGCTCCACCACCAGGCGCCGATTGTCGTCGAGGCTCTCGCACTCCTCGTCGGAGATCCAGGGGCTCTCCCTGAGCAGGCACCACATCACGAAGGCGTCCACGAAGCGGATCTGCGTCTCGTCGAGTCCCAGTGTCAGCAGCGGGTTGAGGTCGAGACAGCGCACCTCGATGTACTCCACCCCGCCGGCCTCCAGGGCCTGGCTGGGGGTCTCGCCGTGGCGGGTGACCCGCTTGGGGCGAATGTCGCTGTAGTACTCGTTCTCGATCTGCAGGATGTTGGCGTTGAGCTGGCGCCATTCGCCCCCCTCCTGCACGCCCAGCGCCGCGTAGGCGGGCCAGGGAGTGGAGATGGCGTTGCGCAGGGTGTTGACGTAGTTGGAGAGCGAGTTGAAGCAGATCTTGAGCTGCTCCTGCACCTTGTTCTGGTAGCCCAGATCGGACATGCGCAGGCTGGTGGCCCAGGGGGAGATCAGGGTCTCTTCGCCGTGGGCCTGGAGCCGCTCGGGCACCTTGCCGTCGGGCAGGAAGCTGCGGTCCAGCGCCGGGGAGGCGCCGAACAGGTAGAGCAGCAGCCAGCTGTGGCGGCGGAAGTTGCGGATCAGCCCGAAGTAGCGCTGGGAGCGATAGTCGCCCATGGGGGTCTCGGCGGCCCCCTCCAGCTCGCGCAGCAGGGTCCAGAGGTCATCGGGCAGGGAGACGTTGTAGTGCACCCCGGCGATGGCCTGCATGATGCGCCCGTAGCGCACGTCCAGCCCCTTGCGGTAGACCCGCTTCATGATGCCCGAGTTGGAGCGGCCGTAATCGGCGATCGGCACGCTGTCGTTGCCGTCCAGGCGCGAGGGCATGCTGGCCGGCCAGATCAGCTCGTCGCCCAGATAGCGGTAGCTGTAGCGGTGCAGGTCGCCCAGGAAGGCCATGGCGTCGGCGGGACGGCAGGTGACCGGGGTGATGTACTCCAGCAGCGCCTCGGAGTAGTCGGTGGTGATATGCGGATGGGTCAGCTTGGAGCCCAGCGCAGCGGGATGCGGCGTCTGGGCGATGCGCCCCTCGGGGTCGACGCGCAGCCCCTCCTTCTCGAGGCCGCGGCGCAGGCGGCCGAACTGGCCCTGGCGGGCGGGACCGTCCAGGCGCTCGATAAGGGCAGTGAGTGAGTCGGACAAGGTAACACCCCTTGTGGTGGAAGACGCCGCGGGCGCCTCGCTCGATGACAGGGGCGCCCGAGGCGCCCGTAAAAGATGCCGATTATGGTGCCCAAGGGCGCGGGTTGAAAGGCAGCGGGGGCATCAGCGCTCCTTCTTGGCCTTGAGCAGCGCCGCACCGAGCGCCCCCACGGGGGCCTCCTGGGCCTTCCCGCCTCCCTGGCCGCCGCCCTTGCGGGGCGGCTTGCCGCCCCGGGCCTGGCGCTCGCCGCCGCCGCGGCGGGGCGTCGCGCCCTGCTCGTCCGGCTGGTCGTCGAGGCGCATGGAGAGGCCGATGCGCGACCGCTCCAGGTCAACGTTCATCACCTTGACCCGGACGATATCGCCGGCCTTGACCACCGTGCGGGGATCCTCGATGAACTTGTCGGAGAGCGCCGAGATATGCACCAGGCCATCCTGATGGACGCCGATATCGACGAAGGCGCCGAAGTGGGTGACGTTGGTGACGCTGCCCTCCAGCACCATGCCGGGCTCCAGGTCCTTGAGGGTCTCGACCCCTTCGCGGAACTCGGCGGCCTTGAACTCGGGGCGCGGGTCGCGGCCGGGCTTGTCGAGCTCGGCGAGGATGTCGGTGACGGTGGGCACCCCGAAACGCTCGTCGGCGAAGTCGGTGGGCTTCACGGCCTTGAGGGTGGCGCTGTCGCCGATCAGGCTGCCCAGCTCGCGGCCACTCTTCTCGGCGATGCGCTTCACCAGGGGATAGGCCTCGGGGTGCACGGCGCTGGCGTCCAGGGGATTGGCGCCGTTCATGATGCGCAGGAAGCCGGCGCACTGCTCGAAGGTCTTGGGCCCGAGGCGGTTGACGTCGAGCAGCTCCTTGCGGCTGGCGAAGGGGCCCTCGGCGTTGCGCCGGGCGACGATGGCCTCGGCCAGCGCCGGGGAGAGCCCGGCCACCCGGGAGAGCAGCGCGCTGGAGGCGGTGTTGAGATCCACCCCCACGGCGTTCACGCAGTCCTCGATCACCGCCTCGAGGCTGCGCGACAGCTGCAGCTGGGAGACGTCGTGCTGGTACTGCCCCACGCCGATGGACTTGGGCTCGATCTTGACCAGCTCGGCGAGCGGGTCCTGGAGGCGGCGGGCGATGGAAACGGCGCCGCGGATGGTGACGTCGAGATCCGGCAGCTCCCGGGAGGCGTACTCCGAGGCGGAATAGACCGAGGCCCCCGCCTCGCTGACCATCACCTTGGCAAGCTGACGCTTGCCCGCAAAGGCCTTGACCAGGTCGCCGGCCAGGCGGTCGGTCTCGCGGCTGGCGGTGCCGTTGCCCACGGCGATCAGCGCCACGTCGTGCTGCTCGACCAGGCGGGCCAGCTCGGCCAGGGAGGCGTCCCAGGCGTTGCGGGGCGCGTGAGGGTAGATGGTGGTGTGGGCCAGGAACTGGCCGGTAGCGTCCACCACCGCCACCTTGCAGCCGGTGCGCAGGCCGGGGTCGATGGCCAGCGTCGCCTTCTGCCCCGCCGGAGCGGCCAGCAGCAGATCCTTGAGGTTGGCGGCAAAGACCTCGATGGCGGCGAGCTCAGCGGACTCGCGCAGCCGCCCCATCAGCTCGGTCTCGAGATGGGTGTAGAGCTTGACCCGCCAGGTCCAGCGCACCACGTCGCGCAGCCACTTGTCGGCGGCCCGCCCCTGGTCGCGGATCTCGAAGTGACGGGCGATGGCCACCTGGGCCGGATGGAGCGGCGCCTCGTCCTCCCCGGGCAGCTTGATGGCCAGGGTCAGCACGCCCTCGTTGCGGCCGCGGAACATGGCCAGCGCCCGGTGGGAGGGGGTCTTCGCCAGCTTCTCGTCATGCTCGAAGTAGTCGGAGAACTTGGCGCCCTCGCGCTCCTTGCCGGGAATCAGCCGGGCGCTGAGCTCGCCCTCCTGCCACAGCCGCTCGCGCAGGCTGCCCACCAGCTCGGCGTCCTCGGCGAAGCGCTCCATGAGGATCTGGCGAGCGCCGTCCAGGGCCGCCTTGGTGTCTTCCACCGCGGGAGTGTCGCCCTCGGCGGCGCGAAGGTACTTCGCCGCCTCGGCCTCGGGGTCCAGGGTGGGGTCGGCCAGCAGGGCATCCGCCAGGGGCTCGAGACCCGCCTCGCGGGCGATCTGGGCCTTGGTGCGGCGCTTCTTCTTGTAGGGCAGGTAGAGGTCTTCCAGGCGCTGCTTGGTATCGGCGGCCTGGATCTGCCCCGCCAGCTCCGCGGTGAGCTTGCCCTGCTCGTCGATGGCGGCGAGCACCGCGGTGCGGCGCTCCTCCAGCTCGCGCAGGTAGCCGAGCCGCTCGTGGAGGTTGCGCAGCTGGGTATCGTCGAGCCCGCCGGTGACCTCCTTGCGGTAGCGGGCGATGAAGGGCACGGTCGCCCCGCCGTCGAGCAGCTCCACCGTGGCCGAGACCTGCTGCGGGCGAACGGAAAGCTCCTCGGCGAGGCGCGTGATGATGCGGCTGGTGGCGTCCATGTAACCCCTTCGCTGATGCTCGAAAATCGATCGCGACAAGGTATCACAAGCTCGGCTGCGCCGGGAGTCGGGGGTGTGAATGGTGAGGGGTGAGGGGTGACCCCTCGGCGGCGAATCCTCGGCGGCGGCGACACATCCCGGGGTCAGACCCCGGCCAAGTCACGAAGCCCGTCATGGTGAGCCTTGCGAGCGGGTTCGACGCCGCCGGGGTCTGACCCCTCGGCGGCGAATCCTCGGCGGCGGCGACACATCCCGGGGTCAGCATACCCTCAGGTCAGGCTGGGACCCGCCTTGATGATCGCTTCGCTGACGCCGTCGAACTTCTTGAAGTTTTCGACGAACTGCTCGGCCAGGTCCTGGCGCTTGCGATCGTAGGCGGCCTGGTCTTCCCAGGTCTCGCGCGGATCGAGCAGGCGGGAGTCGACGCCCGGCACGGCCACCGGCACCTGCAGGTTGAGACCGTCGATCTGCTTGGTCTCGACCTCGCGCAGCACGCCGGTCTGGATGGCGCTGATGATGGCGCGGGTGGTGGGGATGGAGAAGCGCGAGCCGCCCTCACCGTAGGAGCCGCCGGTCCAGCCGGTGTTGACCAGGTAGACCTGGGCGTCCTTCTCGGCCACGCGCTTGATCAGCAGGTCAGCGTACTCGCGGGCCGGACGCGGGAAGAACGGCGCCCCGAAGCAGGTAGAGAAGGTGGTGGAGAGCCCTTCGGCGGAACCCATCTCGGTGGAGCCTACCTTGGCGGTGTAGCCGGAGAGGAAGTGGTAGGCCGCGGCTTCCTTGGTGAGCACGGAGACCGGCGGCAGCACGCCGCTCATGTCGCAGGTCAGGAAGACGATGGCGTTGGGCTCGCCGGCGCGGTTCTCGGGCACGCGCTTGTCGATGTGCTCCAGCGGATAGGCGGCGCGGGAGTTCTGGGTCAGGCTATCGTCGGCGTAGTCCGGCTCGCGACGATCGTCGAGGACCACGTTCTCCAGCACGGTGCCGAACTTGATGGCGTTCCAGATGACCGGCTCGTTCTTCTCGGAGAGGTCGATGCACTTGGCGTAGCAGCCGCCCTCCATGTTGAAGACGGTGCCCGGGCCCCAGGCGTGCTCGTCGTCGCCGATCAGGAAGCGTGCCGGGTCGGCGGAGAGGGTGGTCTTGCCGGTGCCGGAGAGGCCGAAGAAGAGGCAGGTCTCGCCGTCCTCGCCGACGTTGGCGGAACAGTGCATCGGCAGCACGTCGGCGGCCGGCAGCAGGAAGTTCTGGACGGAGAACATGGCCTTCTTCATCTCTCCGGCGTAGCGCATGCCGGCGATCAGCACCTTCTTCTGGGCGAAGTTGATGATCACGGTGCCGTCGGAGTGGGTGCCGTCGCGGGCCGGGTCACACTCGAAGCCGGCGGCGTTGAGAATGGTCCACTCATCCTTGGCGGAGGGGTTGTAGGCCTCCGGGCGCACGAACATGGTGCGGCCGAACAGGTTCTGCCAGGCGGTCTCGGTCTGCACGCGAACCGGCAGGTAGTAGGTCGGGTCGCTGCCCACGTGAAGCTCCGACACGTAGTGCTCACGGCCCAGCAGGTAGTCCTCGACGCGAGCCCAGAGGGCGTCGAACTTCTCGGCGTCGAAGGGACGGTTGACGCTGCCCCAGTCGATCTGATCGCTGGTGGAGGGCTCATCGACGAGGAAGCGGTCCTTGGGCGAACGTCCGGTGCGCTCACCGGTATTCACCACCAGGGCGCCGTTGGCGGCCAGACGGCCCTCGCCGGTGGCCACTGCCCGCTCGATGAGTTCGGCGCTGCTGAGGTTGACGTGGGCTTTGGGAGCTTGGGGTGTGGTCATGTCGGTTCCTGGGCCTTGAGGCCGATTCTCTCTCGTGTGCCGGGCGTCGGTGGCGACGCAGCGATACTGCCATCGATCGCCGCTGCGGATATCCCGTCTTGTGGCGAAGCGACCGAGCCGAAAAAAGCGGCGCCATTATGGCAAAAAGCATCGCCGCGTGGAACGCTGTTCTTAGGCGAACTTCATGTAGTTTTTCTACAACATGAAGCCATTTCACTACATGATCGGTTGTGCGACGCAGCAATGCTTCAGTGGAGCTGAGCGGGCGGTGCCTTGCCCTCGACCAGCAGCGCCTCGACGTCGACCTCATCGAAGTGGTAGGCGGTGTGGCAGAAATGGCACTGGGTGTCGATGCTGCCATGCTCGGCCAGCACCTCGCGCAGCTCCGCCTCGCCCAGGGTCAGCAGCGCGGAGGCGATCCGCTCCCGGGAGCAGGTGCAGCCGAAGCGCAGCGACTTGGGCTCGAAGATCCGCACCGTCTCCTCGTGATAGAGACGCTGCAGCAGCGCCTCGGGGGCGAGCCCAAGCAGCTCCTCCTCCTTGACCGTTTCGGCCAGCATCACGCTGCGGTCCCAGGCGTCGAGGTCCTGGTTGCGGGACTCGTCGGGCATGCGCTGCAGCAGCAGGCCGGCGGCGCGCTGGCCGTCCGCGGCCAGCCACAGGCGGGTGGGCAGCTGCTCCGACTGGGCGAAGTAGGCGGCCAGGCAGCCGGCCAGGCTGTCGTGGTCCAGGGCGACGATCCCCTGATAGCGGTGCCCCTCGCGGGGGTCCAGGGTGATCATGATCTGACCGCCGCCGAGCAGCTCGAGAAAGCTCGCGTCATCCGCCGGCATCGGCGCGTTCTCGGCCAGGCGGGCGATGGCGCGCAGCTCGCCGCCGGGGTTGGATTCGGCCATCAGCAGGGCCAGGGTGCCCTTGCCGCGCACCTCGATGCTCAGGGTGCCATCGAGCTTGACGGTGTCGGTGAGCAGGGCCACGGCGGCCAGCAGCTCGCCCAGCAGGCGGTTGACCACGGCCGGGTAGTCGTGGCGGTCGAGGACCTCGGCGTAGGCTTGCTAGAGGGTCACGAGCTCGCCGCGCACGTTGGTGTCATCGAAGAGGAAGCGCTGAATCTGGTCGGTCATGGGGTCCCTGTGAAGAGTAAGCGCGCTACGCGCTTGTGAGTCGTGAGTCGTGAGGAGTGAGCGCTGCGCGGGTAAGCGCTTCGCTGGTAGGCGCGCTACTCTTCCCCGGACTCCTTGAAGCGCCGGATGTCCCGGCGCTGCTTCTTGTCGGGACGCTTGAGGGGGTGCTGCATGGCCTGGTTGGTGAGGCGCCTCGCCTCGGCCTCGCGCTCGCGGCGCG
>PUOM01000312.1 GCA_003552795.1 Halomonas sp. | reverse complement strand
GTGGAAGCGCTCTACGAGCAGTACCTCGACGATCCCGCCGCTGTCCCGGCCGAGTGGCGCAGCTACTTCGACCAGTTGCCGGCCCCCGAAGGCAGCGCCTCCCACGATGTCCCCCTCACCCCGGTCCGCGACCAGTTCTACCAGATGGGCCGCGCTCGCCGCACCGCCCAGGCGCCTGCCGCCGGCGGCGGAGAAGAGAGCAAGAAGCAGGTCAAGGTCCTTCAGCTGATCAACGCCTACCGCTTCCGCGGTCACCAGAAGGCCAACATCGATCCGCTCGGCCTGCGCAGCCAGCTGCCGGTGCCCGATCTCGATCTCTCCTTCCATCAGCTCTCCAAGAGCGACATGGACACCGAGTTCCAGACCGGCTCCTTCTTCCTGGGGCTGGATCACGCCCCGCTCAAGGACATCGTCGAGGCGCTGGAGCAGACCTACTGTCGCTCCATCGGCTGCGAGATCATGCATATCGTCGACACCGAGGAGAAGCGCTGGCTGCAGCAGCGCTTCGAGTCGGTGCGCAGCGCGCCGAAATTCAGCAACGAGGTGCGCCAGCACGTACTGGAGCGGCTGACCGCCGCCGAAGGCCTGGAGAACTATCTGGCCTCCAAGTATCCTGGCACCAAGCGCTTCGGCCTCGAGGGGGGTGAGACCTTCATCCCGATGATGGACGAGTTGATTCAGCGCGGCGGCGGCTACGGCATCAAGGAGATGGTGATCGGCATGGCCCACCGGGGTCGTCTCAACCTGCTGGTCAACATCCTCGGCAAGAACCCCGGCGATCTGATCGACGAGTTCGATGGCAAGAAGGTCATCGAGCGCGGCTCCGGCGACGTCAAGTACCACCAGGGCTTCAGCTCCAACGTCATGAGCCCGGGCGGGGAAGTGCACCTGGCGCTGGCCTTCAACCCCTCCCACCTGGAGATCGTCTCCCCGGTGGTCGAGGGCTCGGTGCGTGCCCGCCAGGATCGCCGCGACGACAGCGACGGCAGCAAGGTGCTGCCGATCAACGTCCATGGCGATGCCGCCTTCGCCGGTCAGGGCGTGGTCATGGAGACCTTCCAGATGTCTCAGACCCGCGCCTACAAGACCGGCGGCACCATCCATATCGTGATCAACAACCAGGTCGGCTTCACCACCTCGCATCCGCAGGACACCCGCTCCACGGAGTACTGCACCGATATCGCCAAGATGGTCCAGGCGCCGATCTTTCACGTCAACGGCGATGACCCGGACGCGGTGCTGCACGCGACCCAGGTGGCGCTCGACTTCCGGCAGCAGTTCAAGAAGGACGTGGTGATCGATCTCGTCTGCTACCGTCGTCGCGGCCACAACGAGGCCGACGAGCCCAGCGGCACCCAGCCGATGATGTACGCCAAGATCAAGGATCACCCCTCGTCGCGCGCCCTCTATGCCGAGCGCCTGGTGGCGCAGGGCGTGCTCTCCGAGGACGACGCCAAGGCGATGATCGAGACCTACCGCGAGGACCTGCTGGCCGGCAACCATGTGGCCAACGCCCTGGTGCAGGAGCCCAACACCTCGCTGTTCGTCGACTGGAAGCCCTACCTCGGCCATGAGTGGACCGGCTATGCGGACACCGCCGTGGCGATGAAGCGTCTGCAGCGTCTGGCCGCGCGAATGTGCGAGATCCCCAACGGGGTCGAAGTTCAGCGCCAGGTCGCCAAGATCTACGAGGATCGCCGCAAGATGCAGGCCGGCGGCATGGCCCTGAACTGGGGCTTCGCCGAGACCCTGGCCTATGCCACCCTGCTCGACGAGGGCCACCCGGTGCGCATCACCGGCCAGGACGTGGGCCGCGGCACCTTCTCCCACCGCCACGCGGTGGTGCACAACCAGAAGGATGGCAGCAGCTATGTGCCGCTGCAGCACATGGCCGACGGCCAGCCGCTGTTCACCATTCACGACTCCTTCCTCTCGGAGGAGGCGGTGCTGGCGTTCGAGTACGGCTATGCCACCACGGCGCCCAACCACCTGGTGATCTGGGAAGCCCAGTTCGGCGACTTCTTCAACGGTGCCCAGGTGGTGGTGGATCAGTTCATCTCCTCCGGCGAGACCAAGTGGGGGCGGCTGTGCGGCCTGACCATGCTCCTGCCCCACGGCTACGAGGGCCAGGGTCCCGAGCACTCCTCGGCGCGCCTGGAGCGCTTCCTGCAGATGTGCGCCGAGCACAACATGCAGGTCTGCGTGCCCACGACCCCGGCCCAGATCTTCCATCTGCTGCGTCGTCAGGTGATTCGCCAGCTGCGCAAGCCGCTGGTGGTGATGTCGCCCAAGAGCCTGCTGCGTCACAAGGAGGCCACCTCCAGTCTCGACGAGCTGGCCACCGGCCAGTTCCAGATGGTGCTGCCCGATCAGGGAGCGCGCGACCCCAAGAAGGTCGAGCGCATCATCCTGTGCGCGGGCAAGGTCTACTACGACCTGGCCAGCTGGCGTGAGCAGAACGACCGACAGGATGTCGCCATCGTACGAATCGAGCAGCTCTACCCCTTCCCCAAGGAGGAGCTCTTCGAGGCGCTCAAGGCCTACGTCAACGTTCGCGACGTGGTCTGGTGTCAGGAGGAGCCGCTCAACCAGGGCGCCTGGTACCCGAGCCAGCATCACATGCGGGCCGTGGCCGACATGCTCAAGAGCAACCTGGGTGGCGCGCTCAAGTTTGCCGGGCGTCCGGCCTCTGCAGCACCTGCCGCGGGCTACATGTCCGTGCATATCGAACAGCAGCGCCAGCTGGTGGAAGACGCCTTCAATCTGTAAGGCACGCCACCGGGACGAGAGAGAACAGACAAGGGAAACGACATGGCTACCGAGATCAAGGCCCCAACCTTTCCGGAATCCGTTGCCGAAGGCAGCGTGGCTGCCTGGCACAAGAAGGCCGGTGACAGCGTTGAACGCGACGAGCTGATCGTCGAGATCGAGACCGACAAGGTGGTGCTCGAGGTGATGGCGCCGGAAGCCGGCACCCTCGCCGAGGTACTCGTCGAGGAGGGCGAGACCGTGGAGTCCGAGCAGGTGCTGGGCCGCATCGGCGAAGGCAAGGCCGCGGGTGGCAAGGCCGAGAAGAGCGCCAAGGCCGACGCCAAGGCCGAGAAAGCTGACGCCAAGGCGGAGCCGGCTGCCGAGGGCAAGCGCCACGAGGTGAAGGCGCCGACCTTCCCCGAGTCCATCCAGGAGGGCACCGTTGCCAGCTGGAACAAGCAGGTGGGCGAGGCGGTCAAGCGCGACGAGGTGCTGGCCGAGATCGAGACCGACAAGGTGGTGCTCGAGGTGGTCGCTCCCGCCGACGGTGCCCTGGCGGAGATCAAGGCCGAAGAGGGTAGCCAGGTCGAGTCCGAGGCGGTGCTGGCGCTCTTCGCCGAAGGCGCTGGAGGCGATGTTGCCACGGCGGCCGACAAGACGCCGGCGGCCTCCGCCGACGACGGCGCCAGCGACGAGAAGGTAGGCGACAAGATCCTGGCGCCCGCCGCCCGCAAGCTGGTGGCCGAGCACGACCTCGATGTCGGCGCCATCCAGGGTACCGGCAAGGGCGGGCGTATCCTCAAGGAGGACGTGCAGAAGGCGGTCAAGGACGGCAGCGCGAAGAAGGCTGCCAAGCCGGCTGCCGGCGGCGCCGCCAAGTCCGCTGCCGCGGCACCGGTCGTCGAGGGCGAGCGCCCCGAGAAGCGCGTGCCCATGAGCCGGCTGCGTCAGACCATCGCCAAGCGCCTGGTCCAGGCTCAGCAGAGCGCGGCCATGCTCACCACCTACAACGAGGTGGACATGGGGGCGGTGATGGACCTGCGCGCCCAGTACAAGGACGCCTTCCTCAAGACCCACGACGTCAAGCTCGGCTTCATGGGCTTCTTCGTCAAGGCCGCCTCCGAGGCGCTCAAGCGCTTCCCGGACGTCAACGCCTCCATCGACGGCACCGACATCGTCTATCACGGCTACCAGGATATCGGCGTGGCGGTTTCCACCGACCGCGGCCTGGTGGTGCCGGTACTGCGCGATACCGACAGCATGAAGATCGCCGACGTCGAGAAGGGCATCGTCGACTTCGGCAAGCGCGCCCGTGACGGCAAGCTGGGCATCGACGAGATGCAGGGCGGCACCTTCACCATCACCAACGGCGGCATCTTCGGCTCGCTGATGTCCACGCCGATCATCAATCCGCCGCAGACCGCCATCCTGGGCATGCACAAGATCCAGGAGCGCCCCATGGCGGTGAACGGCAAGGTCGAGATTCGCCCGATGATGTATCTGGCGGTCTCCTATGACCACCGCATGATCGACGGCAAGGATGCGGTGCAGTTCCTGGTCACCATCAAGGAGCTGCTCGAGGATCCGTCCCGCCTGCTGCTGGACATCTGAGCGGCCCGTGCCGCCGGATGATCCCGGCGGCACCCCAACCCAAGATACGCAAGGGGAGCCAACATGGCTGACAAGTTTGATGTGATCGTGATCGGCGCGGGCCCCGGTGGCTACGTGGCCGCCATTCGCGCCGCCCAGATGGGGCTGAAGGTCGCCTGCGTCGAGAAGTGGATCGGCAAGGAAGGCAAGGTGGTGTTCGGCGGCACCTGTCTCAACGTGGGCTGCATCCCCTCCAAGGCGCTGCTCGAGGCCTCCCACAAGTTCGTCGAGGCCAAGCACGACTTTGCCGACATGGGGATCCAGGCGGGTGATGTCCAGATGGACGTCAAGAAGATGATCGCCCGCAAGGACACCATCGTGAAGAACCTCACCGGGGGCATCGCCGGCCTGTTCAAGGCCAACGGCGTGACCGGCATCGAGGGGACCGGCAAGGTGACCGGCGCCAGGCAGGTCGAGGTTACCGACAAGGATGGCAAGGCCACCACCCATGAGGCGGACAGCATCATCATCGCGGCCGGCTCCGTGCCGGTGGAGATCCCGCCGACGCCGCTCACCGACGGTCTGATCGTCGATTCCACCGGTGCCCTGGAGTTCACCGAGACGCCCAAGCGCCTGGGCGTGATCGGTGCCGGCATCATCGGCCTGGAGCTGGGCAGCGTCTGGAGCCGCCTGGGCAGCGAGGTCACCGTGCTCGAGGCCATGGACAGCTTCCTGCCCATGGTGGATGGCGCCATTGCCAAGGAGACCCAGAAGCTGCTCAAGAAGCAGGGCCTGGACATCCGTCTGGGCGCGCGGGTCACCGGCTCCGAGGTCAAGGGCAAGGAAGTGGTCGTCAAGTACACCGACGGTGACGGCGATCAGGAGATGACCTTCGACAAGCTGATCGTCTGCGTCGGCCGCAAGCCCTACACCCAGGGCGTGGTCGCCGAGGGTGTCGGCGTCGACCTGGACGAGCGCGGCTTCATTCACGTTGACGACCAGTGCCGCACCAGCGTGCCGGGCGTCTACGCCATCGGCGACTGCGTGCGCGGCCCGATGCTGGCCCACAAGGCCTCGGAAGAGGGCGTGATGGTCGCCGACGTCATCGCCGGCCACAAGGCCGAGATGAACTACGACGCCATCCCCAACGTCATCTACACCTTCCCCGAGGTGGCCTGGGTCGGTCTGACCGAGCAGGAGGCCAAGGCCAAGGGCATCGAGGTCAAGACCGGCTCCTTCCCGTTTGCCGCCAGCGGCCGCGCCATGGCCAACAACGCCACCGAGGGCCAGGCCAAGATCATCGCCGATGCCGAGACCGACCGCGTGCTGGGCATGCATATCGTCGGCCAGCACGCCGGCGAGATGATTGCTCAGGGCGTCATCGCCCTGGAGTTCGGCTCCAGCGCCGAGGATCTGGCGCTGACCTGCTATGCGCATCCGACCATGTCCGAGGCGGTACACGAGGCCGCCCTGGCGGTGGATGGCCACGCCATCCACATGGCCAACCGCAAGAAGCGCAAGTAAGTCGCACAACGAGCGCCGCCCTCCGGGCGGCGCGCCCCTTCCGGCGATGCATCGGAAGGGACGGTGGTGGTCTTGTTCATTCGCCAGCCGGTGAGACAGGACCGCCGTTCGAGTCACATGCAACCAATGGCATGAATCGATGAACCTTCACGAGTATCAGGGCAAACAGCTGTTTGCCGACTACGGTCTGCCGGTGTCCAAGGGCTTTGCCGTCGACACCCCCGAAGAAGCTGCCGAAGCCTGCAAGAAGATCGGCGGTGACAAGTGGGTCGTCAAGGCCCAGGTCCACGCCGGTGGCCGCGGCAAGGCCGGCGGCGTCAAGCTGATCAAGAGCCCGGAGGAGGCCAAGGCCTTCGCCGAGCAGTGGCTGGGCAAGAATCTGGTGACCTTCCAGACCGACGCCAAGGGTCAGCCGGTCGCCAAGATCCTGGTCGAGAACTGCACCGACATCGCCGATGAGCTCTACCTGGGCGCCGTGGTCGATCGCGCCACCCGTCGCGTGGTCTTCATGGCCTCCACCGAGGGCGGCGTGGAGATCGAGCAGGTCGCCGAGGAGACCCCCGAGAAGATCCTCAAGGCCGAGATCGATCCGCTGGTGGGCGCTCAGCCCTACCAGGCCCGCGAGCTGGCCTTCGCCCTGGGCCTGAAAGGCGACCAGGTCAAGCAGTTCACCAAGGTCTTCCTGGGACTCTCCAAGCTGTTCCACGACAAGGATCTGGCACTGCTCGAGATCAACCCGCTGGTGATCACCGACGAGGGCAACCTCCACTGCCTCGACGCCAAGCTGGGCCTGGACGGCAACGCCCTCTATCGCCACCCGGACCTGCAGGCCATGCGCGACCCCTCCCAGGAGGATGAGCGCGAGGCCGAGGCGGCCGCCTGGGAGCTGAACTATGTGGCGCTGGATGGCAACATCGGCTGCATGGTCAACGGTGCCGGCCTGGCCATGGGTACCATGGACATCGTCAACCTGCACGGCGGCTCTCCCGCCAACTTCCTGGACGTGGGCGGCGGTGCCACCAAGGAGCGCGTTGCCGAGGCGTTCAAGCTGATCCTCTCCGACGACAACGTCAAGGCGGTGCTGGTCAACATCTTCGGCGGTATCGTGCGCTGCGACATGATCGCCGAGGGCATCATCGGTGCCGTCGAGCAGGTCGGCGTCAACGTGCCGGTCGTGGTGCGTCTGGAAGGTACCAACGCCGAACTGGGTGCCGAGAAGCTGGCGTCCAGTGGTCTGAACATCATCGCGGCTACCAGTCTGACCGATGCGGCTCAGCAGGTCGTCAAGGCCGCGGAGGGCAAGTAATGAGTATCCTGATCGACAAGAACACCAAGGTTATCTGCCAGGGCTTCACCGGCGGCCAGGGGACCTTCCACTCCGAACAGGCGATCGCCTACGGTACCCAGATGGTCGGCGGCGTGACCCCGGGCAAGGGCGGCCAGGAGCACCTGGGCCTGCCGGTGTTCAACACCGTCAAGGAAGCCGTCGAGAAGACCGGCGCCGAGGCCAGCGTGATCTATGTGCCGGCCCCGTTCTGCAAGGACTCCATCCTGGAGGCCGCCAACGCCGGCATCAAGCTGATCGTCTGCATCACCGAGGGCATCCCGACCCTCGACATGCTCGACGTCAAGGTGAAGTGCGACGAGCTGGGCGTGCGCCTGATCGGTCCGAACTGCCCGGGCGTGATCACTCCCGGCGAGACCAAGATCGGCATCATGCCGGGCCACATCCACAAGCCGGGCAAGGTCGGCATCGTGTCGCGCTCCGGCACCCTGACCTATGAGGCGGTCAAGCAGACCACCGACCACGGCTTCGGCCAGTCCACCTGCGTGGGCATCGGCGGCGACCCGATTCCGGGCTCCAACTTCATCGACATCCTCGCGATGTTCGAGAAGGATCCGGCCACCGAGGCGATCGTGATGATCGGCGAGATCGGCGGTACCGCCGAGGAAGAGGCGGCCGCCTACATCAAGGCCAACGTCTCCAAGCCGGTGGTCTCCTACATCGCCGGTGTGACCGCCCCTCCGGGCAAGCGCATGGGCCACGCCGGTGCGATCATCTCCGGCGGCACGGGCACCGCGGACGAGAAGTTCGCCGCCCTGGAAGACGCCGGCGTCAAGACCGTGCGCTCCCTGGCCGAGATCGGCGATGCCCTGAAGGAAGTGACCGGCTGGTAAGCCGCGTACCCCTTCTCGGGAATGCCAAAAGGGCGCCTTCGGGCGCCCTTTTTGCTGTCCCGGGCACCGCACGGTAAGCGATGCTCCCGACGCAGCACGGCGGCCCTGGGGCCGCCGTGCTGTGCATTCGCCGAAGGGTGCGCCCGATGTCAGTCGGCCGGGCGTGCCACCAGGGAGCGGGTCTCCTCGCGGGCCTCGAGCAGCGCCACGCGGATATGATCGCCCAGCTTGAAGCGCTCCTCGCTCTCCACCGTGATCCGACCCTCCTTGTCGTCGATGGCCACCTTGTCGCGGTCGCTGTGCATCATCGGCGCCGGCACGAAGGCGGTGGCGCCGTTGGCGGTGAGGCGCACGCGCATGCCGCCGCGGTTGATGGCGATGATCTCGGCGTCGAAGCTCTCCTGGGCCTCGGCGGCCGGGGTCAGGTAACGGACATAGAGCCAGTCCTTGACGTCGCGCTCGGCCATGCGGTTGAGTCGGCGGCGCTCGGTGAGCTGCTCGGTGAGCGCCAGGCTCGCTTCGGCCGGCGCCTGTTCGCCCTTGAGCACCCGCTTGATCAGGCGGTGGTTGACCATGTCGCCGTACTTGCGGATCGGCGAGGTCCAGGTGGCATAGGCGGCCAGGCCCAGGCCGAAGTGCGGCCCCGGTTTCGCCGACATGCTGGTAAAGCCCTGGAAGCGGCGCAGGCGAGCGTCAAGCCAGGCGTCGTCGCGACCCTCGAGTTCACGCTTGAGCTCCTTGTAGCGGGGCAGCTCGGTGAGCGCCTCCACGGCGACCTCGATCTCCTGGCTGGCCAGGAAGTCGCGGGCCGCCTCGGCCTTGTCCTCCTCGAAGGCGCGATGGACGTTGAAGATACCGTGGCCTACGTGCTCGGCGAGCAGGTCGGCGCAGCAGGCGTTGGCCGCGATCATCGACTCCTCGATCATGCGGTTGGCGATGCGCCGCTCCTCGGTGCGCACGCCCAGCACGTTGCCGGCTTCATCCAGGTCGAAGACGTAATCGGGGCGGTCCTTGAAGACCAGCGCGTGGGCCGCGCGCCAGGCGCTGCGGGCCTCGGTGAGATCGCGCAGGGCCTTGAGCTGCTCGGCGATCTCATCGGCCGGGGCCCAGTCGCCCTGGCCTTCGAGCCAGTCGGAGACGCGGTCATAGGCCAGCTTGGCTCGCGAGACCGCGGTGGCGGCGAAGAAGCGGTAGTCGCCCAGGCTGCCGTCGGCTTCCACGTTCAGGGTGCAGGCCAGTACCGGACGCTCCTGCCCTTCCCACAGCGAGCAGAGGTCGTCGGCCAGCTGCTCCGGCAGCATGGTGACGTTCTGGCCCGGCAGGTAGACGGTGAAGGCGCGGGTGCGTGCCTCCAGGTCCGCCGCATGGCCCTCTGCCACATAGGCGGTGGGATCGGCGATGGCCACGGTCAGCGCCCAGCCGCCACCCTCGCGAGGTTCGATGCGCAGCGCATCGTCCATGTCCCGGGTCTTCTCGCCGTCGATGGTGAAGAAGGGCTCGGCGGTGAGGTCCTCGCGGACGAGGCCTTCGTCATGCAGCGGCCAGTCGTCGCCGGCGTCCGGGCACTCCTGCTCCAGGGCGTGGCGGGCCAGGGTCACGCGCCACGGCACCGCGGGGTCGTCGGCCTTGGCCACCAGCTCGTCGATCTGGGCGAAGAAGCTGCGATCGTCGGCCTTGAGCGGATGGCGCACCAGGCGCGCGACGACCCAGTCGGCGTCGCCGATGGTCGCTTCATCCAGGCTGCGCTTGATGCGCGCCTTGAAGGCGTTGTTGATCGAAGGGTGATCGGGGACCACGGCCAGCCGGCCTTCGTTCTTCTGCACCCGGGCGATGAAGCGGTCGACGCCCTGTTCGAGGAGGGTGTCGGGTTCGACGCGCTTCTTGTCGCCCTCCTCATGCAGCACGGCCCCGACGCGATCGCCGTGGAGTACCTGCTTCATGGCGGGGGGCGGCACGAAGTAGGACTCGCCCTCGTCGGTCTCGAGGAAGCCGAAGCCCTTCTGGGTGGCCTTGATCACCCCCTCCACGCGGGGGGTGCTGGAGCGAATCTGTTGCTTGAGTTGGGCAAGCAGGGCGTTGTTCTGCAGCATGATCACGAACGTGTGGCGGGGGTAGGGGAGCCACTATACGGACTCCCGGGGCGTGCGCCAAACGCCGGGAAGGCTGGACAAGGGGAATCAGTGACTTGGGCTTCGGGACCCGCGCGGGGGCCCGCCCTGCCGCTGGCGCCTCCGACGCCGCCGGCAGGGCGGAAGAGGTGCGCTGCGTTCTCAGCGCACCGTGATCACGGTGCACTCGGCGGCGTGAGCCACCTTGTGGGAGACGCTCCCCACCACGAAGCCCTGCAGGTCGCTGAGACCGCGGCTGCCCATGACGATGGCGTCGATACCGCGCTTGCGCGCCTCGCTGAGGATGGTGCGGGCCGGATCGCCCTGGCCGATCACCGTCTCGATATTGGTGGCACCCTGCTCCCGGGCGGCCTCGGCGGCGCGGCTCATCACCTGCTTGCCGGCCTCATGGCGCTCTTCGCGGCTGGCTTCGATGGCGATGGCGCCAATTCCCCACACCAGGGTGGTTTCGTGGGCCAGCTCTTCGGGGATATGCACCAGATGCAGGGTGCTCCCCTCCTGCTGGCGGGCGAGCTGGCAGGCCACCGAGAGCGCCTTCTGAGCGTGTTCGGAGCCGTCGACGGGTACCAGGATGGACTTGAACATGGCGAAGCTTCCTTGATCGGAACAGTGAGTGGCTGTCGCTTGATCCTAGCGCCTTGCCGCGGCGCTGTCATTGCCCGACGTCACGGTGTGCGCTGGAAGCCGTTTCGGACGGCTCCAGCCGGCGCAGCTGCTGCCACAGCTCGCGGCGCAGGTCGGCCAGGCGGGGAGCCTCCGGCTCGGAGAAGGGCAGCGGGCGAGTGAGCCGCTGGGTACGCAGCCCCAGTCGGGCGCCGAGCAGGCCGATGCCCATGCCCTGGGCAGCACGCGTCGACAGGCGCCCGGCCAGGTTCATGGAGAGCAGCTCCATGCCGGCGTCACCGGCCATTTCAGTGGCGCCGGCGAAGGCCATCTGGTAGAGCACCGCCCGCAGCAGGCGCAGGCGACCGGCATAGCCCAGCTCCAGACCGTAGAGGCGGCAGAGGCGATCGATCATCGCCAGGCTGCGCCACGCCACCAGCGCCATGTCCACCAGGGTCAGCGGGCTGACGGCTACCATGACCGCCGTCTCACCGGACATCCGCGAGATGAGCCGACGCGCCTCGCGGTCGCGGGGGGCGAGCAGGTGGTGGTCGAGCAGCAGCTGGGTGTCCTGGCCGTCATGGTGGGCCTGGCGGGCCGCGATGAAGCCCTGCCAGTGGGGATGGTCGTCGTCCAGATCCAGGGTGTGCCGCAGCGCTTCGGCGGTGGCGAGGGCCTCCCCCGGGGGCGCGTCGGGCATGGCGGCGAGGCGTTCGCGCAGGCGGTCGTGACGGCGCAGGCGGCGCAGCCGCCACAGCTCGCGACCCAGCGCCGAGCCGCCCAGGGCGAGGCCCAGCAGCAGCAGCAGGCTCCAGGCGCTGGCCAGCCAGTCGCCCCCAAGGCTGGCGGCGTAGAGGGTGCTGCCGGCTTCCACGGCGCCGAGCCCCAGGCTGCCGATGAACAGGGTTAGCAGCCCCCAGCGGCGGCGGCGCGGACGCGCCAGGCTCGCCTCCAGGGCGCGCTCGTCGGCCGCCGGCGGCGCCTCTTCGAGGGGGCGGCTCTGCCGGTCGCTGGCGAAGGCCTCGGCGGGGCGCGGGTCGGGAGAGCCGGGGGCGGCGGCCCCGAGGGATTCGGGGGAGAAGCGCTGGCCAGGGCGCGGGTCGCGGGGGGCGTTCATGACGGTACGCTCATGACAGCTTGTCTCCGATCAGCCAGTCCAGGGCGGCATCCATGCGGATATGGGGGAGGGCACCCTCTGTCAGAGGCAGAGGCCGAAAGCTGGGATAGGCAAAACCCTGGCGGGCCCAGAAGGCGTTGTCGGGCAGTCGACCGGGCACTTCCCCGGGATAGAGCAGCAGCGGTTCGCCGTCGAGTCCGGTGCCGCGCAGGGCGGGGGTGCGCTGGCCGCGGTGCTCCACCTCCCGGGCCTCGCTGGCCCGCACCGCCGCCAGCGACAGGGCGCGTACCGGCACGCTGGCGAAGCGCAGGTCCTTCAGGGGCTCGGCCAGCAGCGCCTCGAGCAGTGCCACCAGGCGCGGATGCTGCTCCGGGGTCACATGATCGGCCTTGGTGGCGGCGATGGCCAGGCGATCGATGCGCGGGGCGAAGAGGCGCGAGAGCAGGCTGCGCTTGCCGTAATCGAAGCTCTGCATCAGGTTGCCCAGGGCCCGGGAGAGATCCTGGAAACGCTCCGGGCCGGCATTCAGCGCGCCGAGCAGGTCCACCAGCACGATCTGACGATCGAAGTGGCGGAAATGATCGCGGTAGAAGGGGCGCACGATATGCTGCTGATAGTAGCGGAAGCGGCGCGCCAGGGTCGCGTAGTTGCTCTCGGGTGGCAGGGTGGCGAGCGCCGCGGGGTCGGCCTCGGCCACCCCGGGCAGCGGGAAGAACTGCAGCACCGGAGCGCCGGCGAGATCCCCGGGCAGCAGGAAGCGCCCCGGCTGCAGGTCGGCGAAGCCCGCCTCCCGGGCGGCGCGCAGCCCCTCGGCGTAGCGCTCGGCGATCTCGGCCAGGCGAGTCTCGTCGGCTTCGCCGGCGGGATCCAGGGCCTCCACCGCCGCGTGCCAGTCGGCGAAATGGGCGCGCCGCTGCTCCCCCGCCAGGTCCTGCTGGCTGCGGCACCAGCTGGGGTAGTCATGGGCCAGCAGGGGCAGGTCGAGCAGCCACTCTCCCGGGTAGTCGAACAGATCCAGAGTCAGCTGGCGGAACTCGCTGCCCAGCCAGCCGCGCCGCGCCGGCCGGTAGCGCAGCACCAGGCGCAGCTCGCTGATGCCGCGGGTCGGTTCCGGCCAGCGGGGCGGCGTCTCGGCCAGCGCCGCCATGGCCTGGTCATAGGGGAAGCGCGGCACGCCCAGGTCCTGCTGGTGGACCCGCCGGGCCCCCAGCAGGCGCCCCTGGCGGGCCGCGGGCAGCAGGTCGAGCCTGGCCTCCAGGCCGACGTGGCGGAGCTGGTTGACCAGAGAGGTGAGGAAGGCCGTCTTGCCGGAGCGGGAGAGACCGGTCACCGCCAGGCGCAGCTGGCGGTCGCGGCCGCGCTCGATCAGGTCATGGAGCTCGCGAGCCAGCGGCTGGCGCATGGGCAGGACCTCCTCGGCGCTCAGTGGGGGGCGGCGAACATGGCGTAGAGCATGGGGCTCGCCGCGATCACGAAGCCCAGGCCGGCCAGCAGGTAACCGGGCAGTCGATGGCGGCTGCGATGGGCCAGGGTCAGGCCGCCGATACAGACCAGCATGCCTACCAGATTGAAGGTGAAGGAGGCCATCTCCATGAAGTGCTGGGGCGACATTCGCGCTCCTCGGGTTGTCGTGTGTCTGCGGGAATGGTATCAGGAGTCGTGGTGTCTCCGCAGGGCCGACAGGGAGGATGTGCATGACTCGCTTGCCCGACGCCGGTGAGGTGCTTCGCTTCTGGTTCGATGAGCTGGCGCCGGCCCAGTGGTTTCGCCAGGATCCCGACCTGGACGCCGAGATCGCGGCGCGCTTCGGCGAGCTGCTCGAGGCCGCCGGGCGCGGCGAGCTGTGGTCCTGGCGTCTCTCCGCGCGGGGGCGCCTGGCCGAAGTGATCGTGCTCGACCAGTTCTCGCGCAATATCCATCGCGCCTCGCCGCTGGCCTTTGCGCGTGACACGGTGGCGCTGGTGCTGGCTCAGGAGGCGGTGGCCAGCGGCAGCGATCGCCATCTGGAGGTGCCGTGGCGCGCCTTTCTCTACATGCCCTGGATGCACAGCGAGTCCCTGGCGATCCATGACGAGGCGCTGGGACTCTTCGACCAGCCGGGCCTCGAAGAGCCGCTGCGCTACGAGCATCGCCACCGCGACATCATCCTGCGTTTCGGCCGCTATCCGCACCGCAACGCGATACTGGGACGCCCCTCCACGCCGGAGGAGCTGACCTTCCTCGAACAGCCGGGATCATCGTTCTGAGTGGCTCGGCGCCATAGCAGCAACAAGGAGAGTGAGATGGGACTGATTGCCTGGTTGATTATCGGCGGGCTGGCCGGCTGGATCGCCGGCAACATCATGCGCGGGGGCGGCTTCGGCATCCTCGGCAATATTGGCGTCGGCGTGGTGGGCGCGGTGATCGGCGGCTTCCTGTTCAGCCTGCTGGGGCTGCAGGCCGGGGGAGTCGTCGGCTCCCTGGTCACCGCCACCATCGGTGCCGTGGTACTGCTCTGGGTGATCGCGAAGGTCAGGCAGGGATAACGGCGGCATGATCCTGACCCGGCGCCCGGCCCTTGGCCGGGCGCCGTCGTTTCAGGCCGGGCTCAGTGGCCGGCGGGGCGGGGCAGGATACGCCGGTAGCGGTCCAGGGTGCGATCGAGCCAGGCGCCGCTCAGCGCCACCTCGTCGCGCCGGGCGGGCACCTTCAGGGTCAGCAGGAAGTGTCCGGAGGCGGCGGTCGTCGCCGTGCCCAGGCGCCGGGCCAGGGCCTCGGGCAGGTGCTCCGGTCGCCGCCAGGTCAGACGCAGTGCCTGACGGTCGACCAGATACTGCAGGCGCGACGCATCGGTGAGCACCGCGGCGGCACCGTGGACCAGTCCCTGGGAGAGACTCTCCAGGGTGCGATAGGCGGGGGCGCCGGCGGCCCGGCAGGCGTGATCGCCCGCCACGAAGCAGCCTTCGCGCGCCTCCGGCTCCTCGGGCCAGCGGCCGCCGGCGAGGCGCGCCGGGGTGGCGGGGTAGGTCAGCGCGATGGTCGCGGCGGGGGTGCCGTCGGCCAGCGTGGTGTCGCCATCGGCGACCACCCCATGGGGCATCTCGTCGCGCAGCCAGCGATAGTCGCAGGCCTGCTGGACGGTGGCCTGGGCATCCTCGAGCGACTGGCTGGCGCCCTGCAGGGAGCGCAGCAGGGAAAGGGTTCGCAGTATCACGCTCTTGCCTCTCGGTTGACGCCGTCATCTTCCCGGCTGGCCTGCCTGATGGCAAGGCCTCCAACGAGCACCGCCCGGCACTTGGCCGGGCGGTGGGGTCCTGGCGAGGCGTCAATCAGGCGGTGGCGGGCTGGCCCACCAGCTCCTTGAGGGACTCCTCGACGATGGCCAGCCCCTCCTCGAGCACGTCATCCTCGATGGTGCAGGGCATCAGGAAGCGGATGGTGTTGCCGTAGAGGCCGCAGGAGAGCAGGATCAGCCCCTTCTCCCGGGCGCGCTTGCAGAGCGCCGCGGCGAGGTCGGCGTCCGGGGTGTGCTTGGCCTTGTCGGAGACCAGATCGATGGCGGCCATGGCGCCCATGTTGCGGCCGTTGTCGACGCAGTCGAAGTCCTGCTGCCACTGGGCAAAGCGCTTGGCCAGCTTGTCGCCCAGCGCCTGGCTCTTCGCGAGGATGTTTTCCTCCTCGAAGACTTCCAGTACCGCCAGGGCCGCCGCACAGGCGGTGGGGCTGCCGGTGTAGGTGCCCCCCAGGGAGTTGGGGCCGGAGGCGTCCATGTGGACGTCGGTGCCCACCACGGCGGAGATCGGCATGCCATCGGCCATGCTCTTGGCCATGGTCATCATGTCGGGCTCCACGCCGCTGTGCTCGATGGCGAACATCTTGCCGGTCCGGCCGAAGCCTGACTGCACCTCGTCGATGATCATCAGCATGCCGTGCTCGTCGCAGATCTCGCGGATCGCCTTGAGGAAGCTGGTCGGGGCCGGGTAGAAGCCGCCCTCGCCAAGCACGGGTTCGAGCACGATGGCGGCGGTGTCGCGGGGGTTGGCGTCGGTCTTGAGCGCCATCTTGAGGCCGCGCAGCGCCTCGTCCTCGCTGACCCCGTGGTAGGGCACCGGGTAGGGGGCGCGGAAGACGTTGCCCGGCATGGTGCCGAAGTCGGTGGCATAGGGGGCGACCTTGCCGTTCATGGCCATGGTCATGAAGGTGCGGCCGTGGTAGCCGCCGTCGAAGCAGATCACGTTGTTCTTGCCGGTGGCGGCGCGGGCGATCTTGACGGCGTTTTCCAGCGCCTCGGCGCCGGAGTTGGCCAGCATCACCTTGGCGTGGCCGCGTACCGGGGTGACCTGGCTGAGCTTCTCGGCCACCTTCACGTAGCCCTCGTAGGGCATGACGGTCTGGCAGGTGTGCATTACCTTGTCGAGCTGCGCCTTGACGGCCTCGACCACCTTGGGATGACGGTGGCCGATGTTGAGCACGCCGATACCGCCCGCGAAATCGATGATGCGGTTGCCGTCAGCGTCCCAGATCAGGGCGTTCTCGGCGCGGTCGGCGAACTGGGTGGCAGGGCTGGCCGCGCCATTGGCGACATAGCGTGTCTTCAGGTCGTTGAGTTCAGCGTTGGTCATGATGCCTCCTGATGAATGAGCGGCGGCGCTCAGAGGCCGCCGACGCACACATATTTTAGTTCAGTGAATTCATCCAGGCCGTGGTGGGATCCCTCGCGCCCCAGTCCGGACTCCTTGACACCGCCGAAGGGGGCCAGCTCGGTGGAGAGGATCCCTTCGTTCACCGCTACCATGCCATATTCCAGCCCCTCCATCACATGCCAGATGCGGCGATAGTCGCGGGCATAGAAGTAGGCGGCCAGGCCGAACTCGGTGGCGTTGGCCATGGCGATGGCGTCTTCATCCGTCTCGAAGCGGAATACCGGCGCCAGGGGCCCGAAGGTCTCCTCCCTGGCTACCCGCATCTCATCGGTGACATCGGCGATCACGGTGGGTTCGAAGAAGGTGCCGCCGAGAGCGTGGGCCTTGCCGCCGGACACCAGGCGCCCGCCCTTCTCCAGGGCGTCGGCAATGTGCGACTCGACCTTCTCCACCGCCGCGGCGTTGATCAGCGGGCCCTGCATGACCCCCTCCTCGAGGCCGCTGCCCACCTTGAGCTCGGCGACCCGGGCGGCCAGCTTCTCTATGAAGGCATCGTAGATCCCGGCCTGCACCAGCAGACGATTGGTGCACACGCAGGTCTGGCCCGAGTTGCGGTACTTGGAGGCCACCGCGCCCTCCACGGCGGCGTCCAGGTCGGCATCGTCGAAGACGATGAAGGGGGCGTTGCCACCCAGCTCCATGGAGGCCTTCTTGACGGTGCCGGCGCACTGGGCCAGCAGCCGCTTGCCCACCGGGGTGGAGCCGGTGAAGGAGATCTTGCGAACCCGCGGGTCGGTGGTCAGCACCTCGCCGATCTCGGCCGGGCGGCTGGCGGTGATCACGTTGATCACGCCGGCGGGGAAGCCGGCCAGCTCGGCCAGCCGCACCACCGCCAGGGCGGTGAGCGGGGTCGCCTCGGCGGGCTTGATCACCACCGGACAGCCCGCGGCCAGCGCCGGAGCGCACTTGCGGGTGATCATCGCCAGCGGGAAGTTCCAGGGGGTGATGGCCGCCACCACGCCGATGGGCTCGCGGAACACCAGAATGCGCTTGTCGGTGCCGTGGCTGGGCAGGGTCTCGCCCGCCATGCGCTTGGCTTCCTCGGCGTAGAACTCCACGAAGGAGGCACCATAGGCCACCTCGCCGCGAGACTCGGTCAGCGGCTTGCCCTGCTCCAGGGTCATCAGCCGAGCGAGCTCCTCCTGATGGGCCATGATGGCGTCATACCAGGCGCGCAGCAGGTTGGCGCGCTCCTTGGCGGTACGCTTTCGCCAGGCGGGCCAGGCGGCCTCGGCGGCGGCCAGGGTGTCGCGAGCGTCATCGGCGCTCAGGTCGGGCACCTCGGCGAGGACCTCGCCGCTGGCGGGGTCGGTTACAGGGAAGCTGGCCGCGGCATCACGCCACTCGCCGGCGATGAAGGCCTTGGGGATCAGGATATCGGGCAGAAGTGGCATGGTGCCTCCACAGGTTGTCATCATATTTTACGCAGTGTGCATTATTTGAAACGTCTCGCCAAGCGTGAGTTTTGACCGGTGGTCGAGACGCGCCCCATTCGGCGACGGCGATGCTTTCCGCTACACTGTGGCGCCTGAAAACACGGCGCCGAAAATCGCCGGCGGCCGCTGCCGTCCTTCCTGACTGATGCCGAGGTGTGCCTTGATCGATCCGCTGAATGCCTGGTGGGCCCAGCAGCTGGTGCTGTGTGACTGGGCCTTCGACCCCGACCCGTTGAATGTGGAACCTCAGGCCGCCCTGCAGCGGCTGCAGGGGCTGGGCGTGGCGGATCGCGGCGAGCTCGGCTGGCGCCTGGTGGAAGCCTTCGGGGCGGGCGGCAGCATGGCCGATCCGGCCCGCCTGCTGGCGGCCCTGGAGCTGGTCGCCCTGGCCGGCGCCGCGGGCTGGCTGGACGAGCAGGCGGGGCGCGCCTGGGCCCATCGCCTGGCCGCCGAGATCAGCGCCCACCATCGCGACCTGGACGCCTGGCTGGCGGCCCTGCGTCGGGCGCGCAGCGCCATCGGCTGGGTGCACGGCGATGATGGCTTCGCCGAGGCCTGCGAAGCGCTATCGCTCCTCGAGCACGACGGTGACGGCATCACCTGGGAGCACCTCGGTGAGTGGCTGGCGATCCACGAGGCGCTGCCGCCGCTGTGGCCCGCCGGGGAGGAGGCTCAGGTGTGGCGGCTGCGCGCCGGCTTCGCGCCGGTGGTGACGGTGCCCGCCGGCGAGCAGGACTGGGCGGGCCTGACCGCCTGGCTGGTCGAGGTATGGCAGATCCACCACCGTGACGACCTGATTCGCTCCCTGCTGTGGCTGAGTGCCCAGGGGGATCGCCAGGGGTGGGACCTGGACGCCACGCGGCTGCTGGAGAGCGACCCGTCGAGCCGCTATGCCTGGCTCCACCGACTCGAGGGGGAGGAGCAGCGCTATGGCCGGGTGCTGCTCGAGTTCATCGAGCATGGCGAGCCCCTGGAGTGGGCCGCCTGGGACTGGCTGCGGCTGATCGACCTGGCCTGGGCCGGCGCCTGCCTGGGCTGGCTCACCGACCGGGAGGCCGCCGACTTCGCGCTGCACGGCGCCGATCTGGTGAAGCACCGCTACAGCGACTGGGCGGCACTGGCCCGAGCCTATCAGCGTGGCAGGAGTCTCTTCGAGGGGCGCAATCTGCTGCCCGCCTTCGAGGCCGACTGGCGGCTGCTGCTGCAGTCGCCGGTCAGCCCATGGCGCCCGGCGCTGCAGGGGCTGATAGGCCCCGAGCTGCTGGAGCGTTCACGGCAGGCCCTGCGCGCCTGGCGGGCCGATCCCAGGCACTGGGTGCTGGCGCTGGCGGCGGTACGCGAGCCCGAGCTGGCGGCGCGGCAGGGACCTGTCTCGCGGGTAGCGGAGGCGCGGCGCGACGATGCCCGCCAGTACCTGGCCGAAACCCTCGACCTGCACCCCGAAGAGGGGGTCGAGGCGCTCTCCCGCTACTGGCTGCCGGCCCAGGCGCACCACCTCAACCAGCTGGCCGCCGATGCGGCCCATGGCGCCCTGCCGCCGGTGGAGACCTCCTTTGGCCGCGCCGATCCGGCGGGACTGGCCAGCCGCGATAGCCTGCGCCGCGGCAGCCGCCACGCGGCCACCATCCACATGGCCGAGAAATACGCCTTCTACCTGCAGATGGCCATGGACTGCGAGGGCTTCGACGCCGCGGGTCTGGCAGCGCTGGCCGATGCCCTGCGCGCCTCCCTGTGCCGCTTCTACTCGACCCCCCGGCGCCTGCTGGAGGCCTGGGCGAGCTGGGAAGAGCTGCTCCCGGAAGAGGCGTCGACGTCCCTGGCCCTCGAGATTCGCTGGCACCTGGAGGACCCGGGCAGCCTGTTCCACTGGCTCGACTGGCGTGCCGGCGAGTGGCAGGAGCCGGGGCCGCGCCCCAGCCTGAGCCTGTTTACCGCCATGGCCCTGGTAGGACCTCTCAACAGCCCCGCCTGGAGCCTGCCCCATCCGGAGAGCGAACGCGAACGCGTGTCGATCCGTGAATGGGTCGATGGCCACTACGGCCTCCAGGGAGCTGAGGAGCTGAGCGAATTCCTGGAGTTCCTGCTCGAGTCCGGCGACCGTCAGGAGTATCTGATCAACTACGCCCCCTACACTCTCAATTCGGCACGGCTAGGCTCCGAGATCGCCACCCTGGAGATCGATGAATGCAGCGACGAGGAGCGTACCCACCTGCTGCGCCTGAAGCGGGTGCGGGACAACGAGGATGGCTGCAACGAGACCGACATGGCCGCCTGGGATATCGCCCAGGCGGTGGACCTGGCCATCGCGGCGCGCCAGCTCGGCTGGCTGGAGGAGGGCGCCTTCGTGGCGGTGCTGGAGCGCGCCCACGGCCTGGCGGCGGCCCACTACTCGGGGTGGCAGGCGTATGCGCGAGGGCTGCATGCCGGCTTCTCCTTCTTCATGGGCGAGACGCCGGAGCGGGAGAGTTTCACTGCCGGCTTTCGCCAGGCGCTGGTGGCCTGGTTGACCGCGGCCCCCCCCCTGGCCGGGCCCTGGGCGAGCCTGGAGTTTCCCGGCGCTCGCCCGCGCCACTGGGCGCCGATGCATGTGGATACCCTGCCGGGAGATTCGCGGGTCCTGCACTGAGCCGGCGCGGGGGCTCGCCAGCCGGCCGGGGCTGGTTTATAGTCGGCGCACTACATAGACGGCTCCACCTGTCGGGAGCCTTACGTCACAGTGAGCCGCCGACAGGCCGCTCTGGCAGTGATACCGCGTGCCGGCACCACTGCCACAGCGATGACTCCCCCGAAGGACGGCGCCTGCCGGCGCTGCCGGGGCGCGGCTCCGGTCAGAGGTCACCCGCTGCAATGGACGTCACCTCGTCATGCCGCGCTCTGGGCATTGCCGTTTCGCTGGCCCTGCTGGCCGGCTGCGCCTCTGCGCCTCGCGATGCCGCTTCTCGCGACGCCGAGGAGCCCTATTTCGCTCGTCATCTGCCCGGCCTGCCCGGGGGCTGGGATCCCATGATGTCCCCGGTGGACAACCCCATTGGCCAGGCCCGCAGTCTCGCCAACCCGCCCCCGGCGCTGGTCCAGCAGGCGCTGCTGGCCCAGCATGAGCGCTGGGAGGGAACGCCCTACCGCCTGGGGGGGACGAGCTTCCAGGGCGTCGACTGCTCTGCGCTGGTGCAGCATGTCTTCGCGGAGACCTTTCGCGTCTCGCTGCCGCGTACTACCGGCGAGCAGGTGCACCAGGGGGCGTCCGTCGAGCGCAGCGAGCTGGCCCCCGGCGATCTGGTCTTCTTCCGTCCTCCCGGCCGCTATGACCACGTCGGTATCTATCTGGGAGAGGGGCGCTTTCTGCACGCTTCCACCTCTCAGGGCGTGATGATCTCCGAGCTCGACAACAGCTACTGGCAGCGCTACTACTGGCAGGCACGCCGCACTCTGGAGCCCACCCAGCTGGCTCAGCGCGTGCGCTCCGGTGGCGTGGGCGACGCCTGAGCTAGAGCGAGTCGCGATGGGCCATCACATAGTCCACGAAGGCCTGTTCGGCCCTGGATAGATAGGCCCCCTGGTTCCAGGCCAGCGAGAGGTCGAGCCAGGCCGGCGGGTCGAAGGAGACCGCCGCCAGCTCCGGCTCGTCCACCACGCGTCGCAGGAAGGTGGTGATCCCGAAGCCCTGGCGAACGATCGCCTTGGTCAGGGGGATCAGATTCGACTGGAAGGCCACGTCGGCGTCGAGTCCGGTACGTCGGGAGAGCGCCTCGACGAATTCGCGGTGGAAGTAGCCGTCCTGGAACAGCACCAGCGGTTCGGCGAAGAAGGCCTCCGCTGTCACCGACTCTCGAGTCGCGAAAGGGTGCCCGCGGGGCACGCAGACCACCATCTCTTCTCTCACCAGCGGCCGCCGCTCCAGGTAGTCGCTGGTGGCATCATCGATCACCACGCCCAGGTCCAGTTCGCCGCCGGCGATCATGTGTTGCAGCCGTCGGGCTCCGGCCTCCACCACCGTCAGGCGGATGCCGGGATGGCTCGCCTTGAACCCCATCAGCAGCGGCGGGAAATAGTAGGAGCCGAGCATGGAGGGGATGCCGATGCGCACCTCGCCCTTGACCAGGCCATGCAGCTCGCGCATGGCCAGGTGGGTGGCCTCGGCCTTCTCCAGCAGCACCCGGGCGTGCTGGCGAAGCGTTTCACCCTCGGGAGTCAGGGCGATGCGGCGCTCGTGGCGATGAAACAGGGTGAGCTCGAGGCGTCGCTCCAAGTTGGCCACGGTCTGGCTGACCGCCGACTGTGCCACGTGCAGTTCCCGCGCCGCGGCGCTGAAACCGCCCTGTTCGGCGACGGCCAGGAAGACGCCGAGCGCGCGCAGGTCGAAGGGGAGAGTCATGGGCGCTACCTATCTTGAAATGTGATAGTCAGCATCATTTTATTCTGTTTGGCTTATCATTGCGCCGGCGCGATCATGGGTGCTCCACCGCTGACGTTCCGGATGCCATGATCCCGACTCACTCTCGCGCCTGGTGGCGCGCCACCCTGGCGCTCAGCCTGGGCTCCTTCCTGGTCTTCATCAACCTCTATGCGCCCCAGCCGCTGCTGCCGGATCTGCGCGAGACCCATGGCGTCTCCACCCTGGTGGCCAGCCTGGTGATGTCCGTGGCCACCCTGGCGCTGGCGGCCTCGCTGCTGGTCTTCGGGCCGCTCTCGGATGCCATCGGCCGGGATCGCATCATGCGGCTGACGCTGCTGGCGGCCGGCATGCTCTCGCTGGCGCTGGCCCTGGCGCCCAATTTCGAGTCGCTGCTGGTGCTGCGGGCCCTGCAGGGCTTCGTGCTCGGGGGGCTGCCGGCGGTGGCCATCGCCTGGATGGGCGACGAGTTCGAGCCCCAGGCCATGCTCGCCGCGGTGGGCCTCTACATCGGCGCCAACACCCTGGGGGGCATCGGTGGCCGCTTGGTGGGAGGCGCGGTAGGGGAGGTCGCGGGCAGCCCGGCCAGCTTCATGGCGGTGGGCCTGATCACCCTGGTCGGGGTCGCGCTGTTCTGGAAGCTGCTGCCGCCGGCGCGGGGCTTCACCCCCCGACGCTTCGAGCTGCGCGGCGCCCTGGGGGACCTGGCCGGACACCTGCGTAACCCGCTGCTGCTGGCGGCCTACCTGCTGGGCGGCCTCAACTTCCTGATCTTCATCAACCAGTACAGCTATATCACCTTCCGGCTGGCCGAGGCCCCCTTCGGACTGGGCGCCAAGCTGCTCGGGCTGATCTTTCTGACCTACCTGGGCGGCACCCTGGGCTCGTCGCTCTCCGGGCGCCTGGTACGGTATCTCTCGCAGCCGGCCTGCATGATGATGGGGATCGGAATCCTGGCCGTCGGGACGCTGGTCACGCTCTCCGGCAGCCTGCCGTTTATCCTGCTGGGCCTGACCGTCAACGCCTTCGGCTTCTTTGTCGCCCACGCCATGGCGTCCAGCTGGGTGGGGCGTCACGCCGGCCGCGCACGGGGCAGCGCCTCGGCGCTCTACCTGGTGTTCTACTACGGTGGCGCCAGCCTGGGGGGCTTGTGGCTGGAGCCCTTCTGGCAACTGGCCGGCTGGCCGGGGGTGGCGCTCGGCTCCTGGCTGGTGCTGGCGGTCACCCTGGGCATCGCGGTGTGGCTGTGGCGAGGGGAGGCGTCGAGGCGCGGTGGCCGGGTCTAGAGGCCACCGGCCTCGTCGCCCCACACCTCCTCCAGGCGCTCGTCGCGGCGGCAGGCCGCCTTGTAGAAGTTGTAGCGCACCGGATTGCGCTGATAGTAGTTCTGGTGGTGGGCCTCGGCAGGGTAGAAGGCCTCGAAGTCGGTGATCTCGGTGGCGATCTCCCGGTCGAAGCGTTCGGCGAGGGCCTCTCGGCCGGCCTCGGCGAGGCGGCGCTCCTCCTCGTTCATGGGGAAGATCGCGCTGCGATACGCCTCGCCGACGTCACAGAACTGGCGGTTCACCGCGAAGGGGTCGATGTTGCGCCAGAACACGTGGAGCAGGGACGCGTAGTCGACCACGGCCGGGTCATATTCCACCTTTACCACCTCGGCATGGCCGGTGCCGCCGGCGACCACCTGGTTGTAGCTGGGGTTCTCCACGTGGCCGCCGCTGAAGCCGGAGGTGGTCGACAGCACCCCCTCGACCGGGTCGAAGGCTTCCTCGACGCACCAGAAGCAGCCGCCGGCGAAGATGGCGCTGGCCGGCGCCTCCTCGGCGAGGGCGTGACTCATCAGGCTCGCCGTCAGCGGCAGGGCAAGGAGCGTGGACCAGCGCAGGGCAGGCAGGGCGGAAGAGGGCATCGGGGTGGCTCCGTCGTTCGGGCGTCAGGAGTTGGAGGCCGTTACAGAGGGAGGGTTCCGTACAGCCCCTGTCAAAATAGGACCCGATCCAATAGTGCCCGCTGCCGGCACGAAAAGCCCCCTGCCGTGGACAGGGGGCGCGGAGAGAGGCGATCCGCCGTAGAGCGTCTCAATCCTCCTGAGCGGCTTCCTCGCGGTGCTCGCCGGCGCGGACTTCGGCCCAGGCCTCTTCCAGGGTGCAACCCAGGCGGGAATCGAGGGTGTCGACCACCTCCAGTGCATGCTGCAGGGACTGTCTGTCGCCCTTGAGGGCAACCACCAGCTTGGCCAGATCCTGCTTGCTGAAGCTGTCGGCGATACGATCGGCTTGTTCGCTCAGTTCGGTGGCGTTCATGGTGCTTTCCTCGTGTCAGGTCATCGCTGCCCCGCCAGGGTGCCATCCGCGGGTAGCTGTCACGATCCAATATGATCCAGGTCGTCTCTTGCCGCAATGCACCATTGGGTGAAGCGCCGGTTGTAGCTCGACGACATCGGGTCGGGACCATCAGGGCCAGGCTTGCACATTCCTTGAGCGATTTCGGTCTAGAATGATTTCTATATAGCCAACCTCGGCTGGCCAAAGTGCTCGAGGCTGGCATAGAATCCGGTTAATGAACGGTGTTCATTAACCGGATCATCCCATTCCGGCCGCTATCGGACCTACCCGAGTCCGACGCGGTTCGGCAGCATTTCTTCAGGAGGTTCTCATGAAGCGACTTCTCCCCATCCTTGCCCTCGGTGCCCTGACGCTCGCCGGCTGCGCCAACACCTCGACCATGGGCGGCAACGTCTACCGGGGCAGCGAGGCGGGTACCGCCCAGACCGTCACCTTCGGCACCGTCGAGGCTGTGCGCCAGGTGCAGATCCAGGCCGACAGTCGCGCCGGAGGCATCGTGGGCTCCGGGGGTGGCGCCGTGATCGGCGGCCTGCTGGGGCGTCAGGTGGGCGGTGGCTCCGGACGCCAGCTGGCCACGGCGGCCGGTGCGATCGGCGGCGCCGTGGCCGGTTCGAGGGTCGAGGAGGCCAGCAATCGCGTCACGGCCCTGGAGATGGAAATCCGCCGCGATGACGGCCAGCAGGTGGTGGTCGTGCAGAAGGCCGACCAGCCCTTCCAGACCGGCCAGCGCGTGCGCCTGATCGGCAGCGGTGCCAACCTGACCGTGGCGCCCTACTGAAGCCACGCCGCTCGGTGGCGCTGCCCCGAGCCGGCACGCTGACGGCAGAAGGCCCGCGGAGCTATCCGCGGGCCTTTCGGTGTCAAGCGCTGTGGCCCGGATGTCGGTGCAGGGGCCGGTCGGGCCTCAGCGGGAATCGGCCTTGTTCATTGCCCAGCCGGCGATCTTCCAGCCGATGAGGCCGATGAGGGTGGCCAGTATCACGGTGAGCAGGATATCGACGGGACGCACGAGAACGGTAGCGCCGAGAATGGCCAGCGCCAGCCCCCACAGGGTGCGGTTGTCGCCGTGGCTCTTGAGCAGCGCCGGCAGTGCGCGGTCCAGCGCCGGGCTGACGCTTTCCCAGCGCTTGAAGGTGAAGAAGAGGATCGCCACGAAGGCGATCAGCCAGAGCACTACTTGGGTCATGGGCAGATCTCCAGACAAGGGGTGGAGGGGGGTATCAGAAGATGCCGGCTAGGTTAGCCGCGGCCGCACGCCGGCGCAACCATCCATAGGTCAACCCCGGCTGCCGGCCTCCGGCATCGGGCCGCGCGAGTGAGCTTCCTTCAGGATCCAGTTGGCGATCCTGAAAATCCCCCAAGCCCCTGACAGCCCCCCTTGCCACGCGTTACCATGCCTGGACACGCACTCACCGAAAGGTTTATTAATGCAAATTGCGCAGAACTCCGTTGTCGCGTTCCACTACACACTGACCAACGATGCGGGTGAGGTGCTGGACAGCTCTGAAGGCCGTGAGCCGCTGACCTACCTCCACGGCGCCGGCAACATCATTCCGGGCCTCGAGAAGGAGCTGGAGGGCCGTCAGGCAGGCGATTCACTCAGTGCCGTGGTCTCGCCGGACGAAGGCTACGGTGAGAAGCAGGAGCAGCTGGTGCAGGAAGTTCCCCGCGACGCCTTCCAGGGCGTCGAGGGCATCGAGCCCGGCATGCAGTTCCAGGCCCAGACCCAGGGCGGCCCGCTGATGGTCACCGTGACCAAGGTTGAAGGCGACACCGTCACCGTCGACGGCAATCATCCGCTGGCCGGCCAGACCCTCAACTTCGCCGTCGAGATCGCCTCGGTGCGCGAGGCCAGCGAGGAAGAGGTCGAGCACGGCCATGTGCACGGCGAAGGCGGTCAAGAGCACTGAACGCGATTCGACAGCCGGCACGAAACAGCTGAAATGAAACACAAGGGGCAGCCTGAGAGCTGCCCCTTGTGTTTGTTGCCCATAAAAAAGGGGAGGCGGCTGCCTCCCCAAGTTCCAGTTTCACCGCAGTACCATGATCAGAACTGGTTCATGGTGTTGTCCTTGCCACCGGCCTTGAGGGCCGCATCGCCGTGGAAGAACTCCTTGTGGTCGTCCCCGATGTTGGAGCCGGCCATGTCCTGGTGCTTGACGGTGGCGATACCCTCGCGGATCTCGCGGCGCTGGACGCCCTCCACGTAGGCCAGCATGCCCTCGTCGCCGAAGTAGCCCTTGGCCAGGTTGTCGGTGGACAGGGCCGCGGTGTGGTAGGTCGGCAGCGTGATCAGGTGGTGGAAGATGCCGGCTTCGCGGGCGCCGTCGCGCTGGAAGTTGCGCGTCCACTCGTCGGCCAGCTTGCCCAGCTCGGTGTCGTCATACTCGGCGCTCATCAGCTTGGCGCGGTCGTAGGCGGAGACATCCTTGCCTTCCTTCTCCCAGGCGTCGAACACCTGCTGGCGGAAGTTGAGGGTCCAGTTGAAGGAGGGCGAGTTGTTGTAGACCAGCTTGGCGTCCGGGCAGACCTGGCGGATGCGATCGACCATGGCGGCGATCTGGCCGACGTGGGGCTTCTCGGTCTCGATCCACAGCAGGTCGGCGCCGTTCTGCAGGCTGGTGATGCAGTCCAGCACCACGCGGTCCTCGCCGGTGCCCGGCTTGAACTGATAGAGGCCCGAGGCCAGGCGCTTGACCTTGACCAGCTTGCCGTTCTGCTTGATGACCACGTCGCCGTTGTTGATGTCTTCCGCTTTCTCGATGACGTCGCCGTCCAGGTAGCTGTTGTACTGGTCGCCCAGGTCGCCCGGCTCGTTGGTCACGGCGATCTTCTGGGTCAGGCCGGCGCCCAGGGAGTCGGTGCGGGCCACGATGACGCCGTCGTCGACGCCCAGCTCCAGGAAGGCGTAGCGCACGGCGTTGATCTTGGCCAGGAAGTCCTCATGGGGCACGGTGACCTTGCCGTCCTGGTGGCCGCACTGCTTCTCGTCGGAGACCTGGTTCTCGATCTGGATGCAGCAGGCGCCCGCTTCGATCATCTGCTTGGCCAGCAGGTAGGTGGCCTCGGCGTTGCCGAAACCGGCATCGATGTCGGCGATGATCGGTACCACGTGGGTCTCGTGATTGTCGATCTGCTTCTCGATCTCGGCCGCCTTGGCGCTGTCGCCGGCTTCCTTGGCCTCTTCCAGGGCGCGGAACAGGTGGTTGAGCTCCCAGGCATCGGCCTGGCGCAGGAAGGTGTAGAGTTCCTCGATCAGGCCGGACACGGTGGTCTTCTCGTGCATGGACTGGTCGGGCAGGGGGCCGAACTCGGAGCGCAGGGCGGCGACCATCCAGCCGGAGAGGTAGAGGTAGCGGCGCTTGGTGGTGCCGAAGTGCTTCTTGATGGAGATCAGCTTCTGCTGGCCGATGAAGCCGTGCCAGCAGCCCAGCGACTGGGTGTACTGGGTGGTGTCGGCGTCATAGGCGGCCATGTCCTCGCGCATGATCCCGGCGGTGTACTTGGCGATGTCCAGGCCGGTCTTGAAACGGTTCTGGGCACGCAGGCGGGCGGCATTCTCGGGGCTGATGCTCGCCCAGCCGCTGCCCATGGCTTCGCGCAGTTGGGTCAGTGCCTTGATATCGTCCTGGTATGACATGGGCCGTTCTCCTCGGATCTGGTCGTTGGCTTGCCGGTATCAGCTAATGCTGCACCTGCGAACTGGGGTCAGGTTCCTTTATCGCCGTCGGCTTGTCTCTGCGGCCTTGGTCGAACCTGGGCAAATTTGAAACGAATGTATGAAAGCGGTCGGTGCGCGCTGCCGAACAGTCGTTTCGTCGTCCGCCATGGCAGCCACTATGGCCCACGCCCATGGGCTCCAGCAATGGGCTCTTTGGGGAAGGAGGCGTTGTAACTCGACTACAGAACGGGCCCAGTAGGCCCGGCTCGTGTAGTCAATTTTCGTTTGAAGGGAGAGGCGAGGGGTCAGGCTTCGCGAAAATTCAGGCGCATGTTGCGGTGCAGAATACCGGCGTCGAGAAACTCGCGGCCGTAGGCCGCGAAGCCCAGGCGGGCATAGAAGTCGAGGGCGTGGGTCTGGGCGGCCAGTTCCACTGCCGGGTGGCCTAGGCGGCGTGCGGTATCGACGGCGGTACGCATCAGGGCGGCACCGATGCCGGCGCCGCGGGCATCGGCGAGTACCGCCACGCGGCCGATATGGGCATCGGGGAGCAGGCGGGCGGTGCCCACCGCCCGCCCCTCGAGCAGGGCCAGAAAGTGATGGCTCTCGGGGTCGCGGCCGTCCCATTCCTCTTCGAGGGGCACCCGCTGCTCCTCGACAAAGACGACTCGGCGAATCTCGGAGGCCTCGGCCCCGAGCTCTGCCCAGCTCCCTTCGCGTATCTCCAGGGCTTGCTCTTGCACTTGTCTCTCCTGGCGTGACTCACCCCTCACCCCTCACCCCTCCTCGTCCCAGCTCAGGCTGCCCGCGTCCAGCAGGGCGGCCAGCAGCTCGGCGGCCCCGGGCAGGGCAAGCGCCTCGGCGTCCAGGGGGGCGTCTGAGGCGATCAGTCGCGCCAGCGGCAGCGCGCACCCGGCGCCGTCGCCGTCGGCGAACAGGGTGGCGCGCTGAGCGTCCTGGGCCCGCCAGGCAAAGCGCGAGCCGGGGCTGCGCAGCAGCACCTCGCCCTCCTGTAGTGCCGCGACAACGGCGCCGGGGTCGGTGGGCCGCTCGCTGGGCACCAGCTGATCGACATACTTGGGCTGGGTCATCACGCGGCCGAACCACTGGGCCAGTCGGGCCGGGTCGTCGAGGGTCTCGAGGATCAGCGCCCGCATGCGTTCGACGGCACCGTCGTCGAGCTCGCCGACATCCTCGGGCGGGGGCATGCCGGCATCGGCGTAGCGCAGCGAGGCCGGCAGCTGCTCCCCCAGGTAGTCGGCAAAGGAGGTGATGGCCTCGTCGGCGGAGGGAGCGCGAAAGCCCACCGAGAGGGTCAGGCAGTCCTCGGACTGGCTGACGCCGTGGTGGGCCCAGCCGGGGGGCAGGTAGAGCATGTCGCCGGGCTCCAGCACCCAGTCATCGTCGCCCTCGACCTCGAAGTGCTCGAGGATGCGCAGGTCGATGCCGGCGATGATGGGGGCGTCGTCGGGTACCTTGCCGCCCAGCTGCCAGCGGCGCCGGCCCATGCCCTGGAGCAGGAAGACATCGTACTGGTCGACGTGGGGCCCCACGCTGCCCCCCGGCGGAGCATAGCTGATCATGATGTCGTCGAGGCGCCAGCGGGGCAGGAAGGTGAAGGCCTCGAGCAGCTCGGCCACCTCGGGCACATAGTGGTCCACCGCCTGCACCAGCAGGCTCCAGTCCCGCTCCGGCAGGGCGCCGAACACCGCCTCGTCGAAGGGGCCATGGCGAACCTGCCAGGGGCCGGCCTCGCCGCGCTCTTCCACCAGGCGCGCCTCGATGCCCTCCTCGCAGGCGAGCCCGGCCAGCTCGTCGGGATCCAGCGGGCACTGGAAGTCGGGAAAGGCGCCGCGAATCAGCAGCGGCCGGCGCTGCCAGTGGTCGCGCAGGAACTCGGCGGCACTCAGGCCGCCGAGCATGGGAAGGGGCGCATCGGTTGGCATAGGGATCCTTGACTCGAGTCGGGTAGGGGAGCAGGGACTTCGCCCGGAGCTGGAAGAACGCCCGCTTCGCGTGCTTGAGCTGGAAGCTTGAAGAAAAGGCTCGACACCGGGTGGGGCGGCAACACGATGCCTTCCAGCTTCCAGCTTCCAGCTTCCAGCTTCCAGCTTCCAGCTTCCAGCTTCCAGCTTCCAGCTTCCAGCTTCCAGCTTCCAGCTTCCAGCTTCCAGC
>PUOM01000187.1 GCA_003552795.1 Halomonas sp. | reverse complement strand
TTGGCCAGGGCGTAGCCGGCGAGGCCCGTGGCGCCCAGCAGCAGCGGCAGCTCGCGGCGAACGACGGAGAAGCGCACCGGGACCGGCACGACCAGGGCCGTGATGCCCAGCACCAGGCCGATATTGGCGATGTTGGAGCCCAGGGCATTGCCGGTGGCCAGGTCGGGGATGTCGTCCAGGGAGGCGATCACCGAGACCACCACCTCCGGGGCCGAGGTGCCCAGTGCCACCACGGTCATGCCGACCAGCAGGGTGCTCATGCCGGCTCGATGCGCCGTGGCCGCCGCTGCCCCCACGAAGCGGTCGGCACTCCAGAGCAGCGCTGCCAGACCCAGCAGCACGACGATCAGCGGTACCAGCATGGGATGTCCTGGGCCGAAAACGGGAAGGGCGCATTAAACGCGCTGGGCCAGGGGAGTGCAAGGGCGCGCCGACGCAGCGGTGTGCATGTCGCTGGCGCCTGCCCGGGTAGTTAGGATACGATGTTCGATAATAACGTTTATCCGGGCTAGAGGGAGTCGACGAGCCGATGAGTGACACTCCCTTCGTGGTGGTGGAGGGGCTGCATTTCTCGCGGGGTGACAAGGAGATCTTCCGCGGCGTCGATCTCGCCATTCCCCGGGGCAGGATTACCGCCATCATGGGTCCCAGCGGCACCGGCAAGACCACGCTGCTCAAGCTGATCGGCGGGCAGCTGGTGCCGGACGCCGGTCGCGTCCTGATCGACGGCGAGGACGTGCATCGCCAGTCGCGCCGCGCCCTGTTCGCCATGCGCCGACGCATGGGCATGCTGTTCCAGAGCGGGGCGCTCTTCTCGGACCTCAGCGTGTTCGAGAACGTCGCCTTTCCGCTGCGGGTTCATACCGATCTGCCCCAGACGATGATTCGCGACCTGGTGCTGATGAAGCTCGAGGCGGTAGGCCTGCGCGGCGCCCGTGAGCTGATGCCCGCCGAGCTCTCCGGCGGCATGGCTCGCCGCGTGGCGCTGGCCCGGGCGATGGCCCTGGATCCGGAACTGATCCTCTATGACGAACCCTTCGTCGGTCAGGATCCGATCTCCATGGGGGTGCTGGTGCAGCTGATCAAGCGCCTCAACCAGGCGCTGGGGCTGACCTCCATCGTGGTCTCCCATGATATCAAGGAGACCCTGACCATCGCCGACTATGTCTACGTGATCGCCGACGGCCAGGTGATGGCTCACGGCACGCCCCAGGGACTGGACGTCAGCGAGGATCCCCGGGTCAGTCAGTTCGTCCACGGCGAGCCCGACGGTCCGGTCCCCTTTCACTACCCGGCGGTGGATTTCTACACCGATATCCTCAATTCGGGAGGACGGCGATGATCGAGCAGATCACGAGCCTGGGGCGGCGCGGCTGCGAGCTGCTCGAGTCGCTGGGGCGTGCCGGCATCTTCGTGGCCCAGTCGGCGGTGGGCGTGCCGAGCCGCGAGGGCTGGCATCTCTGGCTGCGCCAGATGCACTTCGTGGGGGTGCTGTCGCTGGCCATCGTGCTGGTCTCGGGGCTGTTCATCGGCATGGTGCTGGCGCTGCAGGGCTATACCCTGCTGGTGGACTTCGGCGCCGAGCAGGCGCTGGGCCAGATGGTGGCGCTGTCGCTGCTGCGCGAGCTGGCACCGGTGGTGGCGGCGCTGCTGTTCGCCGGCCGGGCCGGCTCGGCGCTGACCGCCGAGATCGGCCTGATGAAGGCCACCGAGCAGCTCTCCAGCATGGAGATGATCGGCGTCGACCCGCTGCGCCGGGTGGTGGCGCCACGACTCTGGGCGGGCTTCGTGTCGCTGCCGCTGCTGACCATCGGCTTCAGCGTGGTCGGCATCTACGGCGGCTATCTGGTCGGCGTGGAGTGGCTCGGCGTCTTCGAGGGCTCCTACTGGGGCAACATGCAGGCCAGCGTGTCGTTCATCGGCGATGTCGGCAACGGCATGATCAAGAGCCTGGTCTTCGCGCTGGTGGTGACCTGGATCGCGGTGTTCCAGGGCTACGACCTGGTGCCCACCTCGGAGGGTATCTCCCGAGCCACCACCCGCACGGTGGTCTACTCCTCCCTGGCGGTGCTCGGCCTCGATTTCGTGCTGACCGCGATAATGTTCGGGGGACTTACCTGATGTTCGGAGATACGTGATGAAGCGCAGCAAGATAATGGAGCTGGGGGTGGGGCTGTTCATGCTCGCCGGGATCCTCGGCCTGGTATTCCTGGGCCTACGGGTCAGCGGGATGACGCTCCAGGCCCCGGGAGACACCTTCCGCCTGGAGGCCAATTTCTCCAACATCGGCAGTCTCAAGCCGCGGGCCCGGGTCACCATGGCCGGCGTGACCGTGGGGCGAGTGTCAAGAATCGAGCTGGATACCGACTGGTACGATGCCCGGGTCATCCTGGAGCTGGACGGCGATCTGGAGGGCAAGCTCTCCCGGGACACCACCGCGGCGATTCTCACGGCTGGCCTGCTGGGCGAGCAGTACATCGGGCTCAGCGTGGGAGGCGACCCGGAGACCCTGGCTGACGGCGACACCCTGCGCGATACCCAGTCGGCCATCGTGCTGGAAGAACTCATTCAGCAGTTCGTGTCCAATGTGATGAGCGACTGAGGCCGTCCACGGCGGACGATATCCTGATTCCCCTCAAGGCTCGATTTCCTCAAGGAGAGTGCCCCCATGATTCGCTTCCCCGTTCCGTCACTGCTGCTCGGCCTGCTGCTGGCCTGGTTCGTCACACCCGCCATGGCGGCCCCCGAACGCACCCCCGAGCAGGTGATTCGCCACAGCGTCGAGACGCTGACCGCCGAGATCGAGGGGCGTCGCGACTACTTTGCCGACAACCTCGACGAGCTCAAGGCGCTGGTCGACGACAGCCTCGATGATATCGCCGACTTTCGCTATATCGGCGCCAGCGTGATGGGTCGCTACTTTCAGAACGCCACGCCCCAGCAGCGCTCGCGCTTTGCCGACACCTTCCGTCAGACCCTGATCGACACCTATACCCGGGGGCTGGTGACCTTCGACTACCGCGAGCTGCGGGTGCTCGACACCCAACGCCCCCAGCGTCACGAGGACCAGGCCAGCGTCGACATGGAGGTAGTGGCCACCAACGGTCAGGTCTACCCGGTCAGCTATTCGCTGCGCCTCTCCGACAATGAGTGGCGGGTGGTGAACGTGATCGTCAACGGCATCAACCTGGGCCTGACCTTCCGCAACCAGTTCGACCAGGCGATGCGCGACCATGGTCGCGACTATGATGCGGTGATCGACGACTGGGCGCCGGAGATCGCGGTCGAGGAGCTGGAGGAGGGCGGCAGCCAATGACGCCGCTGCTGGCGCACGCCAGCGTGACCCTGCGGTCCGACGGCAGCGCACTGCATGTCCAGGGGCAGGTGGGCTTCGAGGCCGCCGCGGCCCTGGCCGAGGCCGGCCGTGCCTGGCTTGCCAGGCAGCCCGCCGGCTCCCGGATCAGCTTCGACTTCAGCGGCGTGGCCGACGTCAGCAGCGTGGCGCTCAGCGTGCTGCTGGAGTGGGCCCGCGCCGCCAGCGGCGCGGGCCTCGAGCTGGTGGCGGTGCGTCTCTCGCCGCCGCTGTGGCGGCTCGCCGATCTCGCCGGGCTCGAGCGCCTGCTTCCCGTGCAGGGCGCCGTCGCCTGAGGTGTGATGGCCGGCCGAGATCGCCAAGCGGTGCGCTTTTCATTACCATGGGTCATCCCCGTTTCGTGCCATCGGCCGCGTCGCGCCCGGTGGCCTTCCCGTTTCAGACACAGGAGTGCCGTACCATGCATCCCAGCGACGTCAAGGCGCTGCTCGAGGCGCGCATCGACGACTGCGAGTTTCATATCCAGGGCGAAGGCTGCAACTTCCAGGTGGTCGCCGTGGGCGACGTCTTCACGGGCCTCTCGCCGGTCAAGCGTCAGCAGCTCATTTACGGCGCTCTCGCCGAGGAGATCGCCTCCGGTGCCCTGCACGCGGTGAGCATCAAGACCTATACCCCGGCGCAGTGGAGCAGCGCGCCGGAAAACGCCGGCGCCTGAGACCGAGCCCCCATGGACAAGTTGATCATCACCGGCAACGGGCCGGTCGACGGCGAAGTATGGGCCAGCGGCGCCAAGAATGCCGCCCTGCCGATCCTCTGCGCCACCCTGCTGGCCGACGAGCCGGTGACCATCGGCAACCTGCCGCATCTGCAGGACATCACCACGACCCTCGAGCTGCTTGGCCATCTGGGCCTCGAGCCGGTAATGGGCGAGAAGATGTCCATCCAGCTCGACGGCGCCCAGGTGAAGCACTGCGATGCGCCCTACGAGCTGGTCAAGAAGATGCGCGCCTCCATCCTGGTGCTGGGGCCCCTGATCGCCCACTTCGGTCACGCCGACGTCTCCCTGCCGGGCGGCTGCGCCATCGGCTCGCGGCCGGTGGATCTCCACCTGCGCGGGCTGGAGGCCATGGGCGCCGAGATCCGCGTCGAGGGCGGCTACATTCGCGCCCGGGTCGACGGCCGCCTCAAGGGGGCCACCATCTTCTTCGACACCGTGACGGTCACCGGCACCGAGAACCTGCTGATGGCGGCGACCCTGGCCGACGGCACCACGGTGCTCGAGAACGCCGCCCGGGAACCCGAGGTGGTCGACCTGGCCGAGTGCCTGATCCGTATGGGGGCGAAGATTCGCGGCCACGGCAGCAACACCATCGTCATCGAGGGCGTCGAGCGCCTCCACGGCGCCTATCACGACGTGATGCCCGATCGCATCGAGACCGGCACCTTCCTGGTGGCGGCGGCGCTCTCCCGGGGTCGGGTCAGGGTGCGTCGCACCCGAGCCGACATTCTCGAGGCCGTGCTGGCCAAGCTGGAGGAGGCCGGTGCCGAGATCACCACCGGCGAGGACTGGATCGCCCTGGACATGCACGGCAGGCGACCGCGGCCGGTGAATGTCCGCACCGCCCCCTATCCGGCCTTTCCCACCGACATGCAGGCGCAGTTCGTGGCCATGAACGCGGTGGCCGAAGGGACCTCCCGGGTGGTGGAGACCATCTTCGAGAATCGCTTCATGCATGTGCAGGAGCTCAACCGCATGGGAGCGAAGATCGCCCTGGAGGGCAACACCGCGGTGATCGAGGGAGTCGAGCGGCTCTCCGGTGCCCCGGTCATGGCCACCGACCTGCGCGCCTCGGCGTCGCTGGTGATCGCGGCGATGATGGCCGAGGGCGAGACCCAGGTCGACCGCATCTACCATATCGATCGCGGCTACGAGTGCATCGAGGAGAAGCTGCAGCTTCTCGGTGCCCAGATCCGCCGCGTGCCGGGCTAGTCCGCACCCTGATCAAGGCGAGAGCATGAGCAAACAACTGATCCTGGCCCTCTCCAAGGGCCGCATTCTGGACGAGACCCTGCCGCTGCTGGCCGATGCCGGCATCGAGCCGGCGGAGGATCTGGGCAGCAGTCGCAAGCTGCTGTTCGCTACCAACCTGCCTGACGTCAAGCTGGTGGTGATTCGCGCCACCGACGTGCCCACCTATGTGCAGCTGGGTGCCGCCGATCTCGGCGTGGCGGGCAAGGACGTGCTGCTCGAGCACGGCGCCGAGGGGCTCTACGAGCCGCTGGATCTGGAGATCGCCAGCTGCAAGCTGATGACTGCCGGGATCACCGGTGCCGAGCCGGCCCGGGCGCGTCGGCGGGTGGCCACCAAGTTCGTCGGGGTGGCGCGGCGCTGGTACGCCGAGCAGGGTATTCAGGCGGAGGTGATCAAGCTCTACGGGGCCATGGAGCTGGCGCCGCTGATGAACCTGGCCGACGAGATCGTCGACATCGTCGATACCGGCAATACCCTGCGCGCCAACGGCATGGAGCCCCGTGAGTTGATCGCGCCGATCTCCACCCGGCTGGTGGTCAACAAGGCGGCCATGACCATGAAGCATGCGCGCATCAAGCCGCTGCTCGAGCGCCTTACCCAGGCCGTGACCGCCCGCCGGGAAACCACCGCCTGAGGCCGCCGCGGCCGATAGTCGAGGCGTCTCGACGCCATAGCCGTTATGCCCTTGCCCGGTGCGACCGGGTGTCGAACAATGCAGTATCCATCCGATTCGTGACGGAAGCAGCCATGACCGAGACAACCGCCCCCTCCGGCATCGCCCGGCTCTCCACGGCCGATGCGGGTTTCGAAGACCGCCTGTCGACACTGCTGGCCTGGGAGGGCGTTTCCGACGCCGCGGTGCAGCATCGGGTCGACGAGATCATCGCCGCGGTGCGCGCTCGCGGTGACGCGGCGCTGGTGGAGACCAGCAATCGCTTCGACCGCCTATCGGTCAACAGCATGGCCGAGCTGACCCTCTCCGCCGAGCGTCTGCGCCAGGCCTACGAAGGTCTCCCCGAAGAGCAGCGCGAGGCGCTGGCCCAGGCGGCGGAGCGCATTCGCCTCTACCACGAGCGCCAGAAGCCCGAGTCCTGGCACTACACCGAGGCCGACGGCAGCGTACTGGGTCAGCAGGTGATGCCGCTGGACCGCGCCGGCATCTATGTGCCCGGCGGCAAGGCGGCCTATCCCTCCTCGGTGCTGATGAACGCCATCCCCGCCCACGTGGCCGGCGTGCGCGAGATCATCATGGTGGTCCCCACGCCGGATGGCGTGCTCAACGAGCTGGTGCTGGCCGCGGCCCATCTGGCCGGTGTGGATCGGGTCTTTACCCTGGGGGGTGCCCAGGCGGTGGCCGCGCTGGCCTACGGCACCGAGAGCGTGCCGCGGGTCGACAAGATCGTCGGCCCCGGCAACATCTACGTGGCCACGGCCAAGCGCGCGGTCTTCGGCCAGGTGGGCATCGACATGATCGCCGGTCCCTCGGAGATTCTGGTGGTCTCGGACGGCGGTACCGATCCCGACTGGCTGGCCATGGACCTCTTCTCCCAGGCCGAGCACGACGAGGATGCCCAGGCGATCCTGGTGTGCTGGGACGCCGACCATCTGGCGGCGGTCGAGGCCGCCATCGAGCGGCTGCTGCCGACCCTCTCCCGGGAGGCGATCGCCCGCGAGTCGCTGTCGCGCCGCGGCGCGCTGATCCACTGCCGCGACCGCGCCGAGGCGATGGCCCTGATCAATCGCATCGCCCCCGAGCACCTGGAGCTCTCGGTGGCCAACCCCGAGGGCTGGCTGCCGGAGATCCGTCACGCCGGTGCCATCTTCATGGGTCGCTACACCGCCGAGGCGCTGGGCGACTACTGTGCCGGCCCCAACCACGTGCTCCCCACGTCGGGCACGGCGCGCTTCTCCTCGCCGCTGGGGGTCTATGACTTCCAGAAGCGCTCCTCGATCATCCACTGCTCGGCCGAGGGAGCCTCCCGGCTTGGCAGGGTGGCCTCGACGCTGGCCCGCGGCGAGTCGCTCACCGCCCACGCGCGCAGCGCCGAGTACCGCATCAAGGAGTAGGCCGCGCCGCGGCGCCGTCACGAATCCAGAGGGCCTCGCCATACGGCGAGGCCCCTGGCGGTGCGCTCGTGGCCGGCGCCATGCGGCCGCCTATTCCGGACTGCGCAGCTCCGGGGGTGGGCGCTCGCCCACCTCCAGGGTGACCTCAAGCGTATCGCCGCCGCGCACCACGGTGAGCGGCAGCGACTCCCCGGGCGCCACCGCCGCGATATCGGCCATGGTGATTCGCGCGTCGAGTATGGGGCGGTTGTCGATGGCCAGCAGCACGTCGCCGGGCTGCAGGCCGGCCGCGTCCGCCGGGCCGCCGGGTACCACCCCGGCGATCACCACGCCGCGGGGCGCCTGCAGGCCGAAGGAGGCGGCCAGCTCCGGGTTGAGCTCCTGGGCCTCCACGCCCAGCCAGCCGCGGATCACCCGTCCCTGGGTCACCAGCTCCTCGAGAATGTTGCGCGCCAGGTTGGCGGGAATGGCGAAGCCGATGCCCTGGGAGCCTCCGGAGCGCGAGAAGATGGCGGTGTTGATGCCCACCAGGGCCCCCTCGGCGTTGACCAGGGCGCCGCCGGAGTTGCCGGGGTTGATAGCGGCATCGGTCTGGATGAAGTCCTCGTAGGCATTGAGCCCCAGGTGGCTGCGGCCGGTGGCGCTGATGATGCCCATGGTGACGGTCTGACCCACGCCGAAGGGGTTGCCGATGGCCAGGGAGACGTCGCCGATGGCCACTTCGGTGGAATCGGCAAGCTCGATCACCGGCAGCTCGTCGAGGTCGATGCGCAGGACGGCGAGGTCGCTCTCCGGGTCGGTGCCGATCACCTCTGCCAGGGTCTCGCGGCCGTCGCGCAGCGCCACCTGGATCTGATCGGCGCCGCCGATCACATGGTGGTTGGTCAGCACATAGCCATCCTCGCTGACGATCACGCCGGAGCCGAGGCTCGACAGCATGCGCTGGCGAGCCGGCACATCGTCGCCGAAGAACTGGCGGAAGAAGGGATCCGACATCAGCGGATGGTCGTCGCGCTCGACGACTCGGGAGGAGTAGATGTTGACAACGGCCGGCGCGGCCTTGTCCACGGCGCCGGCGTAGCTCACCGGCCCCTGTTCCCGGGAGAGCGGATCGGCCTGACGCAGCTCCGGGGCCGGGCGTGAGCCGGCGTCAGGGGGCGCCTCGACCTGCGGGGAGACGGACAGCGGGGCCTGGCCCTGGGGTATCGGCAGGGCGGGGGTGGGGTCGGCCTGCCGCCCGGTGAGCTGAGGAAAGGCGTTGAGCAGTACCACGGCCAGCAGTACCCCGATGGTGATCGGCAGCAGGTAGGGGAGGAGGGGGCGCAGGAGGCGAGGCATGCGGGTCGGCGTCCTTATGGCAGGCGGTTGGCGGTGCAGGG
>PUOM01000083.1 GCA_003552795.1 Halomonas sp. | reverse complement strand
CCGGACACCGAGTGCAGCGCCAGGGTGGCGATCCCCACAAACGCCGTGAGGGTGGTCAGCAGGATCAGCCCCTTGCCCAGGATCCGCAGCGGCCACTCGCCGCGATGCCGCTGTCCCCCCTCGACCCAGCCGCGCCCCAGCCGCGCGACCAGACGCTCCAGCCCCCACCAGATCGCCAGGGCCGCGGCGGTGACGCCGAGCTGCAGCAGCGCCCCTGCGGAGGCCATGAAGCGCCGCGACAGGTCCGGATCCTGGAACCAGGTGAGGATCGAGACGGCCAGCGTCGGCGGCAGGGTAGGGCCGAGGATCAACGCCATGTCCACCACCGAGGTGGCATAGGCGATCACCGCATAGACCGGCAGCCGGATCAGGGGGTAGAGCGCCGGTGTGACAACCTTGAGCCAGGCGATGGTCGGCCGGTAGCCCAGGGAACGCGCCATGGTCAGGCGCCGCTCGGGGTCCAGCTGGGGCAGGGCGGCCAGGCTCATCAGCAGCAGGAAGGGAATCTCCTTGAGGATGAGTCCCGCCATCAGCGCGATCCCCCAGGGGTCCTGGACGATCAGCAGGTCCGGGGGGCGCTCCCAGCCGGTCAGGCCGGGGGAGGCCAGGCGGGCCATCAGTCCCGAAGGGGCGATCAGGAAGGCCAGGCCGAAGGCCGCCGCCGCGTGGGGCACCGATAGCAGCGGCGAGACCAGCCGGCGGATCCAGTGGTCAAGGCGGCTGCCGGAGACCCCGGCCAGGAACAGCAGCACCACCGACAGCGACACCGCGGTGGTCAGCAGGCCGCTGGCGAGGCTGATGGCCACCGAGTGCCACAGCCCCGGCTGGGCGAAGAGCTCCCGCCAGGGGGTCAGGCTGACGTCGGTGCCGCCCAGCGCCGGCAGGTAGCCGAAGGCGGGCAGGACGGCCATGGCCAGGCCGGCCAGTATCGGCCCCACCAGCAGGGTGACGATCAGCGCCGGGGCGAAACGCAGCATCATCTCGCGAGGGGGCGACGATCAGCGCCGCACATAGCGCTCGCGCCAGGCCTCCTGCAGCGCCGTCATCCAGCTCGGGTGGGGCTCGGCAAGCGTCTTTTCCAGGGCGTCGGCGGGCAGCATGGCGGGATTCTCCTCGTCGATGGCGAAGCGCGCCCGGTCCGCCTCGGGCAGCCGTGCGACGTCGAGCACGGTGCGGTCGCCCCACACCGCCAGTTCCTGCTTGTGGGCCTGAGCCTCCGGAGAGAGCAGGAAGTCGGCCACCGCCATGGCGCCGGCCCGGCGCGGCGAGTTGAAGGGAATGGCCACGAAGTGCACGTTGCCCAGGGTGCCCGCGTCCAGCACATAGCTGCGCACGCTCTCGGGCAGCTCGAAATCGGCCACCGCGGCGGCGGGCTCCGAGGGGTAGAAGGTGAAGGCCAAGCTAAGCTCGCCGTCGCCCATCAGCCGGCGCAGCTCCGGCCCGGTGGCGGGAAACTGGCGTCCGCTGCGCCACAGGTGGGGGTGAAGGGCATCGAGGTACTCCCAGAGCGGGGCGGTGACCGCGTCGAAGTCGCTCTCCGCCGTCGGCGCATAGAGCGGCGCCGTATCGTCGACCAGGGCGATCAGCGCCTGCTTGAGGAAGGTGCTGCCGGTGAAGTCGGGGATGCGCGGATAGGTGAAGCGGCCGGGATTGGCTTCGGCCCAGGTAAGCAGCGCCTCGATGCTGCGCGGCGGACCGGCGTCGAGCTCGGTGCTGTCCCCCAGCTCTTCACTGTCATAGTAGAAGGTGATCTGCGCCTTGCCCCAGGGCGACTCGTACCCCTCGGTGGGCAGGGTGAAATCGGTGACCACCTCGGGATTGTGCTCGGGGTGAGTCAGGGCGAAGTTCGGCAGCCGCTCGGCGAAGGGACCGTAGAGCAGGTTGGCCTCCTGCATGGCGGCGAAGTTCTCGCCGTTGATCCAGATCAGATCGATGCTGCCGTCGTCGAGGTTGCCGGCGGACTTCTCGGCCAGGACCCGGGAGACCGCGGCGCTGGTGTCGTCGAGCTTGACGTGCACCAGGGTGACGTCATGCTCCTCGGCGACCCGCTGCGCGACCCACTCGATATAGCGGTTGGTGCGACTGTCGCCGGCCCAGGCGTTCCAGTAGACGGTCTGGCCGCGGGCCTCCTCGAGTACCGCCTCCCAGTCATCGGTATCCGCGGCATGCAGGGGGGCGGTCAGCGTCAGGGCCAGGGCGGGCAGCAGGGCAAGGGGGCGTCGCGTCATCGGAGCAGTCCTTTCTATGACAGGTATCGGGGTCATGGCGGTTGGCGGAGGGGGTCAGTCGCCGAGGGCGAATCGGAGATCATCCAGTTCATGCGCCACCCGGGCGATCACCTCGGCGGAGAGATAGTGCTCGACCCGCTCGCGCACATGGGCCACCAGGGCGTCGTCGCTGAGCTCGGCGGACCAGTCCTCGCCGCCGGCCGCGGCATCGCGCTCCCGGCGGTGCTGGGCTCGCCACTTGGCGCACCAGGTCAGCGACCAGAGCCACATGGCCCGGCGGCAGGCCAACAGCGAGGCGGTGTCGCCGGCCAGGCCGGCGGTACTTCGCCACCGGCGATAGAAGTCGGCCACCTCCTCGAGGGTCAGCACGGCGCGGCTCTGCAGGTCCCAGGTGGTGGAGGTATAGAGGGTCGCATGGGCCAGGTCGAAGCCCGGCAGGCCGTAGCGGCACTTCTCCAGATCCACCAGCACGGCGCGTCCCGAGTCGGTGACCAGAAAGTTGCCCGGGTGGGCGTCGAAGCTGATCAGGCGAGGCGCCGTGCCGGGCCCCGCCGACAGGCGTTCGGGCAGTGCCGCCAGCTCGCCCTGGATGGTGCGGTGTACCTCGGGAGCCAGGCCTGCATCCGCCAGCCACGCCGCCTGGCGCTCTACTTCCTCGCGCATGGCCCGCCAGGGGTCGGCGGGCGCCATCAGGGGAGGGCGGTCCGGCTCGGCCGGCACCTCCAGGCCGTGCAGGGCGGCCAGCGCCTCGGCGATGACCGGCAGGTCCTCGGGCAGGCGTGCCGGCCGGCCGTGAACCGCACTGACCAGCAGGCCGCCCCGGGGCAGCTCTTCTGAGGGGGGCAGGAGGGCATGGAGGGCGGGCGTATGACCACTTTCACCGGCACGGCTAAAGCAGGTCGCCTGATAGTCGAGGTTGGTGCGGGCCGCCAGCCCCATCTGGCTCTGCTTGGGCAGGCGTGCCACCCAGTCGATGGTGTCCCGCTCCAGCCACACATGAGTGTGGGCCAGGCCGGTATCGGCCATCGGGCGCATCCCGCGGATGCCGGATGCCAGGCCGGCGTCAGCCAGGGCCCGGGCCAGCGTGTCCAGGGAGTCGCGTCGAGTGTCCGGGTGGGAGATGGAATCCTGCATGGCGTGTCTTCGTCCTTGTCGGCTGGGGATCGATCTCCCTTGCAGGTCGTGAAAGGAAGCCCTTCCTTGCATTGTCTCGGCCTTTGCGGCGCTGGGCTACCTTGAGAGTTGTAAGCCATTCGAATCTGCCGCGACAGAAGCGGACCGCGAGCAGAACGCGGTGGACAAGCCATTCGGCTCGTCACGAAGCGTCATAACGGAGGCAAATACAATGACACAGCATGACGATAAACGCCGCCGGCTGCTAGGGCGCCTGGGGCGTCAGCTGGCCTACACGGCCCCCGTGCTCGCCCTGACGGCGGGGGGCGTGGCTCTGCATGCCACCGTGGGAGAGGATGACACCGCATCGGCCCCGTCCACGCTCGCTGCCACGTCGCTGCTTTTCGCCAACGCCCATGCCGAGGCGCATGCGGAGGGAGGTGCCGAGGCGCAGGGTGAAGCAGAGGCAGAAGGTGAGGCCGAGGCAGAGGGGGAGGCCGAAGCGGAAGCGGAAGCAGAAGGTGAGGCCGAGGGGGAAGCAGAAGGCGAGGCCGAAGCCGGCGATACGGAGGCGGTAAGCCGCCCCGCGGGCTACGAGCCGGCCTACAGCGAAACCGGCGAGAACCCCGCCGAGCGGCTGGCCCGGGGCGAAGCGCTCTACTACGACACCTCGCTGAGCACCAACGGCCTCTCCTGTGCGACCTGCCACGGCAGCGACGGTCAGGACATGGGCTACAACCCCACCTTCGAGGAGGCCTTCCCCCACCGGGTGGCCATGGCCGACAACCAGTTCGGCATGGCCCAGGTGCATGCCGACGAGATGGTGCAGGTCTGCATGGTGGCGCCCATGGAGGCGAGCCCCCTCGACTGGGGCGGCGAGGCGCTGCCGTCGCTTGCCGCCTACATGGTGGAGGTGCAGCGGCGCTACGCCGGTCAGCCCCACGACCTGTGAGGCTGCCTCGCCCCGCCGGGCGCCGGCCCCCCTGTGCGGGAGACATGCCGGCGCCCGGTGCCTTGCTCGCCGACGCAGAACGCCTGCCTCGTTGGCAGTGCCCTGTTGCGGCCCGCACGCGTCACCACCTACGCTGATGAATATCGGCCGCGGCTGAACCAACCGCCCCGCCGACACTCACATCCTCCAGTAGGGTCGCGCAGGGAAGATCACCATGAGCCGAGTTCATGCAGCCCTGATCGGGCGCCGCTTTCTCCTCTTCAGTCTCTTCTGCCTGGCGTTGGGCGCCGCGCTGGCGATTTTTCAGACCGCCGTCCAGGCCCAGCAGAACGAGCGCACGGCGCTGGTGATGACCGTGGAGGGGGCCATCGGCCCCGCCACCAGCGACTACTTCCAGCGCGGCCTGCGCCGGGCCGCCGAGGGCAATGCCGAGATCGTGGTGGTGCAGATGGATACCCCCGGCGGTCTGGATGCCTCCATGCGCGACATGATCCGCGCCATGCTCACCTCGCCGGTGCCGGTGGCCATCTATGTGTCGCCGAGCGGTGCCCGAGCCGCCAGCGCCGGCACCTATCTGCTCTACGGCAGCCATGTGGCGGCCATGGCGCCCTCCACCCACCTGGGGTCGGCCACACCGGTGCAGATGGGCGGCGGATTCCCGGGGATCGGCGACGATGACGATGACGGCAACGGCAGTGCCCGCGCCGAGGAGTCCGAGCAGGAGGCCGCTGACAACGGCGACGTGGACGCCGCCGCGAATGACAGCGACGAAGGCGATGCCGTGCCCGACGCCGAAGCCACGGGCGAGGAGGCCGATGAGCGCAGCGAGGCCGCCGACAGCCCGCGCCGCGGCGAGACCGCCATGGAGCGCAAGGTGCTGGAGGACGCCGTCTACTACATTCGCGGCCTGGCCGAACGCCACGGTCGCAACGCCGACTGGGCAGAGGAGGCGGTGCGCGAAGCGGTCAACCTCACCTCCCGGGAGGCGCTGGAGAAGAACGTCATCGACGTGGTGGCCAGCGACGTCGAGGATCTGCTGGCGCAGATCGACGGGCGCAGCGTGGTGATGGAGCGCGGGGAGCTGACCCTCGAAACCGCCGATCTGGCCATCGAGCGCTTCGATCCCGACTGGCGCACCGAGCTGCTGTCGGTGATCACCAATCCCAACGTCGCCTACTTCCTGATGATCATCGGCTTCTACGGGCTGATCTTCGAGCTCTCCAACCCCGGCAGCCTGGTGCCCGGCACCATCGGCATCATCTGCCTGCTGCTGGCCCTGTTCGCCTTCCAGGTGCTGCCGGTCAACTACGCCGGCCTGGCGCTGATCCTGGTGGGCCTGGCGCTGATGGTGGGCGAGGCCTTGATGCCCAGTTTCGGCATATTGGGAATCGGCGGCATCGTCGCCTTCGTGATCGGATCGGTGATTCTGATGGATGCAGACAACCTGAGTATCTCGCTGCCGATGATCGGCGGCATCGCCCTGCTGGCCGCGGTCCTGATGCTGTGGGTGATGACCCGCTTCATGAGCATTCGTCGGCGCCCCGCCAAGGGGGGGCAGGAGGAGCTGGTGGGCAGCGAGGCCCGTGTCCTCGAGGACTTCGAGGGCAAGGGCCATGTTCGCCTGATGGGCGAGCGCTGGCATGCCCGCAGCAGCCGACCGCTGCTCAAGGGACAGACCGTGCGGGTCACGAGCATCGACGGCCTGACCGTCGAGGTCGAGCCCCTGGAAGAGCATCGCTAAGGCGTCGTGTTCGGCGCCGCAAGGTTTCACGCTGAAGGTTCCACTCTAACTCTGGAGACTGACCATGCTGATTTCCTATCTCGTACCGGTCGTGCTGCTTTTCATGCTGATAGCGGCCTCGATTCGCATCCTTCCCGAGTACAAGCGTGGGGTGGTGTTTTTCCTGGGGCGCTTCCAGGGAGTCAAGGGGCCGGGCCTGATCATCATCATTCCCGGCATCCAGAAGATGGAGGTGGTGGACCTGCGGGTGGTCACCATGGACGTGCCCGAGCAGGACGTGATCTCCCAGGACAACGTCACGGTCAAGGTCAACGCGGTGATCTACTTCCGGGTAGTCGACCCGGAGAAGGCGATCATCCAGGTGGAGAACTTCACCATGGCCACCAGCCAGCTGGCCCAGACCACCCTGCGCTCGGTGCTCGGCAAGCACGACCTGGACGAGATGCTCTCCGAGCGTGACAAGCTCAACGACGACATTCAGGAGATCATCGACGGCTCGGCGGAGGGCTGGGGCATCAAGGTGGCCAACGTGGAGATCAAGCACGTGGACCTCGACGAGAGCATGATCCGCGCCATCGCCCGTCAGGCGGAGGCCGAGCGCGAGCGTCGTGCCAAGGTGATCCACGCCGAGGGCGAGCTTCAGGCCTCTCGCAAGCTGGTCGAGGCGGCCAACGTCATGGCCGAGAACTCGGCGGCCCTGCAGTTGCGCTACCTGCAGACCATGAGCGACATGAGCAACAAGAACGCCTCCACCATCTTCTTCCCGCTGCCCATGGATATCATGGAGGCCTTCCGGCACCTCAAGGCCTCGCCGGCCGCCCAGGCACGCAACGCCGGCAAGTCGCCGGACGCAAATCCTGAATGAAGGCTAGCGCGCTCCTCTGCTCCGCCACGGCCACGCTGCCGTGGCGCTCTCCCTCTGCGGGCCACTCGGACACGATCCCAGGGCCATCGAGGATGGCAGCACCGCTCAAGGCTGATCCGCCGACGGGCCTGCGAGTGGGGCTGGTCTGTCCCCGGCGCCTTTCGCCGAGGCAACATCGGTAACGGCGATTGCCCTGGGCTCGACCCTGCCCGGGGTGCAGCGCAGCAGGAGAGCTGCTAGAATGCGCGGCTCTCTCGAGTGCCGCCCCCGAGCGGCAGATCAGACAAGGGACCCGCATCCGTGATGACCCCCCTGGCAGGGCTGGCGACTCCGCCCTAGCGCATACCTCCTTCCCCGGCGGCGCCTCGTCATCGAAGCGTCACCCCCTGGCGCCACCCCGTGGCCGCCCGGGCGCGCCTGCGCCCATCCCCGACAGCAACGCCACAGAGCGATAACGCTCAACGCCGCGATAGGCGCTGCACCCGAAGGATGCGGCCAATGGCCCGCCGCTGTCCTCGGTGCGGCCCCTTGCGGCATGACACTCACTCCCGACTGGAACAGAGCATGTTCGAATCGATACGACAGACCTGGTTCTCCAACGTGAAGGGCGACACCCTCGCCGGTATCGTGGTCGCCCTGGCCCTGATACCCGAGGCGATCGCCTTCTCCATCATCGCCGGCGTGGACCCCAAGGTGGGCCTCTACGCCTCCTTCTGCATCGCCGTCATCATCGCCTTTACCGGCGGCCGCCCGGGCATGATCTCGGCGGCCACCGGCGCCATGGCACTGCTGATGGTCACCCTGGTGCGCGAACACGGCCTCGAGTACCTGCTGGCCGCCACCCTGCTCACCGGGGTGCTGCAGATCATCGCGGGGTATCTCAGGCTCGCCGAGCTGATGCGCTTCGTCTCGCGCTCGGTGGTAACGGGCTTCGTCAACGCCCTGGCGATCCTGATCTTCATGGCGCAACTTCCTGAACTGACGGGCGTGACATGGCACGTCTATGCCATGACCGCGGCCGGCCTGGGCATCATCTACGGCTTCCCCTACCTGCCCAGGATCGGCAAGTCGATCCCCTCGCCGCTGGTCTGCATCGTGGTGCTCACCGCGGTCTACATGATCTCCGGCATGGAGATCCGCAGCGTGGGCGACATGGGCGAGCTGCCCGACACCCTGCCGATGTTCCTGTGGCCGGACGTGCCGCTCAACCTCGAGACCCTGTGGATCATCCTGCCCTACTCGCTGATGCTCACCGTGGTGGGCCTGCTGGAGTCGATGATGACCGCCACCATCGTCGACGACCTCACCGATACCCCCAGCGACAAGAACCGCGAGTGCAAGGGCCAGGGCATCGCCAACATCGGCTCCGGTCTGCTGGGCGGCATGGCGGGCTGCGCCATGATCGGCCAGTCGGTGATCAACGTGAAATCCGGCGGCCGCGGGCGCCTCTCCACCCTGGTGGCCGGGGTGGTGCTGCTGATGATGGTGGTGTTCCTCTCCGACTGGGTCTCGCAGATTCCCATGGCCGCGCTCGTCGCGGTGATGATCATGGTCTCCATCGGCACCTTCAGCTGGGCCTCGATCCGCGACCTCAAGCAGCACCCCATGAGCACCAACGTCGTCATGCTGGCCACGGTGGCGGTCACGGTCTTCACCCATAACCTGGCCATCGGCGTCTTCGTCGGCGTGCTGATCGCCGCCATGAACTTCGCCAACAAGGTGGGCAATATCCTCTATATCGGCAGCGAGGAAGCCGACGAGGGCAGCCGCCGCCTCTACAGGGTGGTGGGCCAGGTGTTCTTCGCCTCCTCCGAGCGCTTCGGCAACGCCTTCGACTTCAAGGAGACCGTCGAGAAGGTCACCATCGACCTCTCCCGCGCCCACTTCTGGGACATCACCGCCGTGCAGACCCTGGACCGCGTGGTGAT
>PUOM01000297.1 GCA_003552795.1 Halomonas sp. | reverse complement strand
GCGCACCGAGGAGCGCCTGATCACCATGAACATGATCATGGAGGGGGTGTCGCTGCTGTCGCGCCGCCAGGCGCCAGCCTTTATCGAGGCGACGCTCAACTCCTTCGTGGTGCAGCATCAGGATGAGCTTCAGGATCCTCCGGAGGCGTCCGAGGAAACGGGCGAGCCACGGCGGGGACTGCTGAACGCCTGGCGCGGGCGGCAATCACGCGCCTCCGAGGCGCCCGCCGCCGCACCGTCCGCCGCCGCGGAGGGAAGCGAGCAGCGCCATGGTTGAAGAGCATCGCGGGCCGTCACGCTACGATCACCTGCTCGACCCCATCTTCGATGACGAGGGGGAGGGCGGCTGGATGATCAGCTACATGGATATCATGACCCTGCTGGTGGCCCTGCTGGTGCTGATTCTGGTCGCAGCGGGGGTGGTCGGCCTGCCCTGGCGTGAGGAAGCCGACGCCCGGCCGGCGCCTGTTGCCCTCAGGCTGGGTATCCCGCTCCCCGAGGAGCTGATGACGCTATCGGCGTCTGCGCCGCCCCGGGCCCTGGCAGCCCCGCAGCTGATGCCGGCTGCGATCACGGCGGCACTGGGCGTGGCCGGGCTGCCTGGGCGCTTCCAGTCGGCGGATCTGCCCGAGGCGCCGTCGGACTGGCTCATCTGGCGCTCGCCGTCACCCGAGCCGGATGTCTCACCGCCGCCGGCCCTGGCCCTGGCGGCGGAGATCGATCCCTCGCTGCCGCTGCGTCGCTACCTGCTCGTGTTGACCGAGTCGCTGCCCCTCAATGCCGAGCCTCTGGAAGCGGCCCAGGCCGAGACGCTCGAGGTCCAGAGCGAGGCGCCGGCGGCGCTGCTGGACCTGCCTGATCTGGAGGGGGTGGCGGTTTCCCGGGTTCCCCAGGGCATTCGCCTGAGGGTCGAGGAGGAGCTGCTGTTCCCCAGTGCCGACGCCGCGCTGACGGCGTCGGGCAGCGACGTGGTGTCGGGGCTGGTCGATACCATCCAGCGCCATGACGGCGTGGTGTCCGTGGAGGGGCACTCGGACGATCGACCGATCAGCACGCCGGAGTACCCGTCCAACTGGGCCCTCTCCAGCGCCCGAGCCATCGCTATCCTGCATGCGCTGGAGGCGGCCGGCGTCGACTCCGACCGCCTGCAGGCGGTCGGGTTTGCCGATACCCAGCCCATCGCCGACAACGACTCCGAGGCGGGGCGCGCGCGCAATCGTCGAGTGGAGGTCGTCATTCATGTCGACGAGCCATAGGGGGCAGCGGTATCTGCCGCGGCCAGTCGTCTGCCACTACAAAGAGCCGTTGCCAGCCGATGCCGGGCTGCCAGAGGGCGAGCTGCACCGGCGATGCCGGGGTGCGAAAGTGCTCGCTAAGCCAGGCGTCGAGTTCGGTCAGCGTCAGCAGCTGCTCGTGACGCGGCAGGGCCAGCCAGTGGGGCTTGGCGAGTCGGGTACCGCGGCTTCCGGCGGCCAGGCCGTGGCGGTAGCGGCGCCACTCGCGCCAGTGAAGCCAGGTGCCGCGCAGATGGTCGGGCTGCGCCTCGCGGGGCGCCGGCAGAGGTCGGCGCCAGGGGGCGAAGAGCACGCCGGGAATGGCCAGCTGGCGCGAGACGTTCAGGGGTCGGCCGGCTCCCGTGGCATCGATGCCCAGCCGTTCGCAGAGGGCCTCCCGAGTTTCCGGCAGCTCGCTCAGCCGCAGCTGGTGCCAATGCAGGTGTTCACGCTTGCCCGCCAGGCTGTCGGCGCCGCCGGGGCCGATCCAGCGGGCCTGGTCGTCGTCCGCGCCGGGTCCCTCCGTCAGCCCCAGGTAGAACTTGATGGCCACCTCGAGATGGATCGGCGTCGAGTCGCCACGGCGCCGGTAGAGCAGATCCAGCTCGCCCAGCGTCTGCTTGCCGCGGTGGATGCGCAGGTTGTGGGCGAGCAGCTCGGTGCCGGGGGCGTGGGCCAGCAGGAACTGCCAGAGTCGCTCGTGATAGAGCCCCATGCGTCCGACGAGGGCATCGCCGACGCAGGTTTCCAGAGAGCTCGGGTCGGCTTCCAGGTCATCCAGCCAGCTCGCCAGCCGCGCATCCTCGGCGAGTCCCAGCGTGTGTCGATCGGGACGCCCCGGCCAGGGCATGGCCAGCAGGTCGGGCGCCTGCAGCAGCCAGGCGAGATCGCGCACCAGCGGGTGGTGGCAGCGGTCGAGCAGCGGCAGAGCGGGCGCCGGCATGGGCCAGAATCCTTATCGTTGGCGGCAAGTGTCTGACAGGCAAGATGCGATTTCCCTATACTGCAGCATACATTCACGTCCTCCGGGTGGTAACTCCCCATGCCTAGCTTCATGTCGCGCGGCCTTGTCATTGCGACCGGCGCCCTGCTGAGTCTCTCCCTTGCCCATGCCGACAGCCCCGTGGTGGTCTCCTCCAAGATCGATACCGAGGGCTCGGTGCTCGGCCAGCTGATCCTCCAGCGCCTGGAGAGCGGCGGTATCGAGGTGCAGGATCGCCTGCAGCTGGGCGGCACCAGTATCGTGCGCGAGGCGCTGCTGGCCGGCGAGATCGACCTCTATCCGGAGTACACCGGCAACGGCGCCTTCTTCTTCGACATGACCGACAGCGACGTCTGGCACGATGACGAGGCGGCCTATGCCACGGTTCGCGATCGCGATGCGGAGAATGACCTGGTGTGGCTGACGCCGGCCTCGGCCAACAACACCTGGGCGATGAGCGTGCGCGGTGATCTGGCCCGGGAGCAGGGCCTGGCGACCCTGGAGGACCTGGCGGCCTGGCTGGACGAGGGGGGCAGCTTCAAGTTTGCCGCCAGCGCCGAGTTCGTGGAGTCCGAGCAGGCACTGCCGGCCTTCCAGGCGGCCTACGGTTTCACGCTCTCCGAGGATCAGCTGCTGGTGCTCTCCGGGGGCAATACCGCCTCCACCATGCGCGCCGCGGCGCAGCAGACCAGCGGCGTCAACGCCGCCATGACCTACGGCACCGACGGGGGGCTGAACGCCCTGGATCTGGTGGTGCTGGAAGACACCCTGGGGGTGCAGCCGGTCTACCAGCCGGCCCCGGTGGTGAGGGAGGAGGTGCTCGAGCGGCATCCGGAGATCGAGTCGCTGCTGGCGCCGCTGTTCGAGACGCTGGATCTCGAGACCCTGCAACGTCTCAACGGCGACGTGGCGGTGAACGGACTCGATCCTCGCCAGGTCGCCGCCGACTATCTCGCCGACCTGGAGGAGTAAGCCGTGATGCGCAGGGAAGCGCCGCCGCCTAACCGAGTGATCGGGCTGCTGGTCCTGGTGGCCGGTCTCGGTTGGTGGCTGCTGGCCACGGTGAGTGTGGCCCCCAACCGGATCGTGCCCGGATCGCCGCTCAGGGCCCATGAGGCAGCCGGCTGGCCGGCTGCCCTGGCGCTGGTGCTGGCGCTGGCCGGCCTGGCGGCGCTGACCTGGCGGCCTGCCCGGCGCCGGCTCTGGCTGGCCCTGGCGCTGGCCACGCTGCTGCTGATGGCGCTCCCGGCCTGGCTGGCCCTGGCGGCCACCAGCAGCGTCGATCCGTCGCTGCCCCAGGCTCGCCTGGGGCTGGGGGCCGGCTTCTGGCTGCTGCTCTTCTGCCTCTCGCTGATGGTGATCGAGCTGCGCACGCGCCTCGCCCTGGGCCTGTCGGCGGGTTGGCTGCTGGTGGCGGCCGTGGTGAGCGCCTGGTGGCTGGCTTCCCCCTGGCTGGAGCCGCTGGCCCTCATGCGGGAGTACCAGGGGCGCAGCGACCAGTTCGCCGGCGCTCTGGTCTACCATCTGCTGCTGGTGGGTGCCGCCGTGGGCGCCAGCCTGGTGGTCGGTGCGCTGATCGCCCTGGCCATGCGCCGCCACTCGGCTATCGAGCGAGGCGCCTTCACGCTCCTCAACTTCCTGCAGACCATTCCCAGCCTGGCCCTGTTCGGCCTGCTGCTGGCGCCGCTGGCGTGGCTGGCGGCCAATGTGGGCTGGGTCAACGCTCTGGGCGTTCGCGGTATCGGCTGGGCGCCGGCCTTCCTGGCGCTGCTCGGCTACAGCCTCCTGCCCATGGTGCGCAACACCTTCGTGGGGCTTTCCGGGGTGGAGGCCGGGGTGCTGGAAGCGGCGCGCGGGATGGGCATGAGCCGTCGCCAGGTCTTCCTGCAGGTGCGCCTGCCCCTGGCGCTGCCGGTGGTGCTGGAGGGGGTGCGCATCACCACGGTCCAGGCCATCGGGCTGGCGGCGGTGGCTGCCCTGATCGGAGCCGGTGGTCTGGGTACCTTCATCTTCCAGGGCCTGGGCCAGGCCGCCATGGATCTGGTGCTGCTGGGCGCGCTGCCGATCCTGGCCATGGCGCTGGCCGTTGACTCGCTGCTGGGCGCGCTGACGCGACGCCTGGACCCCCGCATGGCGGCAGGAGCCCCCGCATGATCGAGCTTCGCGACGTGACCAAGCGCTTCGGCACGGAAACCGCGGTAGACGCCATATCGCTGCGGGTCGCGCCCGGTGAGCTGTGTGCCCTGGTGGGGACCTCCGGCTGCGGCAAGTCGACGACCCTGCGCATGATCAACCGCCTTATCGAGCATGATGACGGACGCATCCTCATCGATGGGCGGCCGGTGCGCGAATTCGATGAGCAGGTGCTGCGCCGGCGCATCGGCTACGCGATCCAGAGCACTGGGCTCTTCCCCCACTGGACGGTGGCCCGCAACATCGGCCTGGTGCCGCGTCTGCTGAAGTGGCCGAAGCCGCGCGTCGAGGCGCGCGTCGAGGAGCTGATGACCCTGCTGGGCCTGTCGCGCGAGCAGTTCGCAGGGAAGTACCCCCACCAGCTCTCCGGCGGACAGGCCCAGCGGGTCGGCGTGGCCCGGGCGCTGGCGGCAGACCCCGATATCCTGCTGATGGACGAGCCCTTCGGGGCCCTGGACCCCATCACCCGCGAGACCCTGCAGGCCGAGCTGCGCCAGCTGCAGTCTCGCCTGAACAAGACCATCGTCTTCGTGACCCATGACATGGACGAGGCGCTGGCGCTGGCCGACCGCCTGGTGGTGATGCGCGCCGGACGCATCGTGCAGCAGGGCACGCCCCTCGAGCTGCTTCGGGAGCCGGCCGACGAGTTCGTGGCGTCGCTGCTCGGCGGCGACGATCGCGGCCTCAAGGAGACCGCCATCATTCGCGTCGCAGAGCGCATGCTGCCGTTGTCGCCGCGTCTGCTGCCCCAGGCGCGCGTGCATCGCGATGCCACCCTGCGTCAGGCGCTGGCGGTGATGTTCCGGGAGCACGCCGATCGCCTGGCCGTGGTCGATGACCAGGATATGGCGGTGGGCGAGCTCTCCCTGCGGCGCCTGGTGGAGAACCGCCGTGAAGAGTGAATCGCTGCAGGGCAGGCACAGGGCCACCCGGCTCGAGATCTGGCGAGTGCCGCTGATCTGGCTCGCCTGCCTGGTGCTGCTGGCCGCCGGCATGGCCTGGCTGGAGCCGCTGTTCCGCTGGCTGCAGCCCGATACCCGCCAGGTCATCTACCCCCATGCCGACTTCCTGGTGCTGCTGGGCCGCCACCTGCTGGTGGTGGCGGCAGCGTCGCTGCTGGCCGTGCTGCTGGGGGTGGCCGCCGCCATTCTGGTCACGCGCCCGGCGGGGCGTGACTTCCTGCCGCTGGTCGCCCAGTTCGCCTCCATGGGGCAGACCTTTCCGCCGGTGGCGGTGCTGGCCCTGGCGGTGCCGGTGCTGGGTTTCGGCACCTGGCCGATCATCGTGGCGCTGCTGCTCTACGGCCTGCTGCCCATCGTGCGCAACACCCTGGCCGGGCTCGAGGGGCTCGACCCCGCCGTGCACGAGGCGGCGCGCGGCATGGGCATGGGGCCCGGGCAGATTCTCCGCCAGGTGGAGCTGCCGCTGGCCGCGCCGGTGATCCTGGCCGGCATTCGCACCTCGGTGACCATCAGTATTGCCACGGCCGCCCTCGGCGCCACGGTGGGCGCCAGCAACCTCGGCGCCCCGATCATCTCGGGCATCGTCAACGGCAACACCGCCTATGTGCTGCAGGGGGCGGCGCTCATCGGCCTGCTGGCGCTCACCGTGGACAGCGCCTTCGAGCGCTGCCAGCGGCTGCTTGACGCGCGTAGGGCCTGAGCTCAACGCTAACTGCCGTCAAGCAGCGTCTCGATGGCGCCGCGCAGGCGGCGCGACTCGGGGCGCACGCTGGAGCCGAAATGGGCCACCACGCGGCCGCTCTCGTCCACCAGATACTTGGTGAAGTTCCAGCGCGGCGCCTCGCTCTGTCGGGCCAGCTCGGCGAACAGCGGATGGGCATCCTCGCCGCTGACTGCAATCGGCGCGAACATGTCGAAGGTCACCCCGAAGTTGACGAAGCAGACCTCGGCGGCACCCTCCTCATCGATCTCCTGGTTGAAGTCGTTGGAGGAGAAGCCGGCGACTCTCAGGCCGCGCGGCGCATAGCGCTGATGCAGCGCCTCCAGCCCCTCGAACTGGCGGGTGAAGCCGCAGCGGCTGGCGGTGTTGACCAGCAGCAGCGGCGCGCCGCCCAGCTGCTCCTCGAGGTTGACGACTTCGCTCGAGTGCAGGCGCCGCAGGTCGTGGTCGAGCAGCGTTTCGGCATCAGCGTCGGGCGCCGACGCCTGGGCGGGTGAGGTCAGCAGCACAAGGCCGGCGGTGAAAAGGCCGGAAAGCAGGTAGCGCATGGCGAGTGTTCCCGTTGACGACCCGAAGCCGGGTCCGCCAGACATTGACCCTGGCGGCCGCCGACGGTTCGGTCCAGTGAAATCGACTGCTCTCCAGGTTGAATATAGCGCGATGGGTGCACGCATCGGCATTTTACGTTAACGTCATCTCGGGTTGCGTTGACCCGCCGGCGGCAATCCCGCTGGCAAAGGTCGAGGCGAGCAACAACACTGCCCTCAAAAGGGGTAGAGGACACCGAGATGACAACGACAACAGATAGCCATACGCCCGATTTCCTTCGCGGCGACGAGTTTTCCATTCCCACCTTCCGGCTGCTCAAGCAGGACGGCACCCTGCATGAGGGGGCCGAGGCGCCAGCGCTCGATCGCGAGCAGGCGCTGAGGGTCTATCGCACCATGGTGGCGACCCGGGTGATGGACGAGCGGATGATGGCCGCCCAGCGCCAGGGGCGGCTTTCCTTCTACATGCAGTGCACCGGCGAGGAGGCCGCGGTGATCGGCGCGACGGCGGCGCTGGACGACGCCGACATGATCATGTCCCAGTACCGCGAGCAGGGCGCCCTGGTGTATCGCGGCTTCAGCTATGACGAGTTCATGAACCAGCTGTTCGGCAACGAGCTCGACTACGGCAAGGGGCGGCAGATGCCGATCCACTACGGCTCGCGCAAGCTGCACTACATGACCATCTCGTCGCCGCTGGCCACCCAGATTCCCCAGGCCACCGGCTACGCCTACGGTCAGAAGCTGGCCGGCGACGGCCACTGCACCATCGTCTTCTTCGGCGAGGGGGCCGCCTCCGAGGGCGACTTCCACGCCGCGCTCAACATGGCGGCGGTGCACGAGGTGCCGGTGATCTTCTTCTGCCGCAACAACGGCTATGCGATCTCGACCCCCTCCATCGAGCAGTTCGCCGCCGACGGCGTGGCGCCAAGAGCCTTCGGCTATCGCATGCACGTGATCCGCGTCGACGGCAACGACGTGCTGGCGGTGCTGGCGGCGACCCGCAAGGCGCGGCGTATCGCCGTGGAGGAGAACAAGCCGGTGCTGATCGAGGCCATGACCTATCGTCTGGCGGCCCACTCCTCCTCGGATGATCCCTCCGGCTACCGCTCCAAGAAAGAGGAGGAGGCGTGGCGTGACAAGGATCCCATCCTGCGCATGCAGAACTGGCTGATGGCCCGGGCGTGGTGGGACGACGACGAGGAGAAGGCCCTCCAGGAGTCGCTGCGCCGCGAGGTGCTGGAGACCATGAAGCGCGCCGAGAAGCGTCCGCCGCCGCCCCTCGACAGCCTGGTCAGCGACGTCTACGCCGATGTTACCCCGGCGCTGCAGCGCCAGCTCGACCGCCTCAAGACCCACATCCGGCAGTATCCTGACGCCTACCCCAGGGGAGCCCGCTCCCTGGACCCGGATGTCAAGCCCCGCGACGACGCAAGCCAGGGAGGGGAGTGAGATGCCCAAGATGAACATGCTGCAGGCCATCAACAACGCCCTGGACATCGCCATGGCCGAGGATGACAAGGTGCTCTGCTTCGGGGAGGACGTTGGCGTCTTTGGCGGGGTCTTCCGCGCCACCAGCCACCTGCAGGAGAAGTACGGAAAGACGCGCTGCTTCAACACGCCGCTGGTGGAGCAGGGCATCATCGGCTTCGCCAACGGCCTGGCCGCCCAGGGGTCGGTGCCGGTGGCGGAGATCCAGTTCGCCGACTACATCTTTCCGGCCTTCGACCAGATCGTCAACGAGACCGCCAAGTTTCGCTATCGCTCCGGCGATCTGTTCAACGTCGGCGGCCTGACCATTCGCGCCCCCTACGGCGGCGGCATCTCCGGGGGGCTCTATCACTCCCAGTCGCCGGAGGCCTACTTCGCGCATACGCCGGGCCTCAAGATCCTGGTGCCGCGCAACCCCTATCAGGCCAAGGGACTGCTGCTGGCGGCCATCCGCGATCCGGACCCGGTGCTCTTCTTCGAGCCCAAGCGCCTCTATCGCGCCTCCACCGGCGAGGTGCCCGAGGAGGATTACCAGCTGCCCATCGGCGAGGCGGAGGTGACCCGGGAGGGCAGCGACGTCACCGTGCTCGGCTGGGGCGCGCAGATGGAGGTGATCGACCGCGCCGTGGAGCTGGCGGAGAAGGAGGGCATCTCCTGCGAGGTGATCGATCTGCGCTCGATCCTGCCCTGGGACGAGGACAGCGTGGTGGAGT
>PUOM01000222.1 GCA_003552795.1 Halomonas sp. | reverse complement strand
TCTCCACCATGGTCGCCCCGCGCACCGCCCGGGCGTACTGCACCCAGTCGGAGAGGCCGATGGCCACGATCAGCACGATGATCGCCACCTCGGCGTGCATGGAGCGCGGCAGGAAGCCGCGAACCACACCGAAGATCAGCAGCGCCAGAAGAATCGACGGGAAGGTGAGCTGGACGTCGGCGATGCGCATGATCAGGGCGTCGCGCCAGCCGCCGCGGAAACCCGCCAGCAGGCCCAGGGCGGTGCCCAGGGTCAGGGCGAAGAGCACCGCGGCGAAGCCCACCAGCAGGGAGATGCGCGAGCCGTAGAGGATCGCCGAGAAGACGTCCCGACCCTGGCTGTCGCTGCCCAGCAGGTAGAAGTTGCCGGTGAAGTCCGAGGTGGTCAGCGGTGCGCTGAAGGCGTCGATCAGCTCCAGCTGGCGCGGATCGAAGGGGTTCTGCGGCGCGATCCAGGGGGCGAACAGGGCCCCGATGAACATCACCAGGGTGACCAGCGTTGCCAGTATCACCACCGGCTGGCGCTTCCATGAGTAGACGATATCGCTATCCAGAAAGGTGCGCAGCCTGCCGGGAGGCCTGGGCGCCACCGGCGCCGTCTCGGCGGACTTGATCTCCTGGCTCATTTGCCACCTCCCTGCACGCGCAGGCGCGGGTCGACGGCGTAGTAGAGCAGATCGACGATCAGGTTGATGATCACGAACACCAGCGCAATCATCATCAGGTAGGCGGCCATCACCGGAATGTCGACGAAGCGCACAGCGGTGATGAACAGCGCTCCCACCCCGGGCCACTGGAACACCGTCTCGGTGATGATGGCGAAGGCGATGATGGTGCCCAGCTGCAGACCGATGATGGTGATCACCGGAATCATGGTGTTCTTCAGCGCGTGGCGCAAATTGACCACCCGCCTCGACAGCCCCCGGGCCCGGGCGAACTTGATGTAGTCGGTACGCAGCACCTCGAGCATCTCGGCGCGCACCAGGCGCATGATCAGGGTCAGCTGGAAGAGGCCCAGGGTGATCGCCGGCAGGATCAGCGAGCGCAGGCCGCTGGCGGTGAGCAGCCCGGTGGTCCACCAGTCGCCCAGGCGCACCGTCTGGCCGCGACCGAAGGCGGGCAGCCAGCCCAGCTGCACGGCGAAGAGATAGATAAGCAGGATGCCGATCAGGAAGGTGGGCAGCGAGACGCCGATCAGCGAGACGGTCATGATGAGCTTCGACAGCCAGCTGCCGCGCTGGATGGCCGTGTAGATGCCGAGCACGATGCCCATGACCACGGCGAAGATCGCCGAGATGATGGCCAGCTCCAGGGTCGCCGGCAGGCGTTCGACGATCATGTCGGTGACCGGCCGCGCCGAGCGGTAGGAGATGCCGAACTCGAACTGGGCGGCATTGACGATGAACTGCCAGAACTGCACCACCACCGGCTGATCGAGGCCCAGCTGGGCGCGCAGCGCGGCGCGGTCGGCCTCGGTGGCCTCCTGGCCGAGCATGTTGAGCACCGGGTCGCCGACGTAGTGGAACAGCGAGAAGGCGATAAGCGCGACCACGAACATCACGAAGATGGCCTGCAGCACGCGCTGGATCAGGAAAGCGAGCATGGGATTACCATAGCGTTGGGCCCCCCGGGCGCTTGTGGCGGCCGGGGGGCGGGAGCGTTACCCACGAATCAGCGGTTGAACTTCAGGTACTTGAAGTGGGGATCGTTCTCGCTCTGGACCTGAAAATCGATATCGTCGCGCATCGACCAGGTGAGCATCTGGTGGTGGATGGGGATATAGACGATCTCGTCGTGCACGATCTGCCAGGCCTCGCTGATCATCTCGTTGCGGGCCTCTTCGTCGATCTCCTGCCCCATGGCCACGGTCAGCTCGTCGACCCGCTCGTCGGAGTAGCCGGTGAAGTTCCAGCTGCCGCGATCGCCCTCCTTGGTGTGGTAGAGGTAGTTGAAGACGTACTCGGAGTCCATGGTCGGCACGCCCCAGCCGAGCATGTAGAAATCGTACTCCTCCCGGGCCAGCTCGGCGAAGTGCAGCGAGCGGGTCTGGGCCACCAGGTCCACGGTGATACCGATGCGTGCCAGCATGCTGACCACCGCCTGACAGATCTGCTCGTCATTGACATAGCGGTCGTTGGGACACTGCAGGGTGACGCGGAAGCCGTCGCCGTAGCCGGCCTCGGCCATCAGCTCGTTGGCACGATCCGTATCCGTGGGGATGACCTCGTCGAGCTCGGCGGAGTAACCGTTGACGAAGGGCGGGGCAATCATCCCGGCGGGCTCGGAGTTGCCGCGCATGACCGAGGCCTGGATGGTGGTGGCGTCCACGGCGAGGTTGATCGCCTCGCGCACGCGACGGTCGGCGAAGGGATTGTCGTCGGTATCGGCGGTGCGCAGCTCCGCGGAGGCCAGATCCATGCCCAGGAAGATGGTGCGGTTCTCCGCGCCCTGCTCGTTCTTGATGCCCGGCGCGTTGGCCAGGCGCTCGATGTCCTGGACCGGCGTCTCCTGCAGGAAGTCCACCTCGCCGGAGAGCAGCGCCGCCACGCGGGTGGCCGCCGACTCGATGGGGGTGAAGATCAGCTCGGAGATCTCCATGGGGTAGAGGTCGATGCCCCAGAAATCGTCATTGCGCTCGAAGACGGTGCGCACGTCCGGCTCACGGCTCACGACCCGGAACGGGCCGGTGCCGTTGGCGTTGCGCACCGCATGGGTCTCTTCGCCGGCGGCGTAGTTCTGGGGCTCCTCGACGCCGTGCTCCTCGGCCCATTCGCGGCTCATGATGAAGAGGTTGGTGAGGTTGTTGGGCAGCAGCGGATTGGGGTCGTGGGTCTCCACGTGCACCGTAAAGTCGTCCTCGGCACGCACTTCCTTGATGGAAGTGAGCAGCCCGCGCATGTCGGCGTTCTCGTGCCGCGCCCGATCGAGCGAGAAGACCACGTCGTCGGCGGTCAGCGCCTGCCCCTCGTGGAAGGTCACCCCCTCGCGGATCTCGAAGACCCAGATGCGCGGATCGTCCTCATGGACATACCAGTCGGTGGCCAGGCCCGGCTGGTACTCCACATCCATGTCCTGGTAGATCAGGGTGTCGAAGATCTGGTGGTTGACCGAGTGGGTCGGCCCCTCGTTCTGGGAGTGGGGGTCCATGGTCAGGCTGTCGGCGGAGCGGGTCCAGCGCAGGGTCTCGGCGTGGGCGGCGGAGGCAACCATGGAGGCTGCCACGGCGGAAACGAGCAGTGTCTTCCTGAACATCTTGTTGTTCCTCGTTCAAGCGTTTGATGGGCGCATGCCCTTGTCGGGTTTCTCCCATAACGTAGACGAGAAAGGAAGACGTCAGCGATCAACGCTTGTGGCGTTGACGCCGCCGCGGCGGGCTACTTCTTCTCCGCCAGATGCTGAAGCGTCTCCTTTAGCTCACCGAGCAGGCTGCGGGTCAGGTCGACGCTGCTGGTGACCTCGCGGGCCGCACTGGAGGAGCTCTCGGCCAGCCGGCGCACCTCCTGGGCGACCACGGCGAACCCGCGGCCGGCCTCTCCTGCCCTGGCCGCTTCAATGGCGGCATTCAGCGACAGCAGGTTGGTCTGACTGGCGATTCCTTCGATGGAGGCCACCAGCGCACTGATCTGCTGGCTGGCCTCGTCGACCTTGCTCATCTTCTCGTCCATCTCGCGGCGCAGCGTGACGTCGGCGGTAACGTCGCGGAAGAAGGCGGTGTAGTGGGTCTCTTCACCCAGCTTGACCTTGGAGAGGGTGACGCTGCCCCAGCAGGTTTCACCATCCTTGCGGGGTATGGGCACTTCCGTGACGATGCCGACAAGCTTGTTGTCACCGCCGTCGCGATTGGCCTCTACATAGCCGTCGTGATGCGCCCGGATCGCCTCCGGCACCAGCATCTTGACGTTCTGGCCCAGCACCTCCTCGCGATCGTAGCCCCACAGTTTCTCCGCCGCACCGTTGAAGAAGGTCACGCAGTTCCGGTTATCGATGCTGACGACGGCGTCCAGGGCCTGCTCCAGCGTCTGGTTGAGGCGCTCCTGGAGCTGGCGCTGGGCGGTGATGTCCTTGGCGAAGGCGGTGTAGCAGAGCTCTCCATCGACCATGACCTCCGAAAGCGAGAGATTGACCCAGACCGCCTCGCCGCTGCGGCGGCGCATCTCCACATCTCGGCTGCTGCCGACGATGCGGTTCTGCCGGGTGCGGCGGTGTCGGTCGATGAAGCCGTCGTGGTGCCCGCGGTGCTCCTCCGGCACCAGCATCTTGACGTTGTGCCCCAGCACCTCCTCGCGCCGGTAGCCCCAGAGCCGCTCGGCGGCATCGTTGAAGAAGACGATGCGGTTCTCGGCATCGATGGTCACCACGCCATCCAGGGCCTGCTCGAGGGCCTGCTCGGCATGACTCGCTGGCGGAGGTTCAATGGGACGCACGGTGGCCAGATAGCCCTCGCCGTAACGCCCGAGCGTCACCCCTGCCAGAAAGGGGTTCCCCTGGGCATCCACGGTTTCGAGCGGCTGCTCACACTCGAGACGATCGAATGCCAGCTCGGGGAAGAGCGCACGACTGTCGCCGTGACGGAGGGCCTCGCCCCCCCAGCAGCGCCGCGCCGCCGGGTTGGTACCGATAAGGCGGCCCTGCCCGTCCAGCTGCAGCATGGCCGTCGGGACCGCGTCGAAGAGCGCCTGGAAGGCGCTCGCCTGGGCAGCATCGGGAGCCGCCGCGGGCGTGGGGGAGAGAGCAACGGTGAGTCGCTGAAACAGGGAGGGCATGAACCGCCTCGCATCGGGAGAATTGAGCGAAGCATAGCGATACAATACTTATACATCAACAAAACGATGAACAGGGCGACAAGACGACGATGCGCTAGCCGGCAGCCGTAGCGCTCAGTGGCCAGAGGCCTCCATGGTGCAGTTGCGGCCGTTGCGCTTGGCACGATAGAGGGCGCCATCGGCGCGCCCCAGGAGCTGTTCGATGGACTCTCTGGGCAGCACTTCGGCCACTCCCAGCGACAGCGACACGGCACCCACTTCCTCGTCCTGCAGCCGTTCGACGGCCTTGCGAAGTCGCTCGGCCAGCTCCTTCGCCACCCCCATGTCAGCGTGGATCACCACCATGAACTCCTCGCCGCCCCAGCGGATGGTCGAGTCGCTGGCGCGCACCTGCCGAGCGATCGCACGCGCTACCTGCTGAATGACTCGATCACCGACGAGGTGGCCAAAGCGGTCGTTGACGCCCTTGAAATGATCGATATCGCAGATGACGACGCTCAGCGGCCGCCCGTCGGAGAGGTGGTCATGGAAGGCACTCTGCAGCACCTCATCGCCCGCGCGTCGCGTCAGCAACCCCGTCAGCTTGTCCTGGGACGCCATGGCATGCAGCACCCGTTCCCGCTCGACCAGGTCATCGACCTGCCAGGATGTGCTGACGAAGTGGGTGAGCCGTCCCCGGGCATCCAGCACCGGCGCGATGCTCTGCTCGACGTAGTAGCAGCTGCCGTCCTTGCGACGGTTGAGGAAGCGCGCCCGAAACGGCTCCCGCCCGAGCAGGGTCTCCCACATCTCGCGGTAGAAGTCGGCGCTCTGCTCTCCGGACCCCAGCAGCGCCGGCGTGCTGCCCAGCACCTCTTTCGCGCGATAGCCGGTCAGCCTCTCGAAGGCAGCATTGACGAACACGATGCGGGCCTCGCGATCGGTCACCAGGATCGGATCATGGGCCTGGTTGAGGGCCTGGCTCAGCAGGTCCCGTTCAGCCTCGGCGCGGATTTGGCAGGTGATATCCTGCTGTACGGATACAAAGTGAGTGGCGGCACCGTCCCGCCCCAGCACGGGTGAGATATTCCAGTTCACCACGTAGGGCTCACCGCTCTTGCGATAGTTGGTGGTGCTGCCCTCCCAGAACTCGCCCTGTCTCAGCGCCTCGCGCAGCGAGGCGATCTGCTCGGGACTGGTATCCGGCCCCTGCAGCATCCGCGGTGACTGCCCCAGCAGCTCGTCGCGCTCGTAGCCGGTCATCCGACAGAAGGCGGGATTGCAGTAGATGATGAAGGGGCCGCCCCCCGCCATATCGGCGTCGGTGATCAGCACGGCGTTGTAGGCATGTTCCGCCGCGAGTTCAATCATGGCCGCCCTGTCGGTCGCCGCCAGCATCTTTGACATGTCTCTCCCTGTTGATCACCACAAGCCCCTTTCAGGGCCAAAGCTTACCACCTGAGCACCGCCGGCGGTGGAGCCGGACCGTCGGTATCCATCGTCGCGGGAGAGCGCAGAATGCCCCGCGGCAGAGCACCACAGGGCGCGGCGAGCCTCAGCGCTGGCTGGGCAGCAGCCCCTCGGGCATCAGTGGACTCAGGATGCGCTCGGCGAGCAGCTCGCTGGCGGCCTCGATGTCCGGGGCGAAGAAGCGGTCCTTGTCGTAGTGGCCGACCCGCTCGCGCAGGGTGGCGCGGCCCCCTTCCAGGGACTCGGAGGTGGTGAGGCGCTGGCCGTTGTCATCGGTACGCAGATCCAGTCCCTGGCAGGCGGCCAGCCATTCGATGGCGACGATGCCGCGCACATTGGCGGCCATCTCCCACAGGCGCTTGCCGGCGGCCGGGGCCATGGAGACATGGTCCTCCTGGTTGGCCGAGGTGGGCAGGCTGTCGACGCTGTGCGGGTGCGAGAGCGCCTTGTTCTCGCTGGCCAGCGCCGCCGCCGTGACCTGAGCGATCATGAAGCCCGAGTTGACCCCGCCTTTCTCCACCAGGAAGGGCGGCAGCTGCGACATGTGCTTGTCCATCATCAGCGAGATGCGCCGCTCGGCGAGGGAGCCGATCTCGGCGATGGCCAGGGCGATGTTGTCCGCCGCCATGGCGACCGGCTCGGCGTGGAAGTTGCCGCCGGAGATGATGTCGTCGCCGTCCACGAAGACGAGCGGATTGTCGGAGACCGCATTGACTTCCACCGCCAGCACCTCGGCGGCCTGGCGCAGCTGGGTCAGGGCGGCGCCCATCACCTGGGGCTGGCAGCGCAGCGAGTAGGGGTCCTGTACCCGGTCGCACTGGGCGTGGGAGTCGCCGATGGCGCTGCGTTCCCCCAGCAGGTGGCGGTAGGCGGCGGCGGCATCGATCTGGCCGCGCTGGCCGCGCACCTCGTGAATCCGCGCGTCGAAGGGCGAGCGCGAGCCCAGTGTGGCCTCCACGGTCAGCGACCCGCACACCGTGGCGGCGGCATAGAGATCCTCGGCCTCGAAGAGGCCCCGCAGGGCATAGGCGGTGGAGACCTGAGTGCCGTTGAGCAGCGCCAGGCCCTCCTTGGGGGCGAGGTTCAGGGGTTCGAGGCCGGCCACCTTCAGCGCCTCCCGGGCCGGCAGCCACTCGCCGCGATAGCGGGCCTTGCCCTCACCGAGCAGCACCACGCTCATATGGGCGAGCGGCGCCAGGTCGCCGGAGGCGCCCACCGAGCCCTTGAGGGGAATATGGGGGGTGACCTCGGCGTTGATTAGGGCTACCAGAGCGTCGAGCACCTCGCGACGGATGCCGGAGAAGCCGCGGGCCAGGCTGTTGACCTTGAGCACCATGATCAGGCGCACCAGAGCATCGTCCATGGGCTCGCCGACCCCGGTGGAGTGCGACAGCACCAGGGAGCGCTGCAGGTCTTCCAGCTCGTCGTTGGCGATGCGGGTCTGGGCCAGCAGGCCGAAGCCGGTGTTGATGCCGTAGACGGTGCGGTTCTCATGGACGACGCGGTTGACGCAGTCGACGCTGCGCTGGATGGCGGCGTCGGCGCTGGCCGGCAGGCTGACCTGGAGCGGGGCTTCAAAGACCCGGCGCGCCTGGGCCAGGGTCATCTTGCCGGGCTGAATCTCGAGATGGGGCATTGGGGACTCCTTCACTTATCAAGCATCGGCAGGTCGAGGCCGTTGTCGCGGGCGCACTGCTTGGCGATGTCGTAGCCGGCGTCGGCGTGACGCATCACCCCGGTGCCCGGGTCGTTGCGCAGCACCCGGCCCAGGCGGGCGTGGGCGTCGTCGCTGCCGTCGGCGACGATCACCACCCCGGCGTGCTGGGAGTAGCCCATGCCCACGCCGCCGCCGTGGTGCAGCGAGACCCAGGTGGCGCCGCCGGCGGTGTTGAGCAGGGCGTTGAGCAGCGGCCAGTCGGAGACCGCATCGGAGCCGTCCATCATCGCCTCGGTCTCGCGATTGGGGCTGGCCACCGAGCCGGAGTCCAGGTGGTCGCGACCGATCACAACGGGCGCCTTGAGCTCGCCGCTGGCAACCATCTCGTTGAAGGCCTGGCCGAGGCGGGCGCGATCCTTGAGGCCCACCCAGCAGATCCGTGCCGGCAGTCCCTGGAAGCTGATCCGCTCGCGGGCCATGTCGAGCCAGTTGTGCAGGTGCGGGTCGTCCGGGATCAGCTCCTTGACCTTCTGGTCGGTCTTGTAGATGTCTTCCGGGTCGCCGGAGAGCGCCGCCCAGCGGAAGGGGCCGACGCCCTGGCAGAACAGCGGGCGGATATAGGCCGGGACGAAGCCGGGGAAGTCGAAGGCATTCTCGACACCCTCTTCCATGGCCATCTGGCGGATGTTGTTGCCGTAGTCGAAGGTGGGCACGCCCATCTTCTGGAAGTCGAGCATGGCCTGGACGTGCACCGCCATGGACCGCTTGGCGGCCTTGACGGTGGCCTCGGGCTCGGCCTTGCCGCGTTCCACATACTCCTCCCAGGTCCAGCCCTGGGGCAGGTAGCCGTGCAGCGGGTCGTGGGCGCTGGTCTGGTCGGTCACCATATCCGGGCGCACGCCGCGCCGGGCGTCGCAACGCTTGACCAGCTCGGGCAACACATCGGCGGCATTGGCGCACAGGCCGATGGAGACCGCCTTGCCCTCGGCGGTGTAGCGTTCGATGCGCTTGAGTGCGTCATCCAGGTCCTCGGCCTGCTCGTCCAGGTAGCGGGTGCGCAGGCGGAAATCGATGCTGGACTG
>PUOM01000242.1 GCA_003552795.1 Halomonas sp. | reverse complement strand
TGCTGCACTTATTGCTTGAATTCAGGGGCGAGAGTCGCGCAACTCCTGAACGGCGCCGAGAATCGGCTCGTACATCTCATGAGTTGCCGGCACGAAGCCTGAGGTACGACCCGACGCGGCCGCATCGGCCAGGTCAGGGCGCTCCTCGTGGAGAGTGAGGAAGAACTCTGTGATGTCCTGTTTCATCTCTTCAGGCAGCTCGCTGGGAACGGCATACAGCGGATTGGGGATCAGTGGCGACTCCCAGATCACGCGGATATCATCACGGTCCAGCATGCCGCGATCCATCATCATGCGCAGCTGGCCGGTATTGTCACCGCGAGACGTCCAGGTAAAGGCCGAATCCAGGGAGCCGTTCAGTACGCCGATCACGCTCTGTTCATGGCCACCCGAGAAGACGGTATTGCCGAAGAAGTTATTGGGCTCGATACCGTCCTCTCTCAGGCTAACCAGGGGCACCAGATAGCCGGAAGTGGAGTTGGGGTCTGCCCAAGCAAGCGACCTGCCCTGAAGGTCATCGACGCTCTCGAATTCGCTGTCGGCGCGGACGATCAGTACGGAGTGGTAGCCCAGCTCACCATCCAGCTCGGCAGGTACTACCAGAGGCTCGACGCCACCGTCGCTGTCGATCCAGCCCGCCGCATAGGACGAGCCGCCGAGACGCGCCAGGTGAACATGGCCAGCCGTCAGCGCCTGGACAACCGCTGCATAATCGTTGGCCTGCTGAATCTGCATCTCGACACCCAGCTGCTCCTCAAAATAGTCGGCCAGCGGCTGGAATCGGTCGATGGTGGCAGCCTGATTTTCTACCGTTGTAGCGCCTATGGTGACCACCGGATAGTCGTCACGCCAGTCGGCGTGGGCGGCCGTTACCGCTACAGGCGCCAAAAGGGCCGATGCGATGAAAAGCTTGATGCTGGTATGGTTCATGGTCTTCCCCCTTTCATATTGGATAAAATCCGACACTGTTACGCGAAGGCTGAAGCAGCTGGCGGCTTGCCGCCAGACCATATTTCTCCAGAAGTAATCGTCTCGCTTACTGCCTTTTCATCATCCCCGACGCCATAGATTCGCTGGACAGTAGCGTGATCCAGCTGTGTGGGGCTTCCATCGAACACCACCTCACCGTGCAGCATGCCGATGACGCGATCGCAGTACTGGCGCGCCGTCTCCAGCGAATGGAGATTGCACATCACCGTAATTCCCTTGGTGTGATTAATCTCCTTGATGGCATCCATCACCATGGCGGCGCTACGTGGATCAAGGGAAGCGATGGGTTCGTCGGCAAGCATGATACGAGGCGACTGCATCATGGCCCTGGCGATGGCGACCCTCTGCTGCTGGCCACCGGAAAGATTGCCCGCGCGCTGAAGGGCCTTATCGGCCAGGTCCAGCTGTTCAAGGGCATGGATAGCCTGGGCCTTTTCTTCACGGCTGAAGATCTTGAACATCGAAGTCAGGGTTCCGTGATGGGCAATTCTTCCCATCAGCACATTGGTGATAACATCCAGGCGCGGGATGAGATTGAACTGCTGAAAGATCATGGCAGTCTGTCCTCGCCACTGTCTGAGAGCCCTTCCCTTGAGTCGACTGACGGGCTCTCCCGAAAATTCAATCCGCCCCTCCGACACATCGGTAAGACGATTCACCATGCGCAGAAGCGTCGACTTCCCTGCACCGGAGCGGCCAATCACACCGACCACCTCCCCCTCCGGGATGTCGAAGCTGATATTTCTGATAACGCGGGACTTCCCATAGCTCTTGCTGACACTATCCAGACGTAGCATTGGCCTGATCTCCTGCCACATCAAGTGGCACCATGCGAAGGCTTTATATAGGACATGATAGGCCCGCGAGATGAAGACAACTTGTCTAGATGATTTCACTGTCGTGAATTAATCTGGCGAAAACCCTCCCGAAACTCGACCAGCGTCACGCGCCAGCAGTGGCAAAACAGTCACTTACCCGTCCAGCAAGCTAAATCGAAACATAATCGCAAACAATGCGTCATAACTGGGGCTGATATGCCTGGCCTGACGTGCAAGGAAGGGAGGGCAAGTAGAGGAATGTGCGCAGCTGCTGTGGGGCCGCTAGGCAGAACCCTTCCAGCATGATGCTGGTGCCGGCCCGCTTGGCCGGCGCCGGCAGCATCAGCGCCAGGGGGGGGCGGAGCTCACGGCCGCTCGCCGCGAGCCAGACGCGCATCGATCTCGGCGACCAACGCCGGCAGCTCGGCAATAGTGTCGATCATGAAGTGCGGCCTTGCGGGTGCGAACTGCGCTTCGATGCACGCTCGTCTCTCCGCCAGTTCGGCCTCCCCCATCTTGCAATACTCAGCGTAATCGAGCCCCAGGGCGTTGCCGGAGCAGGTCAGCGCCACCGTCCACATGCCGGCACTGCGCCCCTCGAGAATGCCCGGCGCGGTGTCGTCCACCTTGACGCAGGCGGCCACGTCATCGATGCCCAGCGCGATGACATTCGCCAACGCCTGGGCCGGATGCGGACGGCCGTTGGGCACCTCGTCGGTGGCGACGACGTGATCGGCCACGTAGCCGTTGGCCCGGGCCCGTGCCACCACCTGCTCCATCACCACGGCGGGGTAGCCGGAGCAGGAGCCGATCTTCAGGCCCAGCTCGCGCAGCGCAGCAATAGCATCGAGCGCCCCGGGAATCGGCGACGAGTGCTCGCCGATCTTGGCGATCTGCAGGGGCATGAAGCGCTCATACAGCGCATCGACATCGGCGTCACTGGGGGCATGCCCCACCGCCGTCTCGAAGCGCGCCGCAATGGCCGGGACGTTGCAGAGGGTGCGAATGTGTTCCCACTTGCCCATGCCCATGGGCCCGCGGGCCTCTTCCAGGCTGATGTCGACGCCCAGTTCGGCGAAGGCCTCGACGAAGATCTGGGTGGGAGCGAAGGAGCCAAAGTCCACCACGGTGCCGGCCCAGTCGAGGATGGCGCACTTAAGACGCTCGGGGGAGTGGTAGTGCATCGGATCTCTCCGGTGAGCCGGGCGGCGGGACGGCAGCCGTCCACGCCCGGAATAGGCGTCACTCATTCGCGCTTTCCGCACTTGGCACATCATGGCGTCGCAGCTCACGCTTCCACTCCAGGCGCTCCCATCCCTCGATCCGTGCCACCTCGGCCAGCACCGGATCGGGATTGACCGCTACGGGGCGATCCACGCGGTTGAGCAGCGGCAGGTCGTTCTGGGAGTCGGAGTAGAAGCTCAGGTGGGTAGCGGTGGAGTGGCGCTTGGCCAGCCAGGCCTCCAGCCGGACGACCTTGCCGCCCCGATAGGAGAGCACCCCGGTGGTGGCACCGGTGTAGCGCCCGGCCTTCAATTCCGGCTCCACGGCGATCACCTGCTCGATGTCCAGCTGCCTGGCAACCGGCGCGACCAGGTGACGCGAGGAGGCGGAGATCAACAGCAGTCGATCTCCCTCGCGCCGGTGCTGCGCGATCAGCGCCCGCCCCTGGGGAAACAGCCGCGGTGCGATGCGCGCGGTGACAAAGGCCTCCACCTCGGCGGCGACCTCTTCCGCATGGCGTCCCGCCAGGGGCGAGAGAGTGACGGCCAGGTACTGCTCCAGCCGGAGGCGGCCCGCATGGTAGGCCATATTCATGGCCTGGGTACGCGCCAGATACTCCCCGGAATCGGCAATCCAGCCACGCTCCACCATCCAGTCATTCCACAGCGCGCTGCAGTCCCCGTCCAGCAGGGTGTCGTCGAGGTCGAAGAGGGCAAGGCGCATGACGGTCTCCTGAGTGCCGGTAGCTCACTGAAGGCCCATAGCGTGCGCCACGCAGGTGACAAAGACGTGAATACCTAGCGCTACCAGAGCCCCAGCTGAGCGGAGAGCCAGCGCCCCGGGGCCAGGGTGCCGATAAAGGCCCCGAGCAGCCCCAGGTAGGCGCCGCGCATCCAGGCGCGGTGCTGCGCCACCCTGCCCCTGAGGATGGCGTGCATGGCCACGCTCAGTGCCACCAGCATCCACAGCGACAGCAGGTGAATGGGACCCAGGTGCCCCACCAGCGGCAGCACGCCGCCACCCAGCCAGAAGGAGCTCAGCGCCGACAAGGCCATGGCCAGCACCCAGATGCCGCCCATCAGCCGGTGGGGCCTGGTGCCCTTGGGGGAGAGCAGCAGGACGGCACCGAGCCCCAGGGCCAGGAAGGAGCTGTAGAGATGCAGGGTGAACGCCATGGGAACCTCCGATCGACAGGGGTGGGCCCTGCCATCGGCAGGCACCGCCATAAATGCAACTTGTTGCATAAGGCTAGTCGCCACCGGCCGACTATGCAACCATGTGCATATCAATGTCACGACCCCATGGCACCCATGTCACTACGCGCCGTTCTACTCATCACCCTGCAGCGTGAGCCCGGCACCGGCTATGACGTGCTGCAGCGCTTCAAGGCCGGACTCGCCCATGTCTGGCAGGCCAGCCATCAGCAGCTCTACCGGGAGCTGGACCGCATGCGTGGCGACGGCCTGCTGACCTGCGAGACGGTGCCCCAGGCCGAGCGCCCGGATCGCAAGGTCTATCGGCTGACCGAGGCGGGCCGGCAGGCCCTGGACGGCTGGCTCGCCGAGCCCCTGGCCGCCAGCCCCGTGCGCCAGCCACTGTTTGCCAAGTTCTTCGCCTGGGAGCGCTGGCCAGAGCCCGCCCGCCGCGCGGAGCTCACCGCCCTGAGCGAGCAGCTCGAGCAGCGAATGCAGACCTACGCCGCCATCGAGGCAGAGTGGTTCAGCGCCCCCGAAACGCTGACGCCCGCCCAGCGAGCGCCCTGGCACACCCTGCGGCTCGGCCGGCGATTGACCGAGACCTGGCTGGCGTGGATCCAGGAGGTGTTGAAGGAGGCATCAGACCCACCGCCGCGCTGAAACCCGCCTATGCTCATACCAGACGCGCACGAACCCACGCCTGCTACCCAGCAACCACCGGAGCCGAGCCGTGAGCCAACGCATCGTGATTCTCCAGGGCCACCCTGACGCCAGCGAAGCGCACCTCTGCCATGCCCTGGCCGACCGCTACCGCGAAGGCGCCCTCGCCCGCGGCCATGAGGTACGCGTCATCGAGATAGCGACTCTGGAGTTCCCGGTGCTGCGGAGTCAAAAGGAGTGGAAGACAACTCCCCTGCCCGCCTCGCTGACGGCGGCGCAGGAGGCCATCGCCTGGAGCCAGCACCTGGTGCTGTTCTTTCCGCTCTGGCTCGGCGACATGCCGGCCCTGGTCAAGGCCTTCCTGGAGCAGGTGCTGCGCCCCGGTTTCGCCTTCGAGTATGTGGAGGGCAACCCGATGGGCAAAAAGGGGCTGACCGGCCGCTCGGCGCGGGTGGTGGTGACCATGGGCATACCGGCAATGATCTACCGTCACCTCTACCGGGCGCACAGCGTGAAGTCCCTGGAGCGCAATATCCTCGGCTTTGTCGGCCTGTCGCCGGTGCGCGAGACGCTGATCGGCAGCGTGGAGGCGATGAACGAGCAGAAGCGCAACGAGTGGTTTCGCAGGTTGAGCAGACTCGGTGCCAAGGCCCAATAGAGGTCTTGGCTCCCGAGATCTATGCTCTATGCCCGTCGGCTGACGGCCAGGAGCGGCCATTCAGCCGGAACTACCAACTCAGCACGGCTTGCGTTAAGCAAACCTTCGTTTTCTGGACACCCTTCGTTGCATGTAACGGGAGGGAACGCTATCTTGTTACATGAAACAGGACGGAGGATTCGCCATGGGAGCAACCGACAACGTGAACAACCGGGTGAAGAGGCACCGTGACGCCTTGCGCGCGGCCGGCCTGCGCCCGATTCAGATCTGGGTACCAGACACTCGCCAACCCGGCTTCGCCGAAGAGGCCCGCCGCCAGTGCGCTGCCGTCGCGGCTGCCGACGCCGGGGATCAGGACCTGCAGGACTTCATGGACGCCGCCCTCCTGGACCTGGACGACGACGAGCATGACGCATGAGGCGTGGCGACCTGGTGACCATGGCCCTATCGGGTGACTTCGGAAAACCACGCCCTGCCCTCATCATCCAGTCGGATCAGTTTGCCGGAACCGGCAGTGTGACGGTGCTGTTGCTCTCCAGCACCCGGGTCGATGCGCCGCTGATCCGCCTCGATGTAGAGCCCACCCCCGAGAATGGACTGCAGCGACGCTCCCAGATCATGGTGGACAAGCCCATGACAGTGAAGCGGGAGAGGGTGGGAGAGGCCTTCGGCCACCTCGATGACAGCACCATGGTCGCCGTCAACAGAGCACTGGCCGTCTTCCTGGGCTTCGCGTGAGCGTGGCCCACCATCGTTGCCCCATGCCTTCCTGAGACCGGCCCAACGCTCAGCCTCGCCCCTCGCAGCGGGAGGGGGAAGGCCCGTTTTTTGTGCACGCCAAGGTTTGCGTGGCTTCTTTACGGAAAACCGCTCCTCCAGGGCTTCCTGAAGGGCGGTCAGCTTGCATAAAGAAAACGACCATACGACGTACAGCAGCTAACGGCCGATATCGGTCGATAATTGCCGCTGCCACTTCTTTCCCTCTTCATGCCCTGCCCCCTCATTCCCTGCTGGCCGCTGGCAATATCACCACCCTAGCTCATTAAACTTTGTCTGACCATTGTGCGAATGGTGGATGGCAAGACGCCAGCCCGGGGCTGGCGCTGTTAATGGCAAGACGGGCGGCAGGATCATGCGCCGTGGTAGCCGTCCTCCTCGGGGTTCTCATGAGCACCGGTGGGCAGCTCGGCGGCCCAGGCCATGGCGTCGGCGTGGGCGTGCAGGGGGAAGGTGCGAATCTCCACGGCCTTGAATAGCCTCTCTTCCAGATGGGCGATATGCTCGATCCACGCCTGGTCGGTGACCACGGCGGCGCGATAGTAACGCTCGAGGTCGCTGAGCTGAGTCAGGCCGTAGCCTACGTCCTTGAGCAGAGCGGTCAGGGTCATGAAACGCAGGTTGTCGACCTCGACCACCAGGCTGATCACCGGATGATCTCGCTTGGCGGTCTCGATGGCATCGATGGCGTGCTGCAGCTCGCTGCCGGTCACTACACCCCCCACTTTCATGGCGACAACATGCTCAGCGGGGTGAGAGATCAGATCCAGCATGGGCGCTCTCCTTGGGTCCAGAAAGATAGGTGGCTCGTCTGTTTCCAGCATAGCGCGCCAGAGGGGGCCTGTGGGTAGACAGACCCACAGCGGGGATCATGAAAACGTCACAAGGACGCGCCAGCATCAATGAAAGCCCCAGGAAGAGCCCCGCCTGCATGCCTCGACGCGCGCCCAAGCCGCTCAGCGAAGCGGAAATCGATCAGCTGATCCTGCTGGCCCGGGGCAACGCCCTGGCCCGCCAGATCCAGGCCGAACGCGCCGAGCGGGCGAGGCACTCCGCCGCGCTCCTGCAGCGCCATCTGCCCTGCGCTCACGCAAGCGATGAGGCGCTGAAGATCCTGATGATCACGGATGTCTACTTCCCTCGGGTCAACGGGGTCTCCACCTCCGTCGCCAGCTTCCGTGACGCCCTGGAGCGACAGGGGCACCAGGTCGTGGTGGTCTGCCCGGACTACCCGGTGGGTCAAGTGGAGGAGCCGGGGGTGCTGCGTATCGCCTCCCGGGGCGTGCCGGGAGACCCGGAGGATCGCATGATGCGCCTGCGCCCTCTGCTCGACCTGAGGCCGCAGCTTGACGAAGCGGGCTTCGACCTCATCCACCTGCATACCCCTTTCGTGGCCCATGTCGCAGGCATCCGGCTGGGGCGGCGCCTGGGCATTCCGGTGGTGGCTACCTACCACACCCTCTTCGAGGAGTATCTGCACCACTATGTGCACTGGATGCCCGAACGCTGGCTGCGCCTTGCCGCCCGGCGCTTCTCGGCGCGCCAGTGCCACCAGCTCAGCGGCGTGATCGTGCCCTCTACTGCCATGCGGGAGGCGCTGACCCGCTACGGGGTGACCACTCCGATGGAGGTGATCCCCACGGGGCTGGCGCTGGAAACCTTCACAAGGCCGTCGAAGGAGAGCGACTTTCGCGCCCGCTACGACCTGCCCGGCAACGCCCGGCTGCTGCTCTACGTAGGACGCGCCGCCTTCGAGAAGAACATCGGCTTTCTGATCGAGATGCTACCCGGAGTGCTGGCCGAGCACCCGGATGCCCGCCTGATCATCACCGGCGAAGGCCCCGCCCAGGCCGCCCTGGCCCGCCAGGCGAGGGAAGCCGGTCTGACCGAAGCCGTGGTGTTTCTGGGCTATCTCGACCGCGACGGTCCGCTGCAGGCGGCCTACCGCGCCGCCGACCTGTTCGTCTTCGCCTCGCGCACCGAGACCCAGGGCCTGGTGCTGCTGGAGGCCATGGCCCTAGGCACCCCGGTGGTCTCCACGGCGGTGATGGGTACACGCGACCTGCTCAGGGAGGGAGGGGGCTGCCTGATCGCCGAGGAGGACCCCGGCGATTTTGCCGCCAAGGTGAACCGGCTGCTGAGCGATGACGACCTGCGCCGAGCCCTGGGTGAGAGAGCCCGGGCCCTTGCCGCCGGCTGGCACGAGAATGCCCGGGCCGCCGAGCTTGTCGCGCTCTATCGGCGCTGCCTTGATCAGGGCACCGCCGGCTAGTCGCCCCGACACCGCACCTTCGCATCGTGACACCGCTCTGTCATCGCCACTTCATCGCTTCGTCATGCGGCCGACCCGGCGCTGTCATGCCCAACCGCCAGAGTAGGCGCCGTTCAGATCCTTTTCACGTCATCACGCTTCGGAGCCGACATGACCACCATCACCTTTCCGCGCACTCTTCTGGCCAGCGCCATCGCCGGCCTCTTTGCCACCGCCAGCCTCGCTGCCAGCGCCGATCTCTCCTCGCGCTATACCGACGCCGATGGCGATATGGTCGCCGATATTCCCGCCGACGAGTCCCAGTGGGTCGACCCCGATACGCTGGTGTTCGCCTACACCCCGGTGGAAGACCCCGCCGTCTACGCCGATGTCTGGTCCGACTTCCTCGATCACCTGGGGGAGGTCACCGGCAAGCGGGTGCAGTTCTTCCCGGTGCAGTCCAACGCCGCCCAGCAGGAGGCGCTGCGTGCCGGTCGCCTGCATGTGGCCGGCTTCAACACCGGCGGCGTCCCGGTGGCGGTGAACTGCGGCGGCTTCCGCCCCTTCACCATCATGGCCGCCGAGGACGATAGCTTCGGCTACGAGATGGAGATCATCACCTATCCGGGCAGCGGCATCGAACAGATGGAAGACCTGGCCGGCCGCGAGCTCGCCTTCACTTCGCCCACCTCCAACTCCGGCTTCCGCGCTCCCTCGGCGCTGCTGCGCTCCGAGTACGGCCTGGAGGCCGACGAGGACTTCGCGACCGCCTTCTCCGGCTCCCATGACAACTCCATCCTCGGCGTCATCAACCAGGACTATGAGGCCGCCGCCATCGCCAACTCGGTGGGCCATCGCATGCTGGCGCGGGGCGTGATCGAGGAGGGGGATTACGAGATCATCTACACCTCCGAGACCTTCCCCACCACCGCCTACGGCACCGCCCACAATCTGCATCCGGAGCTTCAGGAAGCGATCCAGGAAGCCTTCTTCAGCTACGACTGGGAGGGCACGGCGCTCGAGGCCGAGTTCGCCAACTCTGGCGAGTCGCAGTTCCTGCCCATCACCTACGAAGAGCACTGGTCGGTAATCCGTACCATCGCCGAGGCCAACGGCGTCACCTACGACTGCAACTGATCCCCACCTCGTACCACTGACTCAGCACGGGCCGGGAGGGCCTCGCTCTCCGGGCCCGTGTGCGTGAAGGGAGACTGACCATGCTGACGCTTTCCCAGGTCAACAAGCGCTACCCCACCGGGGACCGTGCCCTCACCGACATCGAGCTGGCCCTGCCCCGGGGCCAGGTCATGGCCCTCATCGGCCCCTCGGGGGCCGGCAAGAGCACTCTGATCCGCTGCGTGAACCGTCTGGTGGAGCCGAGCTCCGGCAGCATCCGCCTGGGCGATACCGAGTTGACTCGGCTCTCCGGTCGCGAACTGCGCCGCGCGCGCCGCGCCATGGCGATGATCTTCCAGGAGTATGCTCTGGTGGACCGCCTGACGGTGATGGAGAACGTACTCTCCGGCCGGCTTGGCCAGGTGGGCTTCTGGCGCAGCTTCCTGCGCCGCTATCCCGCCGATGCCGTGACCGAGGCCTTCCGTCTGCTGGAGCGGGTCGGCCTGCCCCATGCCATCGACAAGCGCGCCGATGCCCTCTCCGGCGGCCAGCGCCAGCGGGTCGGCATCGCCAGGGCCCTGCTCCAGGACCCGCAGCTGCTGCTGGTCGACGAGCCCACGGCGAGTCTCGACCCCAAGACCTCGCGCCAGATCATGCGCCTGATCCGTGAGCTGTGCGCAGAGCGTGAGCTGGGCGCCATCATCAACATCCACGATGTGGCGCTGGCCCGCCAGTTCGCCGACCGCATCGTCGGCCTGCGCGCCGGCGAGATCGTCTTCGATGGCAAGCCCGAAGCGCTGAATGCCGAGATCCTCACCACTATCTATGGCGAAGAGGACTGGGATACCCAGGGGGAGGTCGGTGACGAGGCGGGCGCTCACACCCCCGAGCCGGCCACTCGCCTGGCGCTGGCCAGCGGAGGCGCATCATGAGCCGTCAGGCACTGGCCCGACAGGGCATGTGGCGACGGCAGCCGATGATTCAGGATCCGAAGCTGCGCTGGGGCCTGGCGCTCGGCGCTCTGGTCTATCTGCTGCTGGCGCTCTCCACCATCGACGTCAACTGGGCAAGGGTCGCCGAGGGTGCCAGCCGCGGCCTCAACTTCCTGACCGCCTTCGCTCAGCCCGACTTCGTCAGCCGCCGCGGCGACATCATCGACGGCATCCTCGAGAGCCTGACCATGACGCTCACCTCCACGGTGATTGGCGTGGCCCTGGCCATTCCGGTGGGCCTGGGCGGGGCGCGCAACATCGCCCCCTGGCCCATCTACTACCTCTGCCGCAGCATCATCACCGTGTCGCGCACCTTCCAGGAGATCATCATCGCCATCCTCTTCGTGGTGATGTTCGGCTTCGGCCCGCTGGCCGGCATGATCACCCTGGCCTTCGCCACCATCGGCTTCATGGCCAAGCTGCTGGCCGAGGATATCGAGGACCTCGACTGGCGCCAGGTGGAGGCGATTCGCGCCACCGGGGCGAGCTGGTGGCAGACCATGAACCATGCCATCCAGCCCCAGGTGATGCCGCGGCTGATCGGGCTCTCGATGTATCGCCTGGACATCAACTTCCGCGAGTCGGCGGTGATCGGCATCGTCGGGGCCGGCGGCATCGGCGCCACCCTCAACACCTCGATCAGCCGCTACGAGTACGATACCTCGGCGGCCATTCTGCTGATCATCATCGCCATCGTGCTGCTGTGCGAATACAGCTCGAGCCACGTGCGGCGCTGGACCCAGTAAGCCTCGGAGAGCCTCATCATGCCCGTTTCAACGACGACGCAGGGCACGCCGATCTGGCGCCTGCGCACCACCCGCGCCCAGTGGCTGCAGTATCTCGGCTGGCTGACCGGCGCCTGTCTCTTCCTGCTGTGCTGGAAGGTGATCTCCGACAACACCATGTGGGTGTTCGTGGAGGACGCCGGCCGTCAGGGCAGCGACCTGATCAGCCGCATGCTGCCGCCGGAGTGGAGTTACGCCCAGCGGCTATGGAAGCCGATGTGGGATACCCTCAACATCGCGACCCTGGGCACCCTGCTGGGCATCGCCATGGCGTTTCCGGTGGCCTTCCTGGCCGCGCGCAACACCACGCCTCACCCGCTGGTGCGCAGCGCCGCTCTGGTGATCATCGTCGCCTCGCGCTCCATCAACTCGCTGATCTGGGCCATGCTGCTGGTGACCATCCTGGGGCCGGGAGTGCTGGCGGGGATCATCGCCATCGCCCTGCGCTCCATCGGCTTCGTCGGCAAGCTGCTCTACGAGGCCATCGAGGAGATCCACCCCACCCCGGTGGAGGCGATCAGCGCCACCGGCGCCGGCCGCCTGCAGGTGATGAACTACGGCGTCCTGCCCCAGGTGATGCCCGCCTTCGCCGGCATCAGCGTCTACCGCTGGGACATCAACATCCGCGAGTCCACGGTGCTGGGGCTGGTGGGCGCCGGCGGCATCGGCCTGCAGCTCAACGCCGCCATCAACAGCCTGGCCTGGAACCAGGTCAGCGTGATCTTCGTGATGATCTTCGCCACCGTGCTGGTCTCGGAGTGGATCTCCGCCCGGGTGCGTCACGCCATTATCTGAGCCATCCCACGAACCACCGAACAGGAGCACGACCATGCGCTTTCCCGATGCCGAGGTGACCACCCTCGACCTGATCCGCCACGGCGAACCGGTGGGGGGCCGGATGCTGCGCGGCACCACCGACCACCCCCTGAGCGAGCGGGGCTGGCAGCAGATGCAGGCCGCCATCGACGCCCTGATGAGCGATGGCATGCCCCCCTGGGACGCCATCGTCACCTCGCCGCTGGCCCGCTGCCGCGAGTTTGCCCTCTGGCTGGGCGAGGAGCTCGACCTCCCGGTGACGGTGGAACCGGATCTCGCCGAGATGGCGCTGGGCGACTGGGAGGGCAGGACCCACGCCGAGGTGCGCGCCCTGGAGCAGGGCGATGACCGCCAGGCCGCCCTGTGGCACGACCCCAGCCGCACCTCGCCCCCGGGAGGCGAGTCGGCGGCGGCCTTCGATATTCGGGTGGGCAGCGCCTGGCAAGGGCTGCTGGAAGAGCCGCCCGGGCGGCACCTGCTGGTGGTCTGTCACCTCTTCGTGACCAACGCCCTGCTGCGCCAGGTGCTGGAGCAGCCGCTCTCTCGCATCCTGGCCTTCGACCTGCCCTATGCGGCCACCTGCCGCATCCGCCATGAGCGTCATGCCCTGGGGGAGACCAGCCTGGTGGAGTGGATCGGCCGGTGATGGCATGATGCGCCACGCACCATGGACGGAAGAAGCGCCGTGGCGCGCCCGGACCCGCCCCTTAACCAACGGTTGTTCATCATGACACTCTGGATCGCCGCCCTCCTCGGCACCGTGCAAGGCGTTTTCATGTTCGTGCCGGTCAGCTCCACTGCGCACCTGGTGCTCACGCAGCACTGGCTGATCGGTCAGGGGCACCCCCTGCCGGCTCCGGATAGCGCCGAGATGATTCTCTTCGACCTGGTGGTGCATGTCGGCACCCTGGTCTCCATCGCCATCGTCTTTCGGTCGAGCCTGGTGCGCCTGACCGGTGGCATCGCCCGCCAGAGCCTGGAGTGGGCCTCTCGGCGCGGCTCCCTGGGCCGCGAGCTGCTCTATCTGCGCCTGACCCTGCTCTGTGTGCTGTCGGTGGCGGCCACCGCCGTGGTGGGGCTGCTGCTCAAGGCGACCTTCGAGCGGGTCTTCGCACTGCCCATGCTGGTGGTTGGCACCCTGACGCTGACCGGGCTGCTGCTGTGGTGGACCGATACCCTGGGCGCTCGTCCCCGAGGGCTGCGCCAGATCACCCCGCGCAACGCCCTGTTCATCGGCGTGGCTCAGGGGCTCGCGCTGGTGCCGGGCTTCAGTCGCAGCGGTCTGACCATCTCCGCCGCCCTGCTGTGCGGGCTGAAACGACGCTGGGCCGCCGAGTACAGCTTCTTTCTGGCGATTCCGACCATCCTCGCCGCCACCGGCGTCCAGGCCATCGAAGTGGCCCGCAACGGCGGGCTCGGCGAGCTCGACTACGGCGTGATGCTGACCGCCTTCGTGGTCGCGGCCGGCGTCGGCACCCTCGCCCTGCGCATGGTGCTCTACTTCCTCTACCGCGCCCGCATGAAGGTCTTCTCCTTCTATCTCTGGGCCCTGGCCGCTGCCGTGCTGCTGGGCGTGATCAACCTTGGATGATGGTGGCGCGGCTCAGCCGGCGCTGGCCGAGAGGCTATCGCTGCGCACGCAGCGCCACAGGCAGAAGACCGCCAGGCCCCCGGTCAGCGTGGGCAGCAGAAAGCCCACGGCGTAGCTGCCGGTGAACCACACGATCAGGCTGAACAGCGCGGGACCGACCAGCACCCCCATGTAGGTGAGCACCAGCACGGCGGCGGTGGCCTCGCCCACCTCGCCGGGCTTGCAGCGCCGCGCCACCTCGCCCAGATAGACCCCGTTCCAGGCCACCGCGGTGGCGCCGGCCATCACCAGCAGGGTGATCGTCAGCCAGGCGGGCACCGCGGGGCCCAGCACCGCCAACAGGAAGAAGATCACGGCGATGATGCCGGCCAGGCCGAACAGCACCGGCAGGCTGCCGCCCAGGCGGTCTGCCAGCGCGCCCCAGACCAGACGCCCCGTCACCCCGGCCGCGTGCACCAGGGACACCACGGCCCCGGCCAGCACCAGGCTCAGCAGCAGCTCCTCGACCATATAGGCCACCGCGAAGCTGAGCAGCGAGAGCTGGGCCGCGGAGAGGCAGAAACCGGTGGCCCCCAGCCAGCGCATGGCCGGGTAGCGGCGCAGCACGCCCAGGCTGCCGGCGCGCTGCATGCGCACGCTGGTATCGCGGCTGGCATCCCAGCGGCCACGACGCGGCTGAAGCAGCAGCAGCGTGGCCAGGCAGGCCGCCCCCACCGCCAGGAAGGCGGCCTGCCAGTTCCAGATGGCCGCCAGGGGCGGCGCCATCAGGCCCGCCAGCACGCCGCCCAGGGGCACGCCGGTCTGCTTGATGGAGTAGACGAGGTTGCGCCGCTCGGGCGGCGTGAAGCGGGACAGCAGCTCGGCCGCCGCGGGGCTGGTGACGCCGTAGGCGAGGCCCAGCAGCAGGGTAGTGGCCAGCAGCGCCAGCGGCGTACCGATCAGGGCCAGCGCACAGCCCGCCATCACCAGCGCCATGGCCAGCTGGCTGGCTCGGCAGCCACCCAGCCGCCTGGCCAGCACCGCCGACTGCAGCGAGGCAAGCATCGCCACTCCGTAGAGCAGGCTGACCTGCAGCCCGACCCAGCCGGTCGGCACGCCGAAGGCCGCCGCCACCTGAGGCGCCAGGGTCGGCACCAGCAGCATGCCGCCGCTGCAGAGCACCTGTACCCAGGTGGTGGCCGCCAGAACGCGCCACCCTTCTCCACGAGAGGAGGGTGACGGTGTGGCGGGAGGCGAGGCAGGCATGGCAAGCTCCTGAGGCGATGAGCAGACCGTCAGCCTACACAGAGAGTTTATAGCGCGGCCAGCGCCATTGGCGAAAGCTGCGTTCGTCGCCGGCGCGGGCTACCAGGGCAGCGCCTCGCCGTTGCTGTGCCAGAAGGTGCCGGTGGTGTCGAGAGTCAGCGCCTCGATGCGCGCGGCGATGCCGGCGGCAGCCTCCTCCGGGGTGATCAGGCCGCCGAAGTTGACCATGCGGGTCTGCACGTAGCCGGGATGCAGCTGCGCCACGGCGATGCCCCGCGGGGCGAGATCCATCGCCAGGGACCTGCCGAAGGCGTTGAGCGCCGCCTTGGAGGCGCGATAGCCGTAGCGCCCGCCGGAATCGTTGTCGGCGATGGACCCCATGCGGCTGGTAATGTTGGCGATCTTGCTGCCCTCGCCCAGGTTGGCGAGCAGCGCCTCGGTGACCCTCAGGGGCGCATAGGCGTTGACCTCCATCTGCTCGCGGATGGAGTCGAAGTCGAGCTCGCCCAGGCGCTCGTCGCGGAGCAGGCCGGCGTTGTTGATCAGCAGCTGGAGGGACTCCCCTTCCAGCTCGACGGCCAGGCGGGCGACATCCTCGTCGCGGGTGACGTCGACACCCTCGATGACCCGGCCAGCCGCCTCGCGCAGCTCGTCGGTATCGGTGCCGCTGCCGCGACACACGCCGATCACCGTCCAGCCGGTGTCGCGGTAGTGGCGGGCCAGAGCGAGGCCGACGCCGCGGTTGGCGCCGGTGATCAGAACGGTGGAAGCCATGTCATCTCCTCCTGAGGATAGAACCAGGCACGACAGTGACCCAGGGGCGCCGCGACATCAAGCCTGAGCCGCTGCATCAAACCGACGCCGTTGCACTAAAGAGGACCCTTTCGGTACTATTTTGCAGTGCACTACCCACGCCGTGAGGCCCAGCGAGCTCTCCGCGCGGCCCCTGCGAACACTCAACCCCCATGGCGCCCGAGGCCTGGCCCATCATGCAGCACCACGAGTCATCGCCCCCCGTCCATTCACCGGCGCGCGACGCCCGGCGGGTCACCGTGCTCGCCATCTGGGTCGATGGCATCGTCGGCCTGGCCAAGCTGGTGACGGGCATCATCGTCGGCTCGGCGGCGCTGGTCGCCGACGGCATTCACTCGTTCTCCGACCTGGTCACCGACGGCTTCGTGCTGGCGGCCACCCACTACGGCAGTCAGGACCCGGACCACGACCACCCCTACGGCCACGGGCGCATCGAGACCCTGGCCACGCTGTTCCTGGGCAGCGTGCTGATCTTCGTGGCCGGCGCCATCGCCTGGTCGAGCGTCGAGCGCCTGATCGCCGCCGCCGAGATCCCGCAGCCGGGGCTCTGGGCCATGCTGGTGGCACTGCTGTCGCTGCTGGCCAAGGAGGCGCTCTTCCACCTCACCATGCGGGTGGCGCGGCGCCTGCGCTCCAAGCTGCTGGAGGCCAACGCCTGGCACTCGCGCTCCGACGTGCTCTCCACCGGCGTGGTGCTGGTGGGGCTGGTGGGCACCCAGCTCGGCCACGGCTGGCTCGATACCATCGCCGCGGTGATCGTCGGCCTGCTGGTGGGCAAGGTGGGCTGGGACCTGCTGTGGGAGTCGGGCCGCGAGCTGGTGGACACCGCCCTGCCGGTGTCCCAGCAGGAGGCGATGCGCGAGGTGGCGCTGAACGTACCGGGGGTGGCGGGCGTCCACGACCTGAGGACGCGCCAGTCGGCCGGTCACACCATGCTCGATCTGCACGTGGTGGTTTCGCCACGCATCAGCGTCTCGGAGGGCCACGAGATCGGCAACGAGGTGAGCCGCCGCCTGCGCCAGGCCTTTCCGGCGCTCACCGACCTGACCTTCCACATCGACCCCGAGGATGATGCCGGCGAAGGCGATCCCAGCCGGCTGCCCGGGCTGCCGCTGCGCCCCGAGGTGGAGCGCGCCCTGACGCAGCGCTGGTCCGACCTGCCGGCCTGGCCGGAGCTGCGCGACCTGGAGCTGCACTACCTGGAGGGGCGCGTCACGGTGGTGGCCTGCCTCGACGAGCACTCGCCGCTGGACAGCCGGCAGACCGCGCGCCGACTCGAGGCCGCCGCCGCGGATCTCGACTGGTTCTCCCACGTGGAGATTCGCCGCCTGGCGCCGGCTCGCTGAGCCCTCGGCCCCATGGGTGACATCCTCGCCCCGGACGGCGACAATGGCCACCCCTTCGGCGACCCTTCCGGCGATCCCATCGGCATGAGCGACCCCCTGCGCATCCTGCATCTCGACGAACACCTGGTGGCCGTGCACAAGCCGGCCGGCCTGCTGGTGCACCGCACCGCCCTGGCCCGCGGCGAGCGCGAATTCCTGCTGCAGCGGCTGCGCGACCAGCTGGGCCGGCGCGTCTATCCGGTGCACCGGCTGGACCGCCCCACCTCAGGCGCCATGCTGTTCGCGCTCTCCTCCGAGGTGGCCACCCGGCTCGCCGAGGCATTCGCCGAGCGCCGGGTGGCCAAGCGCTACCTGGCGGTGGTGCGCGGCGTCGGCCCCGAGGCCGAGCGGCTCGAGTACCCGCTGCGCGAGGAGGACGGCAGCCGGCCCAAGGCCGAGATGCCCGCCATGGAGGCGGTGACCGACATCCGGCGCCTGGACAGCGTGGAGCTGCCGGTGCAGGTGGATCGCTATCCAAGCAGCCGCTATTCGCTGATGGAGGCGCGGCCGCTCACCGGGCGCCGCCACCAGATCCGCCGCCATCTCTCCCAGCGCGGCTATCCGATCATCGGCGACGCCAAGCACGGCAAGGGCAAGCACAACCGCTTCTTCGCCGAGCGGCTCGACGCCCCGCGGCTGCTGCTGGCCGCCGTGGGGCTGGCCTTCACGCATCCGATGGACGGGCAACCCCTGCACCTGAGCTGCGCCCTGGATCCCACCATGACGGCGCTCTTCCAGCGCTTCGGCTGGGCCGGCCATCTTCCGGTAGATACCGTGAAGGAGGCCAGTCACGCCCATGACCTCGCTGCCACCGACTGACCGACATGTCACCATGACCGAACTGCCCTTCGACTCCACCGCCATCGTCTCCCAGGACAGCGTCGAGACCGACGACCACGCCCTGCGCTTCGGCGGCATCCGCCGGCTCTACGGCACCCGCGCCTTCGAGCGCTTCCGCGCCGCCCACGTGGTGGTGGTGGGCGTGGGAGGGGTGGGCAGCTGGACCGTGGAGGCCCTGGCGCGCTCCGGCATCGGCCGGCTCACCCTGATCGACCTGGACGACGTCTGCGTCTCCAACGTCAATCGCCAGCTGCACGCCCTGGACGGCACCGTGGGCCGGCCCAAGGTGGAGGTGCTGGCCGAGCGCTGCCGGGCCATCCAGCCGGGTATCCAGGTGGTGGCCGATACCGCCTTCGTCACCCCCGCCAACCTGGCGGAGCGCATCCCCGAGGATGCCGACCACCTGGTGGATGCCATCGACAGCGTGGTGGCCAAGGCGGCGCTGATCAGCTGGTGCAAGCGGCGCAAGCTGCCGATCACCGTGACCGGCGCCGCCGGCGGCCAGACCGATCCGACCCGTATCAAGGTGGCGGATCTGTCCCGCACCGAGCACGACCCGCTGCTGGCCAAGGTCCGCGCGAGACTGCGCCGCGACTTCGGCTTCTCGCGCAATCCCAAGCGGCGCTTCTCGGTGGAGTGCATCTACTCTGACGAACAGCTGGTCTACCCGGACAGCGACGGCGAGGTGTGCCTGCAGAAGCCGGGCAGCGGCGAGTCCACCCGGCTGGACTGCGCCTCGGGCTTCGGCGCCGCCACCTTCCTGACCGGCAGCTTCGGCTTCACCGCCGCTTCCCGGGTGCTGGCCCGGCTGGCGAAACGCGCCGCGGCCGATCCCCCTGCGCCCTGAACTCGCCGCTCCCTTCCATCCGCCCCCGACATAGAGCCTCTGGAGAGTGCCATGCCCCGTCCGCTTCCCGTCCCCGGCATCTACGCCCACTACAAGGGCAACCGCTACGAGGTGATGGGCGTTGCCCACCACAGCGAGACCGATGAGCCGCTGGTGGTCTACCGCGCCCTCTACGGCGACTACGGCCTCTGGGTGAGGCCGCTGGCGATGTTCATCGAGCTGGTGGAGGTGCAGGGCGAGCCGGTGCCGCGCTTCGCCCTGGAGAAGGCGTTCTGACGCCCCCTGGCCTGCCCTCTATCTCTGACCGCGGTGGGCCCAGCCCGTCATCCGCTTCTCCAGCAGCGCAAACAGCTCGTACATCACCATGGCCATGGCGCTGATCACGATCAGCCCGGCGAACACCAGCGACATGCGCATCTGGGAGCCGGCGCTCATCATCAGGTAGCCGATGCCCTGGTTGGAGGCCACCGTCTCGGAGACCACCGTGCCCACGAAGGCCAGGGTGATGGCGATCTTCAGCGAGGCGAAGAAATAGGGCAGCGAGCGCGGCAGCCCCACCTTGAGCAGCACGTCCAGGCGCCGTGCGCCCAGCACCCGCAGCACGTCCTCCATCTCCGGCTCCAGGGTGGCCAGGCCGGTGGCCACGTTGACCACGATGGGGAAGAAGCAGATCAGGAAAGCGGTGAGGATCGCCGGCACCGAGCCGATGCCGAACCACACCACCAGGATCGGCACGAAGGCCACCTTGGGAATGGCGTTGAAGCCCACCAGCAGCGGATAGCAGGCGTGGTAGAGAAACCGCGACGAGCCGACGATGAAGCCCAGCACCAGCCCCACCACCACCCCCAGGCCGAAGCCGGCCATGGTGGTCCAGAAGGTCTGCCAGGAGTGCATCCCGATGGGCCCGGCGAAGGTGACCAGGGCCTGGGCGGTGGCCGAGGCGCTGGGGAAGATGAAGGGCGGCACGTTGAAGACGCGCACCGTCACCTCCCAGACCGCGATCAGGGCCAGCACGGCGATCCAGGGGGCCAGGCGCTCGAGCAGCCGGTTGTATTGGGTCATGGGGGTCTCCTCAGCTGCTGCGGATGGTGCCGATCCGCGCGCGCAGTTCCTGCACCAGGCCGGTGAAGGGCGGCTCGAAGGTCATTGCCAGCTCGCGCGGGCGCGGGAAGTCGATCCGTCGCCGCTCGAGGATCCGGCCGGGGCGGCGACTCATCACATAGACGGTATCGGCCAGGAAGGCCGCCTCGCGCAGGTCGTGGGTCACCAGCACCACGGTGAAGCGCTGGGCTTCCCAGAGATCGCGCAGCACGCACCACAGCTCCTCCCGGGTGAAGGCATCCAGGGCGGCGAAGGGCTCATCGAGCATCAGCAGCCGGGGGCGGTGGATCAGCGCCCGGCAGATGGAGGCACGCTGCTGCATCCCCCCGGAGAGCTGCCAGGGGTACTGATCCTCGTAGCCCTCCAGGCCCACGGTGCGCAGCAGCTCCCGGGCCCAGCCCTCGAACTCGGCGCGCCGGCGGCGAAACTGCGAGCGGTAGGGCTTGACGATCTCCAGAGGCAGCAGCACGTTGTCCAGGGTGGTGCGCCAGGGCAGCAGGTTGGCGCTCTGGAAGGCCATGCCGCAGATCTTCAGGGGCCCGCCCACCGGCGCGCCATCGACCCGCACGCTGCCCGCGGTCGGCGCGTTGAGGCCGGTGCAGAGCTTCATGAAGGTGGACTTGCCGCACCCCGAGGGGCCGACGAAGGCCACGAACTCGCCCTCCTCGATGGTGAGCGAGATCTCCTCGATGGCGTTGCCGGAGTCGTCATAGGCCAGGCTGACCCGGTCGAAGGCCACGAAGGGGGTGGCTGCCCCCGGCGGGGCAGCGGTCTGCTGATCCAGAGTGGCGGGTGCCGTCATGCTCAGTCTCCCTGGTCCGGGAAGATCATGCGTTCCGCCTGCTCGGGGAGGTAGCGGGAGGTGAAGACCCGCTCCGCCGCGGGCACTTCGGGCAGGTCGTAGGCGTCGGCCACCAGCTGAATGGCGTTGGCCAGGCGCTCCTCGTCCACCGCGCCGGCGCCATGGGCGCGGGCATCCGGGGTGTCGATCACGCTCTCGATGGCCAGCTTGAGGCGACGGGTCTCCATCTCCACGTCGATCAGGCCGTCTCGGGCCAGCACATAGTCGATGGCCCCCTCGGGGTCGGCCAGGGTCTCGGCGAGCGCCCGGTTGAAGGCGCGCAGGAAGCCCTCCACCGCCTCGGGGTTCTCCTCGGCAAAGGCTTCGCTGGCGATGATGGCGTTGCCGTAGAGCGGCACCCCGAACTCCGGGAAGGGCATGATGGTCAGCTCCTCTTCCCCCATGCCGCGCCCCTCGAGGTTGAGCAGACTGGTGAAGTAGAAGCCGGTGATGGCATCCACATCGCCGCGCACCAGCAGGGTCTCGCGCAGGGTCGGGTCGACGTTCTGCCACTCGACGTCGCCGGCGTCGAGATCGTTGGCGGCGGCGAAGATGCCCCAGGCGCGGTAGCCGGTATCGAAGGCCGGCGCGGCCAGGGACTTGCCGGCCAGGTCCGCCGGCGACTCGATGCCGCGATCCTGGCGGGCGAAGACCGCGGCCGGGGAGCCGTCATAGACGACGTAGACCCCCTGGATGCCGGGGCCGTCCGGGTTCTCGGCGAGAAACTCCACCAGGGCGTTGAGGTCGCCGAAGCCCATCTCGTAGGCCCCGGAGGCGACGCGGTTGATGGCTCCGGCCGAACCGCTGCCGGAGTCGACCTGGACATCGAGCCCCTCTTCGGCGAAGTAGCCGCGCTCCACCGCCATCAGGAAGGGCGCCGAAGGCCCCTCGAAGCGCCAGTCGAGCTGGAAGCGTACGCGGGTCTCGTCGGCCAGGGCGGCACTGGAAAGTGCGGCGCCGGCAAGCGACAGGCCCAGCACACCGGCCGGCAGTCCGACCGGACAGAAGAAAAGGTGACGACTCATGAAGATACCCTCGCGCTGGTTGTTGTGGTTGTTGTAATGCAGGAAGCCTGCCAGCTTGACGTCCTGACCGACAGGTCAAGGCAAAGGCGCCACCGGGGGGCAGTCCCGCCCTGGGCCCGGGCACCATGATGGCACGGCGCCGCGGCGGCTATGCACCAGCGTAGAACATCCTCGGGAATCGGGCTTGCGGGCACCCAAACGCAGACCGGCGCCACTGGGGCGCCGGTCTGGAGGCGAAGCGGGGGACGGGCGGGGCTTACTCTTCGCCGGCCATCTGCATCTGCTTGAGCATGTAGTTCTCGATGCCGACCTTGTCGATCAGGCCGAGCTCGGTCTCGATGTGGTCGATGTGATCCTCCTCGTCGGCGAGGATGTCGCGGAAGAGATCGCGGCTCACGTAGTCCTTGACCTCCTCGCAGTAGGTGATCGCCTCGATGTAGTCGACGCGGCCTTCGTGCTCGATCTTGAGGTCACACTCCAGCATCTCGCGGACGTTCTGGCCGATGTTGAGCTTGCCGAGATCCTGCAGGTTGGGAATGCCCTCGAGGAAGAGGATGCGCTCGATCAGCTTGTCGGCGTGCTGCATCTCCTCGATGGACTCATCGTACTCCCACTTGGCCAGCTTCTGCAGGCCCCAGTCCTTGTACATCTTGGCGTGCAGGAAGTACTGGTTGATGGCCACCAGCTCGTTGCCCAGTGCCTTGTTGAGGTGCTCGATGACCTTGCTGTCGCCTTTCATGAAACTCACCTTTGGCTGTCGTCAGAAAATGTGCCTGCAGCTTGGCATGCCGGGGGGAGCCTTGCCAAGCGCTAACGCCCAGTCTAGCGATTTCTGGCGAAAAACCAATAAAATCAACTAGATGATAACGATATCGAGAATGATCTCGATTGCCTCAAACGGCGTAGGCGAGATCCTCGGCTCCGACCATCAGCTCGGCCTTGACCACCTCGCGGGTGATGCCCTTGGCCTGGACGGCACACTTGCCGCACTGGGTGCCGCAGCCGGTCTCGCGCTGGACCTCGCGCCAGCTGCGGGCGCCGTCCTCGACGGTCTGGCGGATCTGGTGGTCAGAGACCCCCTTGCAGAGACATACGTACATTGACATCACCTCGCTGACGACTGCGATAGTAAATGTAAATGATTCGCATAGACCCTTGCAAGCGAAACGCGACCAATGTCTGTCCCGGATCAAGATCCGGGACCGCCATGCTTGGCCGCGACCTACTTGGACGGCTTGGGCAGCACCACCACCCGGGTGCCGGAGGCGATATCCGCCCAGCTGCGCCGCTGGGCATCGAACAGGATCCAGAGGTAGCCGAGGCCCAGGGCAGCGATCGACAGGCAGGCCACCAGGAAGCGCACCGCGGCCTGGACCTGGGAGATGGTGCGACCATCGAGGGTCTGCACCCGCAGCCGCCAGGCCTGCATGCCCAGCGTCACGCCGCCGCGGGTCCAGAAGAAGGCGAAGAAGGCGAAGGCGCCGAGCAGCAGCGCCAGGCGCAGCGAAACCACCTGGACCATCCCGACCCCGATCTGCTCCGGGGGCACGCCCAGCACGTAGCGCATCAGCACCAGGTGCAGCCCGGTGATCAGGATCCAGATGGCGGCCACCAGGAAGCCGTCATAGATCATGGCGCCCAGCCGGCGGGCGAGCCCGGCCGGCTGGACGTCGTCGAGGTTACCGAATCGTCGTTGCATGCGTGCTCCTTGCCTCAGGCGGTTCGCCGCAGCAGGTAGAGCCCCACCGCGGCACAGATCAGGGTCGGGGCCAGTACCGCCCAGGCCGGCGAGAAGCCGAACACGGTGGAGGCCGGCGCCAGCAGGTCCTGCAGATACTTGAAGGAGAGTCCGGTCACCACCCCGTAGAAGACCCGGGTGCCGGCGGCCACGCTGCGCAGCGGGCCGAACACGAAGGAGGCCGCCACCAGCACCAGGGAGCCCATGGTCAGCGGCATCAGCATCTTCTGCCAGAAGTGCAGCAGCGGCTGGGTCGCCACCTGCCCCTGGGACTGCAGGTAGCGGGCATAGGCCCACAGCTCGCTGGGCGCCTGGCTGTCGATGGAGCGCAGCAGGCGGTTGAGCTGCTCCGGCGTCAGGCTGGTCTCCCAGGGCAGCACGTCGTGCTGTTCTGCCTCGGTGTGCTCCTCATGAAAGCGGGTGACCTCCGCCCCCTCCAGCCGCCAGCTGCCGTCGCGCCAGGCAGCGCGCTCGGCGCTGACGGCCTCCACCAGGCGCTCGCCCTCGAAGCGATAGCGGGTCAGATCGAGCACGGTATCGTCGGCGCGGATGGCCCCGAAGCGGTAGAAGCTGTCGCCCTCGCGCTGCCAGCCGCCGCGCTGGGTGACCACGGCCCCCGCGCCCTGAATTTGCTCCAGACGCCAGGCGTTGGCGAGCTGCTCGGTGCGCGGAGCGACGTATTCGGCCACCAGCAGCACCACCGCGATCACCAGGATGATCGGCTTCATCGCCCCCCAGAGGATTCGGGTCAGCGAGCGCCCGGCGGCGCGCATCACGGTGAGCTCGTTGCTGGAGGCCATGCTGCCCAGGCCGATCAGTGCGCCGATCAGCACCCCCACCGGGGCATACTGGTAGAAGCGCCAGGGCAGGCGCATCCCCAGATAGATCAGTATCTGGAAGGCGCCGTAGTCGCCTTCCACGTCGTCAAGATCGTTGATGTAGGCGATCACCAGGTCGAGGCCCAGCAGCACCACCTGAACCACGATGATGGCCCCCAGCACGTTGCGCGCCAGGTAGCGGTCGAAACGATCGGCGATCATCCGCTCATCCCCTTGCGCTGGGCGCGCGCCATCATGATCAGCCCCAGCCCCAGGAAGGCAGCGTGGATGGGCCACATGCCCACCCTGACCGGCAGGGCGCCACGGCCGATGGCATCCAGGGCGGCCAGCAGCAGGCTCAGATAGGCCACGTGCAGGAAGATGGCCGGCAGCAGCTTGGCGAAGCGTCCCTGGCGCGGATTGACCCGGGAGAGCGGCATCGCCATCAGGGTCAGCACGAAGACCATCAGCGGCAGACCCAGCCGCCACTGCAGCTGGGCCTGGGCCCGGGGCGAGTCGTCGCCGAACAGCGAAGCGGTGGTGGCGTACTCGAGCGAATCGAGCTCGCGGCGGTCCTCGGACTGGGAGAGGCGCACCGCGTAGGTGTCGAACTCGAGACGCTCGGCCTCGAAACGCCCTGGCTCGACGCTGTAACGTTCGCCGCCGGCCAGCACCAGGAAGCGGCTTCCGGTCTCTTCATCACGGGTCTGGTAGCCCCCCTCGGCGCGGGTCACCGCCGTGTCCGGGGTACCGTCACCGCGGCGCTGGCGCTCGCTGATGAAGACCCCGCGCATTTCGCTGCCGTCATCGCTGAGCCCCTCCATGTAGGCGGTGCGGCCGCTGCCGAACTCCTGGAAGCGCCCCGGGGCCAGGGCCGAGAAGTCGATGCGACTGCGCTGCTCCTCGAGCATCACGGCGTTGTGCAGGGCGCCGGCGGGGGTCAGCCACAGGCTGCACAGGCCTACCAGGATCGCCACCAGGGTGGCGGGCACCAGACTCACCTGCAGCAGCCTGTTGGGGCTGGTGCCGCAGGCCACCAGCACGGTGATCTCGCTGTTGAGGTAGAGCTGGCCATAGGCAAGCAGGATGCCGAGGAAGAAGGCCAGCGGCAGGATCAGCTCGAGAAAACCCGGCAGATGGAACAGCATCAGGGTGCCGAGGATGCTGGCCGGAATGTCGCCCTCGGCAGCGTCGGCGAAGTAGCGGATGAAGCGACTGCCCATGATCACCAGCAGCAGCACGCCGGCGACGGCGGCCATGGTCAGCAGGATCTCGCGGGTCAGGTAACGGAAGATGATCATGCGGCGCCTGCCATGCAATGGGGCCATGCCTTGGGTACACTGTTGCGACACGGCGACGTGCCGGCATTATCCAGAATCCCCCTGCGCTTGTAACCCCAGCACTTGTAACCTCAGCTCTGGTAACCCGAACCCCTGCAACCAACACGCTTGTCTGTGGAGACGCCATGGAATTTCCTGTCAAGACGGGTAACCCCGCCAAGGTCGAGACCGCCTGCTTCGTCATTCCGGTATTTCAGGATGACGAATTGCTGCCCGCCGCCGCACGCCTCGATGACGCCAGCGAGAAGCTGATCGGCCAGCTCATCGAGCGAGGCGACTTCGACGCCAGGCCGGGCAAGGTGCAGCTGATTCCCTTCGCCCCGGGCCTCTCCACCGAGCGTCTGCTGCTGGTGGGGCTGGGCAAGCGCGCGAAGTGCCAGGAGACCGTCTTCCGCAAGGCGCTGGACGCCACCTTCACCGCCCTGGCCGAGCTGCCGGTGGGCGACTGCACCGTGGCCTTCACCGATGTGCCCCTGGCCGGACGCGACACCGACTGGAAGGCGCGCATGGTCGCCGAGGCGACCCATCGCGCGCTCTATCGCTTCGATCAGTTCAAGTCCGAGAAGCAACCGGCCCCGCGCCTGGAGCAGGTGACCCTGCTGGTCAGCGACGACAGCGAGGCCGGCGGCGCCCGCGAGGGCGCGCGCATCGGCGACGCCGTGGGCCGAGGCGTGAACACCGCCCGCACCCTGGGCAACCTGCCCGGCAACATCTGCACCCCACGCTACCTGGCCGAGCAGGCCGAGGCGCTGGGCAAGGCCTCCGGCGGCGCGCTGGCGGTGGAGATCCTCGACGAGGAGGCTCTGGAGGCCCTGGGCGCCCACAGCCTGCTCTCGGTGGGCCGCGGCAGCGAGCAGCCCTCGCGGCTGATCGTGATGAAGTACCAGGGCGCCGAAGATCCCGATGAGGCCCCCCATGTGCTGGTGGGCAAGGGCATCACCTTCGACACCGGCGGCATCTCGCTCAAGCCCGGCGAGGCCATGGACGAGATGAAGTTCGACATGTGCGGGGCGGCCGGCGTATTCGGCACCGTCGAGGCGGTGCTCGGCATTCGCCCCAAGGTCAACCTGGTCGCCATCGTCGCCGCCGCCGAGAACATGCCCGACGGCCGCGCCACCAAGCCGGGGGACATCATCCAGACCCTCAAGGGTCTGTCCGTGGAGGTGCTCAACACCGACGCCGAGGGCCGCCTGGTGCTGTGCGACGCCCTCACCTACGCCGAGCGCTTCGAGCCGGCAAGCGTCGTCGACATCGCCACCCTGACCGGCGCCTGCATCATCGGCCTGGGCCACCATGCCACCGGGCTGCTCTCCAACGACGACGATCTGGCCCTGGACCTGCTGGACGCCGGCGAGGCGGCCTGGGACCGCGCCTGGCACCTGCCGCTGTGGGACGAGTATCAGGAGCAGCTCGATTCCAACTTCGCCGACCTGGCCAATATCGGCGGGCGCCCGGCGGGCACCATCACCGCGGCCTGCTTCCTCTCGCGCTTCGCCGACACCTTCCCCTGGGCGCACCTGGACATCGCCGGCACTGCCTGGGCTTCCGGCAAGCAGAAGGGCGCCAGCGGCCGGCCCGTGGGCCTGCTGACCCAGTATCTGCTGGACCGCGAAAGCGACGCCATCGTGGAAACCGAGGCGGAATAACGCCTCGCTCTTGCGTTTTTGCCCCGTCGCCTTTCTCATGTGGGACTGACGATGAATCCACGACCCGGGCCGGCCCTCGCCGGCCCGAGCTTCCTGTATCACCCCGGGGCTGGCACGCCCCGGGCGTAGCGGAGACCCCTTGCCGTGTCGACTGCCAGCTTCGAACTCCTGCCCAACTCCACCCCCACGGCCGATCCGATCCGTGAGGACATTCTTGCCAGCCCCGGCTTCGGCCAGCACTTCACCGACCACATGGCCCACGTACGCTGGACCCTGGACGCCGGCTGGCACGGTCACGAGGTTCGCCCCTACGGCCCCCTGACCCTGGACCCCGCCGCCGCGGTGCTGCACTACGCTCAGGAGATCTTCGAGGGCATCAAGGCCTACCGCCACGCCGATGGCTCGGTATGGACCTTCCGCCCGGAGAAGAACGCCGAGCGCTTTCGCCGCAGCGCCCGCCGCCTGGCCCTGCCGGAGCTCTCCGACGAGGATTTCATCGGCTCGCTCAAGGCGCTGCTGGCTCAGGACCACGCCTGGGTACCCACGCCGAAAAGCGAAGCCGACGAGTGCAGCCTCTACCTGCGTCCCTTCATGATCGCCAGCGAGAAATTCCTTGGCGTACGCCCGTCTCAGGAAGTGGACTACTACGTGATCGCCTCTCCGGCGGCTGCCTACTTCAAGGGCGGGGTCGAACCGGTCTCCATCTGGCTCTCCGGCCACTACAAGCGCGCCGCCCCGGGTGGCACCGGCTTCGCCAAGTGCGGCGGCAACTATGCTGCCTCCCTGGCCGCCCAGAAGGAGGCCAGCGACAACGGCTGCGGCCAGGTGGCCTTCCTGGACGCCGCCGAGAACAAGTGGATCGAGGAGCTCGGCGGCATGAACCTCTTCTTCGTGTTCAAGGATGGCCGCATCGCCACCCCGCGCCTGACCGACACCATCCTCGAGGGCGTGACCCGCGATTCGGTGCTAACCCTGGCCCGGGACGAAGGCCTGACCCCCGAGGAGCGCCCGATCAGCATCGACGAGTGGCGCGAGGCCGCCGCCTCCGGCGAGCTGACCGAGGTCTTCGCCTGCGGTACCGCCGCGGTGATCACCCCGGTGGGCGAGCTGGTCACCGAAGAGGGCCCCATCCGCCTGACGGCGGAGAGCGGCAACCCCATCGCCAAGCGCCTGCGCACCAAGCTGCTCGACCTGCAGTATGGCCGCGCCGAGGATACCCACGGCTGGCTGACCCGCCTGGTCTGACCCTGAGCTGGAAGCTGGAAGTCAGCATGATCCCGCACCCTGGGATCGAGGTTCCTCTTCAAGCTTCCAGCTTAAGGCTCCCCGAAGGGGATACTCATGACCCAGATCGATTTCTACGTCCTCCCCGACACCACCCTGGAGGCGCGTCTCGACTTCGCCTGCCGGCTGGCCGAGACCATCCAGCGCAAGGGCTATCGGCTGCACCTGCACGCCGAGGACGAGACCATGGCCAGAACCCTCGACGACCGGCTGTGGACCTTTCGCCCTGACGCCTATGTGCCCCACGCCCTGCTGGGGGCGGAAGGCACCGAGGCCGAGCTCGATGCGCGCATCCCGGTGACCATCGGCTGGGAGGCCCCGCCCTCCCCCGATCTGGCCGTGCAGGCGCTGCTCAACCTCTCCCCGGGCATCCCCGAGTGGTTCTCGCGCTTCGAACGGGTCGCCGAGATCATCAACCAGCACCAGGACGTGCTCGTCGCCAAGCGCCAGTGCTGGCAGACCTACAAGAAGCGCGGCTACCCGGTAAAGGCCCACCAGCTGCGCGGGCAGTCCAGCTGACGCCAAGTGCTCCACCGCGCTATAATCGGGCCCATTTTTTGGGATCGCTGCCATCTGGCATGCATCTCGGTCGAGGCTGCACCACCATGTGGGAGCTGGGCTTTGCCCGGCGAATGGAGGCCGAAGGACTCTCTGGCGGCAGACGCCAGCACAGGCAACACCGCCGAGGCGCCTGCAGCGCCATTCGCCCGGCGGAGCCTGGCTCCCACAATGCAGCGTCACGCCATGACGTAAGGCTCATTTTTCGTCGCCCTCTCCTGCCGTCCGGCCCTCTGGCCGGCGGTGATCATTTCTGGACCCGGAACGCCCCATGGACAAGACCTACCAACCCGAGCAGATCGAATCCCGCTGGTACGAGCGCTGGGAGGCCAATGGCCGCTTCGCCCCCTCCGGCGAGGGCGAGCCCTACTCCATCATGATCCCGCCGCCCAACGTCACCGGCAGCCTGCACATGGGCCACGCCTTCCAGGACACCATCATGGACACCCTGATCCGCTGGCGGCGGATGCAGGAACGCAACACCCTCTGGCAGGTGGGCACCGACCACGCCGGCATCGCCACCCAGATGCTGGTCGAGCGCAAGGTCGCCGCCGAAGAGGGCAAGAGCCGCCACGACCTGGGCCGCGAGGCGTTCATCGACAAGGTGTGGGAGTGGAAGCACGAATCCGGCGGCCATATCACCCGCCAGCTGCGCCGCATGGGCGCCAGCGTGGACTGGAGCCGCGAGCGCTTCACCATGGACGACGGCTTCTACCGGGCGGTCCAGGAAGTCTTCGTGCGCCTCTACAAGGAAGACCTGATCTACCGCGGCAAGCGGCTGGTCAACTGGGACCCGACCCTGCACACCGCCATCTCCGATCTCGAGGTAGAGAACCGCGATCAGCAGGGCCAGTTCTGGCACTTCCGCTATCCGCTGGCCGACGGCGTCACTACCGACGACGGCAAGGACCATCTGGTCGTGGCCACCACCCGCCCGGAGACCCTGCTGGGCGACACCGGCGTGGCGGTCAACCCCGAGGATCCCCGCTACGCCTCGCTGATCGGCAAGTTTGTCGAGCTGCCGCTGGTGGGACGGCGCATCCCGGTGGTGGCCGACGAGCATGCCGATATGGAGAAGGGCTCCGGCTGCGTGAAGATCACCCCGGCCCACGACTTCAACGACTACGAGGTCGGCAAGCGTCAGGGGCTGCCGCTGATCAACGTCTTCACCCAGGACGCGGCGATCCTGACCCGGGCCGAGGCCTTCGATATCCAGGGCCGGCCGCTGCCCGATGTCGACCCGAGCCTCCCCGAGGCCTACGCCGGTCTGGACCGCTTCGCGGCGCGCCAGCAGATCGTCGCCGATATGGAGGCCGCGGGACTCCTCGAGCAGATCGAGACGGTCAGCAACACCCTGCCCTACGGCGACCGCAGCGGCGATGTCATCGAGCCGCTGCTCACGGACCAGTGGTTCGTCGCGGTGGAGAGTCTCGCCAGGCCCGCCATCGAGGCCGTGGAGAAGGGCGACATCCAGTTCGTGCCCAAGAACTACGAGAACATGTACTTCGCCTGGATGCGCGACCTCCAGGACTGGTGCATCTCCCGCCAGCTGTGGTGGGGCCACCGCATCCCCGCCTGGTATGACGCCGAGGGCAACGTCTACGTGGCGCGCAGCGAAGCCGAGGCCCGCGAGGAGCACGGCCTTGCCGCCGACGTCGTCCTGACCCAGGACGAGGACGTGCTGGACACCTGGTTCAGCTCGGGCCTGTGGACCTTCGGCACCCTGGGCTGGCCGGAGCAGACCCCGGAGCTCAAGACCTTCCATCCCTCCAGCGTGCTGGTCACCGGCTTCGACATCATCTTCTTCTGGGTCGCCCGGATGATCATGCTGACCCTGAAGTTCACCGGCGAGGTGCCCTTCAAGCAGGTCTACGTCCACGGCCTGGTGCGCGACGGCC
>PUOM01000262.1 GCA_003552795.1 Halomonas sp. | reverse complement strand
TCCTTTTCCAGGGCGCGGTTGCGCTCCACCAGCGACTCGACGCGCTCCTCGACCTGCTCCGGCTTGGCCTTGAGGCGCTCGCCGATGCGGTTGAGCCGGGACTCCTGCTCCTGGAACCAGGCCAGCGCCCCCTCGCCGGTGATCGCCTCGATCCGGCGCACGCCGCTGGCGATGCCCTGCTCGCTGACGATATGGAAGCAGCCGATATCGCCGCTGCGCGCCACATGGGTACCGCCGCACAGCTCGATGGAGTAGTCGTCGGCGCCGATGGTCAGCACCCGCACGCTATCGGCGTACTTGGCTTCGAACAGCGCCGCCGCCCCCCTGGCCTTGGCCTGATCGAGGGTCATCTGCTCGACCCTGGTGGGAGCGTTGGCAAGAATCTGCTCGTTGACCCGACGCTCCACCTCGGCGAGCTGTTCGGGTGTCACGGCCTCGAAGTGGCTGAAGTCGAAGCGCAACCGCTCCGGCGTCACCAGCGAGCCCTTCTGGGCCACGTGCTCGCCCAGCACCTGGCGCAGCGCCTTGTGCATCAGGTGGGTGGCGGAGTGGTTGCGAATGGTGGCGCCGCGCAGCTCGGCGTTGACCTCCGGGCGCACCTCGGTGCCCACGGAGAGCTCGCCCTCCAGCAGCACCCCGTGATGCAGGTGATGGCCGGCCTGCTTCTGGGTATCGGTGACCAGGAAGCGGCTGCCGTCGGCCAGATGAAGATAGCCGGTGTCGCCCACCTGGCCGCCGGACTCTGCATAGAAGGGAGTGCGGTCGAGCACCACCAGGCCACGCTGCTCCGGCGCCAGGCCGGCCAGGGGGTTGCCCTCGCGGTCGACGATGGCGGTCACGGCGGCGCGATCCTCGAGCCGGTCGTAGCCGGTGAAGGTGGTCTCGCCCTCGAGATCCAGCGCTGCCCCGTAGTCGGCGCCGAACTGGCTGGCGGCTCGGGCCCGCTCGCGCTGGGCCTCCAGCGCACGCTCGAAGCCGATCTCGTCGAGGGTGACGTCGCGCTCGCGGCAGACGTCGGCGGTCAGGTCATAGGGGAAGCCGTAGGTGTCATAAAGCTTGAACACCGTCTCGCCGGGCAGCACCTCACCGTCCAGATCGGCCAGGGCCGCCTCGAGCAGGCCCATGCCGTGCTCCAGAGTACGCGCGAACTGCTCTTCTTCCTTGAGCAGCACGCGCTCGATCTGGTGGCGCGCCTCGCGCAGCTCGGGATAGGCGTCACCCATCTCGACATCCAGCGCCCCCACCAGCTTGTGGAAGAAGCTGCCCTTGGCGCCCATCTTGTGGCCGTGGCGAATGGCACGACGGATGATCCGGCGCAGCACATAGCCGCGCCCCTCGTTGGAGGGCAGCACGCCGTCGGCGATCAGGAAGGCGCAGGAGCGGATATGGTCGGCGATCACCCGCAGCGAGGGGTTGCGGGTATCCTCATGGCCGGTATGGCGCGCCGCCGAGGCCAGCAGGTTCTGGAAGAGGTCGATCTCGTAGTTGGAGTGCACCCCCTGCATCACCGCGGCGATGCGCTCCAGGCCCATGCCGGTGTCGATGGAGGGCTTGGGCAGCGGATTGAGGGTGCCCGCGGCATCGCGATCGAACTGCATGAAGACCAGGTTCCAGATCTCGATATAGCGGTCGCCATCCTCCTCGGGGCTGCCCGGGGGCCCGCCCCATACCTCGGGACCGTGATCATAGAAGATCTCGGAGCTGGGCCCGCAGGGGCCGGTATCGCCCATCTGCCAGAAGTTGTCCTCGTCGAGCTTGGAGAAGCGCGCCGGGTCGATGCCCATCTCCTCCTTCCAGATCGCCTCGGCCTCGTCGTCGCTGACGTGCACCGTCACCCACAGCTTTTCCCTGGGCAGGCCCAGGGTCTCGGTGAGGAAGGTCCAGGCGAAGCGGATGGCGTCGCGCTTGAAGTAGTCGCCGAAGCTGAAGTTGCCCAGCATCTCGAAGAAGGTGTGGTGGCGGGCGGTGTAGCCGACGTTGTCCAGGTCGTTGTGCTTGCCCCCGGCGCGCACGCAGCGCTGGGACGAGGTGGCCCGCACATAGGGACGCGGGTCGCGGCCCAGAAAGACGTCCTTGAAGGGCACCATGCCGGCGTTGGTGAACAGCAGGGTCGGGTCGTTGCCCGGCACCAGGGAGCTGGAGGGCACGACGGTGTGACCGTGCTCCTCGAAGTAACTCAGAAAGGCCTGTCTGATATCTGCGCTTTTCATGGGGTATCCGTGGCGATGGGCGGGGTGGCCGTCCGCGACGAGACCACCCGGGGCGTCCGCAAAGGGATCCATTATAACGCAGCCGTCACGAGACTGTAGAGCCGCCCCGTATCAATCCTGAGCGGAAGGGTCGTCCCAGGCGTGAGCCAGGGCGTGACGCACCTGGTCGAAATCGAAGCCGCGGCCGGCCAGAAAACGCTCGCGCCGGGCGCGCTCGCGGGGGGTATCGCCGGGGCCGGAGAAGCGCCGGGCGAGGGCTTCACAGGCCAGGGCGAACCAGTCGACCCCGCCTTGCCCCTCCTGCTCGCTGAAGGCGCTACGCACCAGCTCGCGCTCGATGCCACGCCGGGCAAGCTCCTGATGAATCTTCAGCGGCCCCTGGCCGCGCTGGATGCGCGAGCGCAGGAAGCTTTCGGCGAAGCGGGCATCGGACTGCAGCCCCTGCTCGGCCAGGACATCGAGGCACTCGGCGATCGCCGACTTCTCATGCCCCTTCGCCGCCAGCCGCCCCTCCAGCTCGGTGCGCGAATACTCGCGCCGCGCCAGCAGCCGCAGGGCGTCATCACGCGGCGTGGCGTCGTCCGGCGACGTTGTGCTCATGAATCAGAGCAGGTCGTCGTCGCGCTCACCCTCGGCGGCCGGCGCTTCAACGACTTCCTCTTTCCTGGGCTCCACCGGGGCGAGCAGCTGGGCGCGGATCTGGCTCTCGATCTCCTCCATGATGGCAGGATTGTCCTCGAGGAACTGGGCCGCGTTGGCCTTGCCCTGGCCGATCTTGTTGCCCTGGTAGCTGTACCAGGCGCCGGCCTTGTCGACCAGCTTGCACTGCACGCCCAGGTCGACCACCTCGCCGGCATGGTAGATCCCCTTGCCGTAGAGGATCTGGAACTCGGCCTGACGGAACGGCGGCGCCACCTTGTTCTTGACCACCTTGACCCGGGTCTCGTTGCCGGTGACCTCGTCGCCCTGCTTCACCGAGCCGGTGCGGCGAATGTCCAGGCGCACGCTGGAATAGAACTTCAGGGCGTTGCCGCCGGTGGTGGTCTCGGGGCTGCCGAACATCACCCCGATCTTCATGCGGATCTGGTTGATGAACACCACCATGCAGTTGGCATTCTTGATGTTGCCGGTGATCTTGCGCAGGGCCTGAGACATCAGGCGGGCCTGCAGGCCGACGTGGGAGTCGCCCATCTCGCCCTCGATCTCGGCACGCGGGGTCAGCGCCGCCACCGAGTCGATGATGATGACGTCGACGCCGCCGGAGCGCACCAGCATGTCGCAGATCTCCAGGGCCTGCTCGCCGGTATCGGGCTGGGAGACCAGCAGGTCGTCGAGATTGACGCCGAGCTTCTCGGCGTAGCTCGGGTCCAGAGCGTGCTCGGCGTCGATGAAGGCGCAGGTCTTGCCCTGCTTCTGGGCCTGGGCGATCACCGAGAGGGTCAGCGTGGTCTTGCCCGAGGACTCCGGACCGAATATCTCGACCACCCGGCCCAGCGGCAGGCCGCCGATGCCCAGCGCGATATCGAGCCCCAGGGAGCCGGTGGACACCGACGGCATGACCACCCGCGGGGCGTCGCCGAGGCGCATCACGGTGCCCTTGCCGAACTGGCGCTCGATCTGGGAAAGCGCGGCGTTCAGCGCCTTGGAGCGGTTGTCATCCTGTGCCATGTCGGATCTCCTGATCGGGGTATCTAGTCACTGTATGATTGGACAGTAGTATGGCGAAAAACCGCGGGCAGGACCAGCGCAGATTCCGCCCGCCCAGGCAGATTCCGCCCGCCCAGCGTACCGTGCTCAGCGAGCCTCGAGGCGGCGGATCAGCCCCACCAGAGCCTCGCGCACCGCCTGCTCGCGCACGGCGCGGCGGTCACCGGGGTAGCGATGGCACTCGGCGCGAGCGCCTCCGGCATCGCCCCAGGCGAGCCACACGGTGCCCACCGGCTTCTCGGCGCTGCCGCCGCCGGGGCCGGCCACGCCGCTGATCGCCACGCCGAGACCGGCACCGCTGTCGCGGCAGGCGCCGACCACCATGGCCTCGACCACGTCGCGGCTCACCGCCCCCTGAGCCTCGAGGAGCGCCTCGGGCACCCCCAGCAGGCGGGTCTTGGCGGCGTTGGCATAGGTCACATAGCCGGTCTCGAACCAGTCGGAGCTGCCGGCCACCGCGGTGATCGCGCTGGCCACCCCGCCGCCGGTGCAGGACTCGGCGCAGGTGAGCGTCACGCCCTGCTGGCGACAGAGCCGGCCCAGCCGCTCGGCCAGGGTGGTCAGGTCGAGGTTGGCAAGACTGGCGGGGGAGCGGGACATGGGGTGGCCTCCTGGGTCATCTGCAATCGCTCCTGACGGAGCCGATGCCTGGACGGTAGAATACTGGCTTTTGACCGCAAGTGCAGAGCCCTAACAGGATCCCCGATGTCACAGGCCAGCCGCCCCACTCATACCCCGATGATGGCTCAGTACCTGAAGATCAAGCGCGAGCACCCCGAGGTGCTGCTCTTCTACCGCATGGGCGACTTCTACGAGCTGTTCTTCGATGACGCCCGGCGCGCCGCGGCGCTGCTCGACATCACCCTGACTCAGCGTGGCCAGTCCGGTGGCAAGCCGATCCCCATGGCCGGCGTGCCCTACCACAGCGCCGAGGGCTATCTGGCGCGCCTGGTGGCCGCCGGCGAGTCGGTGGCGATCTGCGAGCAGATCGGCGACCCCGCCACCAGCAAGGGCCCGGTGGAGCGCCGCGTGGTGCGCATCGTCACCCCCGGCACCCTCTACGACGAGGCCCTGCTCGACGCCCGCCGGGACAACCTGCTGGTCGCCGTGCACGCCGCCGGTGAGCGCATCGGCCTGGCCTGGCTGGAGCTCTCCAGCGGGCGCTTCAGCGTGCTGGAGGTGGAGGGCGAGAGCGAGCTGCTCGCCGAGCTGCAGCGCCTCGACCCTGCCGAGCTGCTGGTGGCCGAGAGCCTGGACCTGCCGCCGGCTCTGGAGGGGCGGCGCGGCCTGCGCCGCCAGGGCGACTGGCTGTTCGACCCGGAGAGCGCCACCCGCCTGCTGTGCGACCAGTTCCAGGTCCAGGACCTGCGCGGTTTCGGCTGCGCCCACCTCAGCGCCGCCATCACCGCCGCCGGCGTGCTGATCGAGTACGCCCGGGACACCCAACGCTCGGGCCTGCCCCACGTCACCGCCATCGGCGTGGAGAGCCGCGACGATGCCGTGGTCATCGATGCCGCCAGCCGCCGCAACCTCGAGATCGACATCAATCTGGGCGGCAGCGGCGACAACACCCTGGCCAGCGTGCTCGACACCACCGCGACGGCCATGGGCTCGCGGCTGCTCAAGCGCTGGCTCAACCGGCCGCTGCGCGACCGCGAGCGGGTCCAGGCCCGCCAGGGCGCCGTGGCGCTGCTGCTCGAGGCGGAGGGGTTCATGGCGCTGCGCGAATCGCTCAAGGCGATCGGCGACGTGGAGCGCATCCTGGCCCGGGTGGCCCTCTACAGCGCCAGGCCCCGGGATCTGGCCCGGCTGCGCGACGCCTTCAACGCCCTGCCCGAGCTGGAGCAATCGCTTGCCGACTACCCCGACGGCACCGCCCTGGACGAACTCCGGCGTCATATCCGCCCCTACCCGTCGCTCGCCGACACCCTGACCCGTGCCCTGATGGAGAACCCGCCGGTGGTGATCCGCGACGGCGGCGTGATCGCCGAGGGCTTCGATGCCGAACTCGACGAACACCGCGGCCTGGCCGAGCACGCCGGCGACTACCTGGTGAAACTGGAAGCTCGCGAGCGCGAGCGCACCGGTCTGCCCAACCTCAAGGTGGGCTACAACCGGGTGCACGGCTACTTCATCGAGATCCCCCGGGCACAGGCCCGAGAGGCCCCGGCGGACTATGTGCGCCGCCAGACTCTGAAGAACGCCGAGCGCTTTATCATTCCCGAGCTCAAGGCGTTCGAGGACAAGGCGCTGTCGGCGAAATCCCGCGCCCTCGCCCGGGAGAAGCTGCTCTACGATGGCCTGCTCGACACCCTCAACGCCGAGCTCGACGCCCTGCAAGCCAGCGCCCGGGCGCTGGCCTCCCTGGATGTGCTCTGTGCCTTCGCCGAGCGCGCCCAGGCGCTGGAGTTCGTGCGGCCACAACTGGGCGAGGCGCCGGGCATCGTCATCCAGGGCGGCCGCCACCCGGTGGTGGAGCAGGTCTCCGCTGCCCCCTTCGTGCCCAACGACCTGATGATGGGCGACGACCGGCGCATGCTGGTGATCACCGGGCCCAACATGGGGGGGAAGTCCACCTACATGCGCCAGGCGGCGCTGATCGTGCTGCTCGCCCATACCGGCAGTTTCGTGCCGGCGGATGCCGCCGAGATCGGCCCGGTGGACCGCATCTTCACCCGTATCGGCTCCTCGGATGACCTGGCCGGCGGCCGCTCCACCTTCATGGTGGAGATGACCGAGACCGCCAACATCCTGCACAACGCCACCGACCACAGCCTGGTGCTGATGGACGAGATCGGCCGCGGCACCAGCACCTTCGACGGTCTGTCGCTGGCATGGGCCAGCGCGGAGCATCTGACCCGCAGCCACGCCTTCACCCTGTTCGCCACCCACTACTTCGAGATGACCGCCCTGCCCGAGCAGGCCGAGGGGGTGGCCAATGTGCACCTGACGGCGGCCGAGCATCGGGACGGCATCGTCTTCATGCACCGGGTGGAGGAGGGTCCGGCCAGCCAGAGCTATGGCCTGCAGGTGGCCCAGCTGGCCGGGGTGCCCCAGGGGGTGATCGCCCGCGCCCGGGAGAAGCTCGCCCAGCTCGAGCAGCAGGAGGTGGATCAGGGCAGCCGCCCCGCAACGCGCCTCACCAGTGGCGCTCCCCAGCCACAGCAGAGCGACCTCTTCGCCAGCGCCCCGCACCCCCTGGTGGAGGAGCTCGGCACCCTCGGCCTGGACGACCTGACGCCGCGCCAGGCGCTGGAGCTGCTCTACCGCTGGCGGGAGTCGCTGTAATGGCACCCTCCCTTCTCTTGCGAGGCCATGGGGGCACGACTAGAATGGTCAGATTCACCGCCGCCTTAGCATAAGAAACTCGGCTTTTATAACCGTTTTATCAACTATCCACCGTGGCCGAGCGACGCCGGCCCGAGGAAGGGAGAGTGGCATGACGTTCGTCGTCACCGAGAACTGCATCAAGTGCAAGTACACCGACTGTGTCGAGGTCTGCCCGGTAGACTGCTTCTATGAGGGGCCCAACTTTCTGGTGATCCACCCGGACGAGTGCATCGACTGCGCCCTGTGCGAGCCGGAGTGCCCCGCCGAGGCGATCTTCTCGGAGGATGAACTGCCGGAAGGCCAGGAGCCCTTCATCGAGATCAACGCCGAGCTGGCCGAGGTGTGGCCCAATATCGCCGAGAAGAAGGACCCGCTCCCCGACGCCGAGGAGTGGGATGGCAAGCCGGGCAAGCTGGAGCAGCTCGAGCGCTAGGGGCCTCGTCTGCCGGGCACAGGGATGAGCGCGCGCAGACAGGAACGCCGAGCGTCTCGCGACGCTCGGCGTTCCTGTCTCTGCCTGCCATGCTGGAGAACACCGGCAAAAAGGGCAGCCCGCAGGCCGCCCGCTCCAGGTCCTTCCCTTGAGCGGCTCCTTCCGCTCGACTCCCTTGATGTCTTCCCTGCCCGGAAGCGGCCTCCTGCCGCACCTGGCGCATCATTCAGTATCCCGTTGCATCCTGCCGGGAGCAGCACTGCTGCCCCCTTGTCCCGAGGTCCATTCTCGCAGGGTTGCGCTGCAACACAAGCTCACCTGTTGTCACGCTGACGGCGACACGACGCCCACCCCTCTGCGCGACATCCCCAAAAAAACCACTATTTATCAAAGAGCTAAAAAAAGGCCGACGCAAAATGGCGTCGGCCTTCACCTCTCGAGTAGGGCGATTTCGTCGGGCAGCTGTCAGCGATTTCCTACAAGCCGCCCTGACGGAGTCTGCGCCACCGCCTTACTGGCCCTTGATGGCCGCCAGCCCCGGGTAGCTGGCACGATCGCCCAGCTCGCCCTCGATCACCAGCAGGCGGTTGTACTTGGCGACGCGATCGGAGCGGCACAGCGAACCGGTCTTGATCTGGCCGGCGCAGGTGCCCACGGCGAGATCGGCGATGGTGGTGTCCTCGGTCTCGCCGGAGCGGTGGGAGATCACCGCGGTGAAGCCGGCATCCTGGGCCATGCGGATGGCATCCAGGGTCTCGGAGAGCGAGCCGATCTGGTTGAACTTGATCAGGATGGAGTTGCCGATCCGCTCGTCGATGCCGCGCTTGAGGATCCGGGTATTGGTGACGAACAGATCGTCGCCCACCAGCTGCACCTTGTCGCCGAGCTTGTCGGTCAGCACCTTCCAGCCCGCCCAGTCGGACTCGTCGAGGCCATCCTCGATGGAGACGATGGGGTAGTCGTCACACAGGCCGGCCAGGTAGTCGGCGAAGCCGGCGGCATCGTACTGCTTGCCCTCGCCGGCCAGGTCGTATTGGCCATCCTTGAAGAACTCTGAGGCGGCGCAGTCCAGGGCCAGGGTCACGTCGCGGCCCAGGGCATAGCCGGCATCCGATACCGCCTGCTTGATCACGGCCAGCGCCTCGGCGTTGGACTCGAGGTTCGGCGCAAAGCCCCCTTCGTCGCCCACCGAAGTGGAGAGGCCGCGGCCGCTGAGCACCTTCTTCAGGGCGTGGAAGATCTCGGCGCCCATGCGCAGGCCTTCGCGGAAGCTGGGCGCACCCACCGGCTGCACCATGAACTCCTGGATATCGACATTGTTGTCGGCATGCTCGCCGCCGTTGAGGATGTTCATCATCGGCACCGGCATGCGGTACTGGCCCGGCTGACCGTAGAGCTCGGCAATGTGGGCGTAGAGCGGCACGCCCTTGGCGTCGGCCGCGGCCTTGGCGGCCGCCAGAGAGACAGCCAGGATGGCGTTGGCGCCGAGCTTGGCCTTGTTGTCGGTGCCGTCCAGCGCCAGCATGGCGTCATCCAGACCGCGCTGGTCGCGGGCATCCATGCCGACCAGGCCCTCGCGAATGGCACCGTTGACCGCCTCGACCGCCTTCAGCACGCCCTTGCCCAGATAGCGGCTCTTGTCGCCATCGCGCAGCTCCAGGGCCTCCCGGGAGCCGGTGGAGGCGCCGCTGGGGGCGCAGGCCACGCCCACGGCACCGCTCTCCAGCCGCACCTCGGCCTGGACGGTGGGATTGCCGCGGGAATCGAGCACCTCGAGGGCGCGAATGTCGACGATCTTGGTCATGCGAGTTTCCTCAGTTGTGTCAGCGATGGAGCGTTATGGAATATCGAGTGGCGCAAAGCCTTTCACCATGTCGTCGATGGCCTTGAGCTGCGCCAGGAAGGGCTCGAGGCGGTCCAGCGGCAGCGCACAGGGGCCGTCGCACAGCGCCGCATCCGGATCCGGGTGGGCCTCGAGAAAGAGGCCGGCCAGCCCCACAGCCACGCCGGCCCGGGCCAGCTCGGCCACCTGGGCGCGACGACCGTCGGCGCTGTCGGCGCGCCCACCGGGGCGCTGCAGCGAATGGGTGACGTCGAAGAACACCGGGCGCCCGGTCTGCTTCAGCTCGCCGAAGCCGAGCATGTCCACCACCAGGTTGTTGTAGCCGAAGCTCGAGCCGCGCTCGCAGAGCAGCACCCTGTCGTTGCCGGCCTCCTCGCACTTGCGCACGATGTGACGCATCTCATGGGGGGCGAGGAACTGCGGCTTCTTGACGTTGATCACCGCGCCGGTACGCGCCATGGCCACCACCAGGTCGGTCTGGCGGGCCAGGAAGGCCGGCAGCTGGATCACGTCGGCCACCTCGGCCACCGGCGCGGCCTGCCACGGCTCATGAACGTCGGTGATGATCGGCACGCCAAAGCGCGCCTTCACCTCGGCCAGGATCTCGAGCCCCTTCTCCAGCCCGGGGCCCCGGTAGGAGTGGATGGAGCTGCGATTGGCCTTGTCGAAGCTCGCCTTGAAGACATAGGGCATGCCGAGACGGCCGGTGACCTCGACATAGGTCTCGGCCACTTCCAGCGCGAGCTCCCGGGATTCCAGCACGTTCATGCCGCCAAACAGCATCAGCGGCAACGAATTGCCGGCCTGAAGGCCGGCAATGGAAACATGACGTTCGGGTGCGCTCATCCGACTCACTCCTGGTGGGAGGACTGGGCGCGGGTGCGCGCCGCCTTGTGCTCCAGCGCCGCGTTGACGAAGCCGGTGAACAGCGGGTGGCCGTCGCGGGGAGTGGAGGTGAACTCCGGGTGGAATTGACAGGCCACAAACCAGGGGTGGTCGGGCAGCTCGACCATCTCCACCAGGGAGCTGTCGACGCTCTTACCGGAGACCACCAGACCCGCCTGCTCGAGCTCCTCGACAAACTGGTTGTTGACCTCGTAGCGGTGGCGGTGGCGCTCGACGATCTCGTCGCTGCCGTAGGCCTCGCGAGCCTTGCTGCCGGCCTTGAGGTGGCAGACCTGGCCGCCCAGGCGCATGGTGCCGCCGAGATCGGAGGCGGCGTCGCGCAGCTCGATCTTGCCTTCCGGGGTGATCCACTCGGTGATCAGGCCCACCACCGGGTGCCGGGTGTCATGGGTGAACTCGGTGGAGTCGGCGTCTTCCCAGCCGGCCACGTTGCGGGCGAACTCGATCACCGCCACCTGCATGCCGAGACAGATGCCCAGATAGGGAATGCCGTTCTCGCGGGCGAAGCGAGCGGTGGCGACCTTGCCCTCCACGCCGCGCTCGCCGAAGCCGCCGGGCACCAGGATGGCATCCTTGCCGGCCAGACGCTCGGCGCCGTGGCGCTCGACGTCCTCGGAGTCGATATAGTCGACGTTGACCTTGATCCGGGTCTGGATGCCGGCGTGGATCAGCGCCTCGTTGAGCGACTTGTAGGCGTCGAGCAGCTCCATGTACTTGCCGACCATGGCGATATTGATCGACTTGAGCGGGTTGAGCTTGGCGTCGAGCACATGGATCCACTCGTTGAGGTCGGCCTCGTCGGCGGTGAGCCGCAGCTTGTCGCAGACGATCTCGTCCAGACCGTGCTCGTGGAGCATCAGCGGGATGCGATAGATGGTATCGGCGTCCTGCAGCGGGATGACCGCGCGCTCCTCGACGTTGGTGAAGAGCGCGATCTTGCGCCGCTCGCTCTCCTCCAGTTCTACCTCGCTGCGGCAGATCAGGATATCCGGCTGGATACCGATGGAGCGCAGCTCCTTGACGCTGTGCTGGGTCGGCTTGGTCTTGGTCTCACCCGCCGTCTTGATATAGGGCACCAGGGTGAGGTGCATGAAGATCGCCCGGTTGGCCCCCAGCTCGCTGCGGATCTGGCGAATCGACTCCAGAAAGGGCAGCGACTCGATATCGCCCACGGTGCCGCCGATCTCCACCAGGGCCACGTCGAAGCCCTCGCCGCCGGCATAGACGCGGCGCTTGATCTCGTCGGTGATATGCGGAATCACCTGGACGGTACCGCCCAGGTAGTCGCCGCGGCGCTCGCGGCGCAGCACCTGCTCGTAGACCCGGCCGGTGGTGAAGTTGTTGCCCTGGGTCATCTTGGTGCGGATGAAACGCTCGTAGTGGCCCAGGTCGAGGTCGGTCTCGGCGCCATCTTCGGTGACGAATACCTCGCCGTGCTGGAAGGGGCTCATGGTGCCCGGATCCACGTTGATGTACGGGTCGAGCTTGAGCATGGTGACCTTGAGGCCGCGCGCCTCGAGAATCGCCGCCAGCGAGGCCGACGCGATGCCCTTGCCGAGAGAGGACACAACGCCGCCGGTCACGAAGATATATCGTGTCATGGAGAACCTGTCGAAACGTGATCGGTAGGCCCGGCAGGAAGCCGCGCCCGGATGGGTCGACAGGATAGCAGAGTGCGACCTTTGGCTCAATTTCGGCCAGCCCTCACGGGCTGGCCGAAGTCACTTTACACCCCCAGATAGTCCAGGATGCCCTCGGCGGCCTGGCGACCCTCATGGATGGCGGTGACCACCAGGTCGGAGCCGCGCACCATGTCACCGCCGGCGAAGACCTTCTCGTGGCTGGTCTGGAAGCGGAACTGGCCATGTTCCGGCGCCTTGACCCGATCGCGCTCGTCCAGCTCGATGGCATGGTCGGCAAACCAGGCGGGCGGGTCCGGCTGGAAGCCGAAGGCCACCACCACGGCATCGGCAGGAATCACCTCTTCTGAGCCCGGGACCACCTCGGGCCGGCGGCGGCCGTTCTCGTCGGGCTCGCCCAGGCGGGTGCGCACCACCTTGACGCCCTCGACCTTGCCCTCGCCCACCACGGCGACCGGCTGACGGTTGAAGAGAAACTCCACGCCCTCCTCCCGGGCGTTGGCCACCTCCTTGCGGGAGCCCGGCATATTCTCCTCGTCGCGGCGATAGGCGCAGGTCACCTCGGTGGCACCCTGGCGAATCGCGGTGCGGTTGCAGTCCATGGCGGTGTCACCACCGCCCAGCACCACCACGCGCTGCCCCTTGAAGGAGATGTACTCGCCGGGGTCCTTCTCGAAGCCCAGGCAGTGATTGACGTTGGCGATCAGGTAGTCGAGCGCCTTGTGCACCCCGGGCAGGTTCTCGCCGGGGAAGCCCCCCTCCATGTACTTGTAGGTCCCCATGCCCATGAAGACCGCATCGTACTCCTCGAGCAGCTGCTCGATGGTCACATCGCGCCCCACTTCGGCGTTGAGCCGAAACTCGATGCCCATCTCCTCGAAGACCGCCCGACGGCGCTCCATCACGCTCTTCTCGAGCTTGAACTCGGGAATGCCGAAAGTGAGCAGGCCGCCGATCTCGGGATTGCGGTCGAACACCACCGGCGTGACGCCGTTGCGCGCCAGGATGTCGGCGCAGCCGAGTCCCGCCGGCCCGGCCCCGATCACCGCGACCTTCCTGTCGGTCCAGGCCACCTGGGACATGTCCGGGCGCCAGCCCATGGCGAAGGCGGTATCGGTGATGTACTTCTCCACCGAGCCGATGGTGACGGCCCCGAAGCCGTCATTGAGGGTGCAGTCGCCCTCGCAGAGGCGGTCCTGGGGACAGACCCGGCCGCACACCTCGGGCAGCGAGTTGGTTTTGTGGGAGAGCTCGGCTGCCTCGAGAATATTGCCCTCGGCCACCAGCTGCAGCCAGTTGGGAATATAGTTGTGAACCGGGCACTTCCACTCGCAGTAGGGGTTGCCGCAGTGCAGGCAGCGATGCGCCTGACTGGCCGCCTCCTGGGGCCTGTAGGGTTCGTAGATCTCGGCGAACTCCCGCGAACGGGTGCGGGCATCCTTCTTCTGGGGGTCCTGACGACCCACATCGATGAACTGAAAGTCGTTGCTCAGATGGTTGGCCATGCTATCTCTCCTGGAAGTCCTGTTGGCCGCCATGGCCGGGCTCCTGGCCCGGCGGGGCACTGCTCACCTTGCCTGCGCCGGCTGACGTCGTCCCGGGCTCACCCCGGCTCGCACCGGGGCTCGCTTATTCCGGCTGACGCCGCCGCTTAGTCCGGCTGACGCCGGGGCTCACTTATTCCGGCTGACGCCGGGATTGGGCCAACAGGCTGTTCAGGCTTGCCGCCTTGGGCTTGACGAGCCAGAAGTGGCGGATGAAGTCGCTGAAGTCGTCGAGAATGGCGCGGCCGCGGGCCGAACCGGTCTCGTCGACGAACTCCTCGATCACCTCGCGCAGGTGACGCCGGTAGGCCTCCATGGATTCGGTATTCACCCGGTGGATCTCCACCAGTTCGTGGTTGTACTTGTCGACGAAGGTGCGATCCTCGTCGAGCACGTAGGCGAAGCCGCCGGTCATGCCCGCGCCGAAGTTGACCCCGGTCTCGCCGAGCACGGCCACCAGGCCGCCGGTCATGTACTCGCAGCAGTGGTCGCCGGCCCCTTCGATCACCGCATGGGCGCCGGAGTTGCGCACCCCGAAGCGCTCACCGGCGGTACCCGCGGCGAACAGCTTGCCGCCGGTGGCGCCATACAGACAGGTGTTGCCGACGATGGCGGTCCTGTGGCTTTCGAAGCGGCTGGCCTTCGGCGGAGTGATCACCACCTTTCCACCGTTCATGCCCTTGCCGACATAGTCGTTGGCGTCACCCTCCAGATAGAGATGCAGGCCGCGGGCGTTCCAGACGCCGAAGCTCTGGCCGGCCACGCCGGTGAAGCGCGCGGTGACCGGCGCCTCCTCGAGCCCCGCCTCGCCGTAGCGCTTGGCGATGGCCCCGGAGGTCAGCGCCCCCACGCTGCGGTCGCAGTTGGTGATGGTGAAGGCGAAGTCGCCGCCGCTCTTCTGCTCGACGGCATCCGCCAGCGCCGCCAGCACCTCCTGGTTCTTGGCGCCCGGATCGTGGGGCACGTTGCGGCTGACCGCACAGAACTGAGGCGCCTCGGCCGGGACGAAGTCGTTGCCGAGCAGCGGCGTCAGGTCCAGCTTGCGCTGGGAGGGGGTGACGCCCTCGAGCACCTCGAGCAGGTCGGTGCGGCCGATCAGATCGGTGAGCTGCCGCACGCCCAGCAGCGCCATCAGCTCGCGCACCTCCTCGGCGATAAAGCGGAAGTAGTGCCTGACCATGTCCACGGTGCCGCGGAAGTGCTCCCCGCGCAGGTAGTCATTCTGGGTGGCCACGCCGGTAGCGCAGTTGTTGAGATGGCAGATGCGCAGGTACTTGCAGCCCAGCGCCACCATCGGCGCCGTGCCGAAGCCGAAGCTTTCGGCGCCGAGGATCGCCGCCTTGACCACGTCCAGACCGGTCTTGAGGCCGCCGTCGGTCTGCAGGCGAATCTTGTCGCGCAGGCCGTTGATGCGCAGCGCCTGATGCACCTCGGGCAGGCCCAGCTCCCAGGGAGAGCCGGCATGCTTGATCGAGGTGATGGGACTCGCCGCGGTGCCGCCGTCGTAGCCGGAAACGGTGATCAGATCGGCATAGGCCTTGGCCACGCCGGTGGCGATGGTGCCGATACCGGGCTCGGAGACCAGCTTCACCGAGACCTGGGCCTCGGGGTTGACCTGCTTGAGGTCGAAAATCAGCTGGGCCAGGTCCTCGATGGAGTAGATATCGTGGTGCGGCGGCGGCGAGATCAGGGTGACGCCGGGCACCGAGTAGCGCAGCCGGGCGATCAGCTCGTTGACCTTGCCGCCGGGCAGCTGGCCGCCCTCGCCGGGCTTGGCGCCCTGGGCCACCTTGATCTGCAGCACCTCGGCGTTGACCAGGTAGGCCGGGGTGACGCCGAAGCGCCCGGAGGCGATCTGCTTGATCTTGGAGGAACGCACGGTGCCATAGCGCGCCGGATCCTCGCCGCCCTCGCCGGAGTTGGAGCGCCCCCCCGCCTCGTTCATGGCCTGGGCCAGGGCCTCGTGGGCCTCCGGCGACAGCGCGCCAAGCGACATGCCGGCGCTGTCGAAGCGCGGAATCAGGCTCTCGACGGACTCCACCTCGTCGAGGGGCAGCGGCTCGGCAGCCGGCTTGAGCGCCAGCAGATCACGGATGGTCGCCGGCGGACGCTCATTGACCAGCCGGGCAAACTTCTTCCACTTGGCGTAGTCGCCCTCCTGCACCGCCTCCTGCAGCGCCATCACCACGTCGGGATTGTAGGCGTGGTACTCGTGCCCATGGACATACTTGACCAGCCCCCCCTGGGAGATGCCCTTGCGCGGCGTCCAGGCCTCGCGCCCCAGCCACTCCTGCTGCAGCTGCAGCTCGGCAAAGCCGGTACCCTGGATACGCGAGGCCATGCCGGTGAAGCAGAGATCCATGACCTCGTCGGAAAGCCCCACCGCCTCGAAGAGCTGGGAGCCGCGGTAGGAGGCCAGCGTCGAGATGCCCATCTTGGAGAGGATCTTGTAGAGACCCTTCTGCAGGCCCTTGCGGTAGTTCTCCCGGGCATCGGCCGGGTTGCCGGTGAGCTCGCCGGTGCGCTGCATGTCGGCCATCACCTGATAGGCCAGCCACGGGAAGACCGCGGTGGCCCCCACCCCGAAGAGCACCGCCATCTGGTGGGCGTCCCGAGCGTAGCCGGTCTCCACCACGATATTGCAGCGGGGGCGCAGCGCCAGCCGGCTCAGATGATGATGCACGGCCCCCACGGCCAGCGCCGCATGAATCGGCAGCTCGCCCTTGGCGAGCTCGGCATCCGAGAGCACCAGGATCACCTTGTCCGACGTCACCGCTTCCTCGGCCTGGCGGCAGAGCGCGCGAATCGCCGCCTGGAGCCCCAGCGCTTCGGGATCATAGGCCATGCGCAGCCGATGGCTGGCGAAAGAGGGCCCCTCCTGCTCCACCAGGGCAGTGAACTTGCGCGGCGAGAGCACCGGGGTGGTCAGGATGATGCGGTGAGCGTGCCCGGGCGTCGCCTTGAAGACGTTGCGCTCGGCGCCGATGCAGGTCTCCAGGGACATCACGATCGCTTCGCGAAGCGGATCGATGGCGGGGTTGGTGACCTGGGCGAATTTCTGCCGGAAATAGTCGGTCAGCAGGCGCTGCTTGCCGGAGAGCACCGCCATGGGGGTGTCATCCCCCATGGAGCCCACCGCTTCCTGGCCGCTCTCGGCCAGGGGACGCAGCAGCTGGTCGCGCTCCTCGAAGCTCACCTGAAACATCTTCTGGGCGACGCTGAGGGCATCGGTATCCATGTTGTGGAAACGGGCCAGCTCGGTCAGCGCCGACTCCAGATAGTGGGCCTCTTGCTTCAGCCAGCGCTTGTAGGGGTAGGCCGACTTGAGGCGCTCATCGATATCACTGGTGTGCAGGACCTCGCCGGTCTCGGTGTCCACGGCCAGTACCTGGCCGGGACCCACGCGCCCCTTGGCGACCACCTCCTCGGGCTGGTAGTCATAGGTGCCGATCTCCGAGGCCAGGGTGATGAAGCCGTTCTTGGTGATCACCCAGCGGGCCGGGCGCAGGCCGTTGCGGTCGAGCATGCAGAGCGCCTGGCGGCCGTCGGTCATCACCACGCCGGCGGGGCCGTCCCAGGGCTCCATGTGCATGGAGTTGTACTCGTAGAAGGCGCGCAGGTCGCTATCCATCAGCTCCACGTTCTGCCAGGCCGGCGGCACCATCAGTCGAACGGCGCGATGCAGCTCCATGCCGCCGGTCAGCAGCACCTCGAGCATGTTGTCCATGCTGGAAGAGTCGGACCCCGTGGTATTGACGATCTCGTCGAGCTCGGTGATCTCGGGCAGGCGCTCGCAGACGAAGTTCTCCTTGCGCGAGTTGGCCCAGCCGCGGTTGGCCTCGATAGTGTTGATCTCGCCGTTGTGGGCCAGCAGGCGGAAGGGCTGCGCCAGCGGCCAGCGCGGCGCGGTGTTGGTGGAGAAGCGCTGGTGGAAGACGCAGATGGCGGTTTCCAGGCGCTCGTCGCCCAGGTCCCGATAGAAGGCCGGCAGGTCCACCGGCATCACCAGGCCCTTGTAGGAGATCACCTTCTCCGAAAGCGAGCAGACGTAGAACTCCGCCTCCTGGCGCAGGGCCTGCTCCGCCAGGCGGCGCCCCATGAAGAGGTCCACCTCGAAGGTCTCGGCGCTGCCGTTCTTGCCCGGCTCCACGAAGAGGTGGCGAATGCGCGGCAGACACTCGAGGGCCATGGGACCGCAGACGCTCGGATCCACCGGCACGTCGCGCCAGCCGCGAATCACCAGGCCACGGGCGCGCAGCTCGCCCTCGAGGGTGTCGCAGGCCGTCTCGGCCCGGGCATCGTCGTCGGGCAGGAAGACCGCGCCCACCGCAAAGCGCTCGCCCATTTCGACACCGAGAGCTTCCTGCGCCATCTGGCGCATAAAGGCCTCGGGCATCTTGAGCAGCAGGCCGCAGCCGTCGCCGGTCTTGCCGTCGGCGGCGATACCGCCGCGGTGGGTCATGCAGGTCAGCGACTCGATAGCGGTCTGGAGGAGTTGGTGGCTGGCCCGACCCTCCATATGGGCGATCAGGCCGAACCCGCAGTTGTCACGGAACTCGCCGGGCTGGTGAAGACCTCTGTTCATGGGCGTGCCTCGGGTAAAGGTGATTTCTTTCGCAGCACTTCCGTGATATTTTAGCGGGTTTTTATTTTTTCACGACGCGCCTCGCGAGGCGCCCGGCTGCACGGCAAAAGGGCCGACCAGCATAGACACCCGTTCTGGAAACACGCAACGCCCCGACCGCCCCCTCACTCAAAAAACACCCTCAAATCCGCTACTTGCAAAAGTCCGACGAACAAAAAAAGCCCTACACTCAATGACTTGCAGGGATCATAAACGAATCTTAAACGATGACACCAGACCGCTAGACTTTAGTCGAACATAGCCGGAAAAACCCATGCTGATGGCGCATAAGGCATGCAGATTATCGTCATCCACGCCCTGCCAGGCACCAAACGCCATCCGCCCCCAACGACGACGCCCGCACAGGAGTGCGGGCGTCGAGGCGGTCGGAGCGAAGGGCGCGTCAGTCGCGGGGAAAGGTCTCGATCAGCGCCTCCAGCAGCTCGGCCGGGGTCTCGTCGGAGAGGCAGGCACTCCCCAGGGAGTGCAGCAGGATAAGGCGCAGGCGGCTGTCGATGTTCTTCTTGTCCAGCCGCATGCGGACCAGAAAGTCCTCCACCGACATGTCGGCCGGGGCGGCCAGGGGCAGCGCCGCCGCCGCGAGAATATCGCGCACGCGGGCCACCTCCTCCGCGGAGAGCCAGCCCAGCCGCGCCGAGAGCTCCGCGGCCATCAGCATGCCGGCCCCCACCGCCTCGCCGTGCAGCCAGACCCCGTAGCCCTGGTGAGCCTCGATGGCGTGGCCGAAGGTATGCCCCAGGTTGAGCAGGGCCCTCACTCCCTGCTCGGTCTCATCCTCCGCGACGATCTCGGCCTTCAGCTTGCAGCTGCGCTCGATGGCTCGCGCCAGCGCCGCCGGCTCCAGGGCGCGCAGTGCCGGCATCGCCTCCTCGAGCCAGGCCAGGAAGTCGGCGTCGCGGATCAGGCCGTACTTGATCACCTCGGCGAGCCCCGCGGAGAACTCCCGCGGCGGCAGGGTCGCCAGGGTCTCGGTATCGATCAGCACCGACCTGGGCTGCCAGAAGGCGCCGATCATGTTCTTGCCCAGCGGATGATTGACCCCGGTCTTGCCCCCCACCGAGGAGTCCACCTGGGAGAGCAGGGTGGTGGGCACCTGGATGAAGGCCACGCCGCGCTGATAGCAGGCGGCCGCGAAGCCGACCATGTCGCCGATCACGCCGCCGCCCAGGGCGATCAGGGTGCAGCGGCGGTTGAAGCCCGCCTCCAGCAGCGCGTCCCAGATGCGCGATACGCTCGCCAGGGTCTTGGTGGCCTCGCCGTCCGGCAGCACCAGCTCGCGCACTTCGACCTCCGCCGGCAGGGAGGCCCGACAGCGTTCGAGGTAGAGCGGCGCCACGACCTCATTGGTGACGATCATCACCTGGCGGCCGGCCAGCCAGGGCGCCAGCGCCTCGGGCTGGCCGAGCAGGCCGGGGCCGATGTGGATGGGATAGCTGCGGCTGCCCAGCGCCACCTCGAGGGTGCGCCGAGCCGGGGAAGACGTCTGGCTCATGGATTCATGCCTTGCATTGCAGGGGGTCAACCAGCCGATTGACGCGCCTGATGATATCGTTGACGACCGCCCTGGGGCCGCGCCGGTCGGTGCGCACGGTGACATCGGCGGTGGCCTGGTAGAGCGGGTCGCGCACGCCGAACATCTCGCGCAGCACCGCCTCCTTGTCCGGCCGCTGCAGCAGCGGCCGGTTGCGGTCCTTGGCAGTCCGCTTGAGCTGCTGCTCGACGGTGGTATAGAGATAGATGACGGTACCCCGCTCGCGCAGCATCCGGCGGTTCTCCTCGCGCAGCACGGCCCCGCCGCCGGTGGCGATCACCACGCCTTCCCGCCGGGTGAGCTCATCGAGCATCTGCGTCTCGCGGTCGCGAAAACCCGCCTCGCCCTCCACGTCGAAGATCCAGGGGATATCGGCGCCGCAGCGGGCCTGGATCTCGTGGTCGCTGTCGTGGAAATCGCGAGAAAGCTCGGCCGCCAGCAGGCGGCCGATGGTGCTCTTGCCGGCCCCCATGGGGCCGATCAGTATCAGGTTGGGTAGTGCCTGCATCAGCGAAGGGCCACGCCGTCGTCCAGTATTCGGGGGGTAATGAATACCAGTAACTCTACCTTTTCGTTCCTCTCTTGGGTATAGCGGAACAGCCTTCCCAGCACCGGGAGGTCCCCCAGGAAGGGGGTCTTGGACAGGCTGCGAATCTCCTCGGTCTGCAGGATACCGCCCAGCACCACGGTCTCGCCGTTGTCAACCAGCACCTGGGTTTCTATCTCGTTACGATTGATGGGCGGCTCCTGCTGCTCAAACTGCGTCTCGCCGAAGGTATCGTTGGTGATGACCACATCCATGACGATGCGGTTGTCCGGGGTGATCTGTGGCGTCACCTCCAGCGAGAGCAGCGCCTCCTTGAACTCGATCTGCGGGTTCTCCTGGTTCTGCCCGGAGGTGTAGGCACGCTCCTGGCCCTGCCGGATCACGGCCGGACGCTGGTTGGCGGTAATCACCCGCGGCTGCGACAGCGTATAGCTGCGCCCCTCGCTCTCCAGGGCCCTCAGCTCCAGATCAAGCAGAAGATCGCCGGACACATAGCCGAAAGCAAAGCTGGTCATGCCGTCCAAGCCCCGCTCGTCGGAACCAAAATCCACCGCAAGGCCACCCCGACCAGAAACCGGCGTACCGTCCGAGGCACCTTGCAAGTTGAAGCGACCGCCCGAGGCACTGGAGGCTCCCCAGTTGACTCCCAGCTCACGCGACGCGGTATCGCTGGCGATCACGATGCGCGCCTCGATCTGCACCTGACGCACCGCCACGTCGAGGCGGTCCAGCGTCCGCAGGATGCTGTCGATCTGGTCGGCCGTATCCTGGATCAGCAGCATGTTGGTGCGCTGATCCACCGCCACTCGACCGCGCTCGGAAAGCAGACCGAAGCCGTCCTCTCCCCGCAGAAGCTCGGCCAGGTCCGAGGCCCGCGCATAGCGCACCTCTACATACTCGGTCTCCAGCGGGGCCAGGCTCTCCCTCTGCTCCCGGGACTCGATCTCGAGCTGCTCACGCTGAGCCAGCTCATCTGCCGGAGCCACCACGATGACATTGCCCTCCTGGCGACTGGCCAGGCCGTGGCTCTGCAGCACCAGATCCAGCGCCTGATCCCAGGGCACGTCCTCGAGGTTCAGCGTCACCTGCCCCGTCACGCTGTCGCTGGCCACCAGATTGAGTCCGGTGAAGTCGGCGATGATCGCCAGCACCGAGCGCACCTCGATGTCCTGGAAGTTGAGCGTGATGCGCTCGCCGGTATAGGGGAACTGCTCGCGCACCCTATCCTCGCGCTCCTGCTGGGTCACCGGCTGGGCCTCGATGGTCAGCTGGCGACCGCTCTGGGTGGAGACCATGGCATACTCGCCGGCCCCTTCGATATCCAGGGTCACCCCGTCGCGCCCGACTCGGGGCGTGACGCGGCGCAGCGGGGTACCGAAGTCGCTGACGTCGTAGACCTGATCCAGGGAGGCGGGCAGCTCCACGCCGCGCAGGTCGGCGGTGATGCGATTGCGCCCGCTCTCGCTCACCCGAGCGTCCACCCCGGCACGGTCGAAGGTGACGACCAGGCGGCCGGCGCCGCCTTCCCCACGGCGGAAATCGATATCCTCAACGCTGGGGCCGGTCGCGGCGGAACGGCTCGGCTCCGACTCGCGATCAGAGGGCGCCGCTGCGTCGGGCGCCGCTGCGTCGGGCGCCGCCTCTTCCACCAGGTCCACCCCGTCGGCGGCGCCCTCACCGAGCGTCAGGCGTAGGCGATTATCCTGCTCACTCGTGCTGTAGGGCAGCGGACCCTCGAGATCGAACACCAGCCGGGTGCGAGAGCCGGCCTCGAGCGCCGTGACCCGCTGTGCGCCGCCGATCCCCAGGGTATAGCGGCGCTGGTCGAGCCGGTTGTCGGTCTCCATCAGATCGATGGTCAAGCGCGGCGGGTCGTCCAGGCGATAGCCGCGCACCTCCGGCACGGGGCCTGTGAACTGGAGGTCGACCTCCAGCTCTCCCCCACTGCCCTGACGGAAATCGAGCCCCTCCAGGGCAGAGGCCGCCAGGGCCCCGCCGGAGACCGCCAGCAGCAAGAGCGTCGCGAGTCCACGCGTCATGATCGGTAACATTTCCCTCCCCCCGCACGCTGCTTCACCCTGGTGGCAAGCGAAACAACGGCACTGATTGTCTTTAGTTATCCAGGCTCAGCTGACGGCTACGCTCGGTCCAGCCGCTGCGCTCTACAACGAGTTCGACCAGCTGGACCGAGGTGCCGGTGATCTCCACGATGCGCCCATGGTCAAGGCCGAGATAGTTGCCGATGCGCACCCGGTGCACCTGTCCGCCCGGCGCCCGCACCAGAGCCGACGGCTGCCCGCCCACGCGCAGCGTACCCACCAGCGCCAGCTCACGCAGGTCGTAGGCCTCGAGCGGCTCCCTGGGTCGGTCCAGCTCGGGCATCAGCAGGGAGTCCAGCGGCCGCTCTCGCCCCCTCTCCGCCTCTCGCGGCTGGAAGGGGCTGCGACTATCCTGAGCGTCATAGCGGGGCGGCTTCTGCACCGGCATGGCCGGAATGTCCTGGTGTCGCGTCGCGACAGGGTCGCGGCGGATGTCGGCCAGCTCGCGATCCAGGGCATCGATCCCCGGGTCGGCACAGGCCGCCAGCATCACCGGCAGCATGAGCGAGACGACGAGGCTCGCCACTCTTGAGTGCTGCTTCATGACCCCTGCTCTCTCTCCTGCCGATAACTGTAAGTGCGCGCCAGCATCGAGAGACGCAGCTGTCCCGAGTTGGAGTCCGGGCCAAGCGTCAGGTCGTGCAGGGTAACGATACGCGGCATGCTCGCCACCTCGGCGAGGAAGGTGGCGATATCGTGATAGCTGCCATGCACCTGGATATCGAACGGCCTGGCGATATAGTACTCCTCGTCAACGGGCGAACGCAGGCGAAGAAAGTCGATGGAAAGCTGATTGTCGATCGCCGCCTCGCTGATGCTGTCCAGCAGCGAGGGCACCTCGGCGCCGGTGGGCAGCATTTCCTGGAGCAGCGCCATGTGCGCTTCGAGATCACGCATGCCGTCGCGCAGCGCCTCGATGTCTGCCGCCTGCGCCGCCTTGCTGCGGTAGTCCCGAATCAGCTGGGCCTCCTGACCCTGCGCGCGCTCCAGCTCGGCCCTGGTGGGCGCTGCCAGATACCAGTAGATGCCGAGGAACGTCACCCCCAGCAGCAGCAGGCAGCAGACCAGCTGCAGCGACCAGGGCCAGACCCCGGCTTCCTTGATATCCAGCTCGCGCCAGTCAAGCTCACGCAGGCGGCGCATCTCTCCCTTGAGGCTCATGAGCCCTCCTCCGTCGACTCCGAGCTCTCCGCTTCCTGGCGGGGCAGCTGCTGGCGCATGCTCAACCTGAAGCGGCGCCGCTCACCGTCCCCCTCGGCCTCCACCTCGGAGAGCACCGGCTCGTTGAAGGCGCCGGATGCCGCCAGCGCACGGAGCTGATTGGACACCTGCCAATGGCTCTCGGCCAGGCCGGTCAGGGACAGGACATCGCCCTGCCGGGTGAGCTCGGTGTAGTGAACCCCGTCCACCAGGCTGCGGGTCAGACCACCGAACACATGCCCTGTCTGGGTGCGTCCCGCCTGCAGCTCGGTAAACACCTGCAGCTGCTCCAGCATCTTCTCGCGGACGGTTTCCAGGTCACGAACCTCGCGGATGACCGAGTCGAGCTGCTGGCTCTCGGCCCGGATATGAGCAATACGCTGCTGCTGCGCCTCGACCGACTGCTGGTAGTGCCAGCTCACCGCATAGCCGACCCCGAGGCCAAGCAGGGCGGTCGCCCCCAGCATCATGAAGAAGCGCTTGCTGCGACGGGCGCGGCGCTCCTCGCGCCAGGGCAGCAGGTTGATCTCGATCGTCATCGCCGCGACCTCATCGCCAGACCGCAGGCAGTCAGCAGCGCCGGCGCATCACTGGAGAGCGCCTGCACGTCGATGCGACGATTGACCTTCATGCGCGCCAGCGGATTGGCGATGGTAACCTCCATCCCGCTCTCCTGGGCAAGCAGCTCGGCCAGACCGGGTATCATGCTGGTGCCGCCGGCGAGCACCATGCGACGCACCTCCTGCTTGCGGCCGGCGGTATAGTAGAGCTGCAGGGAGCGCCCGACCTGCTGCGCCAGGGTCTCCATGAAGGGGACAAGCACGCTGCGCTGATAGTCCTCCGGCAGGCCACCCCGCTTCTTTGCCAGGCCCGCCTCCTCGACGCTCAAGCCGTAGCGGCTGCGTATCTCTTCCGTGAGCTGGAGGCCCCCGAAGACGGTGTCGCGGCTATAGATCACCCGCCCCTCGCGGAGAACGTGAAATGTATTCATGGTGGCACCGATATCCACCAGGGCTATGCAATCCTCCTCCTCGCCCCCCCGGGGCAGCTGCTGGTGCACCTCGGTAAAGGCTCGCTCCATGGCGAAGGTCTCGATATCCACCGCTTCGGGGGCCAGTCCCGCCTGCAGCAGGGCGTCGGTCAGCAGGCTGACATCCTGCTGGCGGCAGGCCACCAGCAGCACGTCCTGCTGGTCGGCATAGCGGGCGTTGAGACCCAGCCGCTGAAAATCGAAAGCGACTTCACTGAACGGAAAGGGTATATGCTTGTCCGAGTCGAGCTGGATACGCGCCTCGATCTCGTCATCGCTGAGCGAGGCCGGCAGGGTCAGCGTCTTGGTGATGGCCGCGCTGGCGGGCACCGCCACGGCGGCGTGACGAGAATGCGGCTTGGCCTGTTCTACCGCCCGCGAGAGTGCATCGACCACCGCCCCCATGTCCTTGATGCGGCGCTCGACGACGGAGCCCTCACGCAGCGGCCGAACCGCGTAACTCTCGACCTGGTAGCCGGCGCCAGCGCGCCTGAGCTCAATTAGCTTGACGGTTGCCGAAGTGATATCGACACCGATCAGCCCCTTGCTGGATGCCCTGAATCGCATCTCGGTCCTGCCCCTGATGATTCATGCGGAATACCGCTCGTCTTTTTCGCTCATCCCTCTTGCAGGGGGCGATCGACCCCGGGGCCTTCCCCCTGCATGCAGAGGTTACATGATAATGCCGCCGCTCACTCGGCTAACCGCAAACCCGAAGCCTCAATGCTGGTGACCTCGCGCCCGAATTTCTATAATGGCGTCTCGGTCGCCCAGACTTCCCGCCACCGCAAGGCCACAGCTCTCTGTACGGATACCGCCTTTTCATGACGCTTATCAGAACCCTCTTGTTTTCCCTGGTCTGGCTGCTGGTGTCGCTCACCACCGCCGCGGCCCTGGGCGTGGTGGGCGCCGCGCTCTATTTTTCCCCCGGGCTGCCCGATGTGCGCCAGCTCCAGGACTTCGAACTCCACTCCCCGCTGCGCATCTTCACCCGCGACGGCAAGCTGATCGGCGAGTTTGGCGAAGAGCGACGCATGCCGGTGGAGTTCGACGAGATCCCGGAGGACTTCATCCAGGCCCTGCTGGCCGCCGAGGACGCCAACTTCTTCGAGCACCGCGGCGTCGACCCCCGCGGCCTGGCCCGGGCCGGCCTCGAGCTGGCCGCCAGCGGCGGCGAGATCCAGACCGGTGGCTCCACCATCACCATGCAGGTGGCACGCAACTACCTGCTGACCCTGGACCGCACCTTCACCCGCAAGATCCGCGAGATCCTGCTGGCGCTGCAGATGGAGCAGATCCTCTCCAAGGAGGAGATTCTCGAGCTTTACGTCAACAAGATCTTCCTCGGCAACCGTGCCTATGGCATCGCCGCCGCCGCCGAAACCTACTACAACCGCCCCCTGGACGAGCTGACGCTGGCCGAGAAGGCGATGATCGCCGGCCTGCCCAAGGCACCGTCGGCCTTCAACCCGCTGGCCAATCCGGAGCGCTCGCTGATCCGCCGCAACTGGATCCTCTACCGCATGCGTCAGCTGGGTCATATCGACCAGGCCGCCTATGACGAGGCGGTCCAGGCGCCGGTGACCGCTCGACGCTACGTCGCCCAGACCGAAGTGGATGCCGACTATGTCGCTGAGATGGCCCGCCAGTTCGCCATCGAGCGCTTCGGCGATGAGGCCTACACCGGCGGCTATCGCATCCATACCACGCTGGACAGCGAGCTACAGCCCTTCGCCCGGCGCGCCCTGGCCGACGGTCTGATCGCCTATGATACGCGCCACGGCTGGCGCGGTGCCGAGCAGCGCGATATCCCGTCGAGCCTGGTCGAGGCCCAGGCGCGCACCGATCGCCGCGGCCTGGAAGAGGAGCTGGACGAGTCTCCCGAGATACTCGAGACCGCCCAGCGCGCCGCCGAGCGCAGCCAGACGGAAGTCGAGGGCATCGAAGGCGACGTCAGCAACTGGCTGCAGGTACTGGAGCGCACTCCCGGTTTCGGCCCGCTGCAACCGGCCATTGTGGTGGAGAGCGAGGGGCGCGAGATGCGTGTCCTGACCCGTGACGGCGAGCTGCGCACCATCGGCTGGGACGGACTCTCCTGGGCGCGGGCCTATCGCAGCGCGCGAGCACGCGGTCCGGAACCCGGCTCCGCCGCCGAGATCGCCGAGCAGGGCGACCTGGTGCGCGTTCTGAAACGCGAGGACGACACTCTGCGCCTGGCACAGCGCCCCGATGCCGAGGGGTCGCTGGTGGTCATGCACCCCGACACCGGCGCCATCCTGGCCCTGCAGGGGGGATTCAGCTTCCAGGCCAGCAAGTTCAACCGCGCCGTCCAGGCCCAGCGCCAGTCCGGCTCGATCTTCAAGCCCTTCATCTTCCTGGCGGCACTGGACAGCGGCCTGATGAACGCGGCCAGCGTGGTCAACGACGCCCCGGTGGTGATCCAGGACGGCAGCAGCGACATCTGGCGCCCGGTCAATGCCAGCGGCGACTTCCTGGGCCCGACCCGCCTGCGGGTAGCGCTGGCGCGCTCGCGCAACCTGGTCACCATCCGCGTGCTGCAGGAAGTCGGGCTCGATGCCACCATCGATTTCCTGGAAGGTTTCGGTTTCGCCGGTTCGCGCCTGCCCCGGGGCCTGTCGCTGGCGCTGGGCAGTGCCGACCTGACCCCGCTGGAGATGACCAACGCCTATGCGGTGCTGGCCAACGGCGGCTATCAGGTCGCCCCCTGGTTCATCGAGCGCGTCACTCGCGGCGATGACGAGACCCTGATCGACGAGGCCACCCCGGCCGTGGTGTGCCGCGACTGCAGCGACGACCAGACCGAAGTCGAGGTCGATGGCCGCCTCCATCCGGTGGCGCCACGAGTGGTGGACCCGATGTCGGCCTACATCTTGACCGACATGCTGCGCGACGTGATCGACAGCGGCACCGGACGCGCCGCCCAGTCGCTGGGCCGCAGCGACATCGTCGGCAAGACCGGCACCACCAACAACCAGCGCGACGCCTGGTTCGCCGGCTACAATGCCGACCTGGTCGCCACCGTCTGGCTGGGCAAGGACAACAACGAGACCACCGGCGAATACGGCGCCAACGCCGCCCTGCCGATCTGGATCGACTTCATGGGCGAGGCTCTCGAGGGCCGCCCCGAGGCGAAGCACGAGCGTCCCGGCGGCCTGGTGACCGCCCGGGTCGACCCGAACAGCGGCCGCCTGCTGCCCGACGGCCAGGATGGCGGCATGGTCGAGCTCTTTCACCCGGATCACCTGCCCAGCGTCCAGCCGCGACGCGTCGATCGCGAGGTCGAACAGCACAGCGGCTCCGAAGGCACCGGCGCCTACGAGGCGATCTTCTAGCCCCCTCGCGGGGTGGCATGGAGGCCGCCCCGCACGCTCTCACGCACCCCGACCCCGCGCCCGCCCGGCGTCACCCACCGGTCATAAAGGGATGCCCATGCAATACCCCGCCAGTCGCCTGATGGCTCTGGCGCTGCTCCTCGGCACCGGCAGCGCCAGCCTTGCCAGCCCCTTCTACGCCCCGCCGCCCATCGACGAAAAGCCCCATGGCTTCAGCGGCGAGGCGGAACTTGGCTACACCCAGCTCTCCGGCAACACCGACAGCCAGACGCTGATCGGCAAGAGCCAGCTGACCTGGCTGCGCGACCGCTGGACCCACCAGCTGCGCGGCGGAGTGCGCCATGTCTCCCGGGACGGCGAAGCCAGCGCCGAGCAGTATCACCTGACCGGGCGCGAGCGCTACGACCTCGAGGGCCCCCACTACCTGTTCGGCTTCACCCGCTGGGAGAAGGACCGCTTCAGCGGCTATGACCAGCAGCTTGCCGCCATCGTCGGCTACGGTCGCGAGCTGATCGGCGGCGAGCGCCACCGCCTCTCCCTGGAAGCCGGCCCGGGCTATCGCCACGACCGCATCGACAGCGAACCCAACGCCTCCCTCGCCGTGGCCTACGGCGCCCTTGCGTGGCACCTCGAGGCCACCGAAACCACCACGCTCGAACAGGACTTCTCGGTGGAGTCAACCGACGACAACACCACCTCGCGCGCCCTCTCATCACTCACCGCCCGACTCAACTCACGCCTGGCGATGCGCCTCTCCCACGAGATCAAGCGCAACTCGCAGCCTCCCGAAGAGGCCGAGGCGCGCACCGACCGCACCTCCCGCGTCACGCTGCTCTACAGCTGGTAGCCCCACCCTTGCCAGCCCCGGAGACGACGACGCCGGCCCGAGGGCCGGCGTCGCGGAGGGGGCGGAGCCGCCGTACGTTACACGCCGTACGTTACACGCCGTACACCTCGTCCACGCTCTTCAGCGGATAGTGGGAGGGGTAGGGGCGTCTCGCAACGCCGGAATCCACCGCCGCCTGAGCCACCGCCGAGGTGATACGCTCCAGCAGGCGCACATCCACCGGGGTGGGGATGATGTACTCCCTGCCGAAACTCATGCTCTCCTTATCGTAGGCATCCAGCACCACCTGGGGCACCGGCTCGCGGGCCAGGTCCTTGAGGGCGTGAACCGCCGCCACCTTCATCTCCTCGTTGATGCGAGTGGCACGCACGTCCAGGGCGCCGCGGAAGATGAAGGGGAAGCCCAGGACATTGTTGACCTGATTCGGGTAGTCCGAGCGGCCGGTGGCCATGACCACGTCGGGACGCACTTCGCGGGCCAGGTCCGGATGAATCTCCGGGTCCGGGTTCGTGCAGGCGAAGACCACCGGGTTGGCCGCCATCTTGCGGATATGGTCGGCGGTCATCAGGCCGGGACCGGAGAGCCCCACGAAGACGTCGGCGCCATCGATGGCGTCATCCAGGGTGCGCTTGTCGGTATCGACGGCAAACATCGCCTTGTAGGGGTTCAGGCCGTCTCGCCCGGTATGGATCACGCCGCGCCGGTCGAGCATCACGATATTCTCGGCGCGGGCGCCGCAGGAAACCAGCAGCTTCATGCAGGCGATGGCGGCGGCACCGGCGCCCAGGCAGACGATGCTCGCCTCTTCCAGACGCTTGCCGGCGATCTCCAGGGCATTGAGCATGCCCGCCGCGGTGACGATGGCGGTGCCGTGCTGGTCATCGTGAAACACCGGAATATTGCACTGCTCGATCAGCGCCTGCTCGACCTCGAAGCACTCCGGCGCCTTGATATCCTCGAGGTTGATGCCCCCCCAGGTGTCGGCAATGCGCGCCACCGTATCGATGAAGGCCTGAGGGCTCTCGGCGTTGACCTCGATGTCGACCGAGTTGATGCCGGCGAAGCGCTTGAAGAGAACCCCCTTGCCTTCCATGACCGGCTTGCTGGCCAGGGCCCCCAGGTTGCCCAGCCCCAGAATGGCACTGCCGTCGGAGATCACGGCCACCAGATTACCCTTGCCGGTATAGCGGTAGGCGTTCTCGGGGTCGCGGGCGATCTCCCGGCACGGCTCGGCCACACCCGGGCTGTAGGCCAGGGCGAGGTCCTTGGCGGTGGCGGTGGGCTTGGTCAGTTCGACAGAGAGTTTTCCAGGGATGGGCTTGGCGTGGTAGTCCAGCGCCGCCTGTCTTGCATCACTCATGAAGGTGGATTCCGGTCAGGATTAAAAGAGTTGCCCCACGATATAGAAAAACGTCTCATCGCTCAAGCCGAGGGAAGTTCCCACCTTTTACACGCTCGTTTGACGCCGATGGCAGCCATTTGCTGCAACTTATACCTGATGCCACAACCATAACCCCGGCCTTATCGTGAGCCCCCACCGCTCTCCCTCGGGGCAGCGGCAAAAAGAAACCCGCCGTGAAGGCGGGTTTCTCGACGGTCCGGCAAACGCTCGGGCGATCAGCGCTTGATCGCGGCACCGAAGCGCTTGTTGAAACGCTCGACGCGGCCGCCGGTGGTCGCCTGCTTCTGCTTGCCGGTGTAGAAGGGGTGGCACTGGGAGCAGACGTCCAGGGAGAAGTCCTGGCCGGAGGTGGAGCCCACCTGGAAGCTGGCGCCACAGGAGCAGGTCGCGTTGACCGTCTTGTATTCGGGATGGATACCTTGTTTCATCTTGAGCCTCATTGAGCGGTATGCCGCCACCTGATCCGCTGCCAGGCACCGCATACGGGTTGTCTATCGGTCGCGCTGTCCATGGGTCACGAGAACCGCAAGCGCGAGTGCAAACCGGTTGCATCTCCCTGGCCGCTCTCGGCAAGCAGGGGGCGCAGCATTCTAGCAGAGCCAACCCCGGAGGCCAATTGCCCATCACGACTTCCCCCCCGCGCGTACTGGGCGTAGCGGTTCCCTCGCCGCTCCGCCGCCTGTTCGACTATCGCCCCTGCGACACGGCTCCGGCGGGGGGCTGGGCCCCGGGGCTGCGCGTGAAGGTGCCGTTCGGTCGGCGCGAAGTGGTGGGCGTGGTGGTGGCGTGCCGCGAGCACAGCGACCTGCCCCTGGCCGAGCTCAAGCCCGTCGGCGCCTGCCTGGACGCCGTGCCGCTGCCCGCCGACTGGCTCTGGCTGTGTCACTTCACGGCCCGCTACTACCAGCACTCCCTGGGCGACACCCTGCACCAGGCCATGCCCACCCTGCTGCGCCAGGGGCGCGCCCTGGAAGGGCGCACCCGGGAGCGCTGGCAGCTCACTCCCGCAGGCCAGGACGCGCCCGGCGAGGCCCTGGCCCGCGCCCCGCGCCAGGCCGAGCTGCTGGCCATGCTCGCCCAGCATCCCCACG
>PUOM01000022.1 GCA_003552795.1 Halomonas sp. | reverse complement strand
GCTGATGCAGGTGATGGCGCGGGCCTGCGGCCACGCCAGCCTGGCCGACTTCAACCCCGAGGATCTGGCCACCTGGAAGCGCGAGATAGCGCTGCTCAGCGGGGTGCGCTATGCCGGTGTGAGGGGCCCCGCGCAGTAATCCCCCGGGCGAAAGGACCGACCCAAAAAGGGCCCGCGATCTCTCGCGGGCCCTTTGGGATGGTGTAGGCAAGCGGCTAGCTCAGGACGCTTCCCGGAAGTGCTCCCAGGCGTGCTGGTAGAGCACGCCGGCATACCCGTTGCGCTGAATGACCTTGAGGATCTTGGCGGGGTCGTCTTCATCGAGCGCCTTGTGCAACTTCGCCCGCTGCTCCTCATCCAGGGCCTCGTACCAGCGGTACGGCCTGCCCTGGGCGTCGCTGTCCTTGGCCTTGTGCATCAGGTCAATTTCAATGCGGCCGCCGTGTCGGTACAGGATATCGTAGCCCTCCTGCAGGCGGTCGGTCGGCACATCGCACGGTTTGTCGAGGCCTTCCAGCACATTGTAGTAGTAGTAGCTCAGCGGTTGCATGTGGCTCCTCCAGCGGTATGCCGTTGCGGATCCGTTCTTGCCGGGTCTCCTGAGACCCATGTTGCCTGAACCCGAGGCCAAGGTGAATGCTCTCGCGCATCGAGCGGCAGATCGACGGGCAGGAGGCGACCGGCGCGGCTCGATGGTCCCGGGAGCGCTTCCGGCACCGTGGCCGTCGCGCCGCCGGTGCTCGGGCTCACACCAGGTCTCGGGGAATCTCCTCGTCCCAGCTCCTGGAAAAGACCCGGCTCTCGCCCTCGTAGGCATCCAGCGTCGCCCGCAAGCGAAAGTTGTCCGCGTCAGATGTCATCAGGGTGCGGGTCAGGCTGCGCACGACCCAGTCGCCGCGTCGGAAACTGCGCTCCCACTCGGTCCAGCCGCTCAGGCTGTCGTAGTGGCCGTAGGCATAGGTATAGCGTTCGGTAACGCGTGACGAGAGTTCAAGGTCGATATCATCGAGGCGGAAGCTGCCTTCGTCATTGATCACTTCGAGCGTGGTCTGATCATTGGCCAGATCGCGTATCACCCGCCACGTCTCCTGGCTCGGCTGGATCAGGGTGCGGGCCAGTGGCGGCGCGCACTCTGGCGGTTCAAACGGCGGCAGCGCCGCTTCTTCCCGGGGGCGGGGTTCGCGGCCTGGCAGGATCAGCCGGCAGCCGGCGGGATGCACCGTCAACTTGACGGGAACCGGCGACGGCCAGGCCAGCGGCCAGTAGCTGCTCGAGAGCGAGAGCCGAATGGCGTGGCCTGCCGGAAAGTTCTGGGCGATATGCTTGAGCGGTACGCGGACGCGATAGCGACGGCCGGGCTCGAGCGGCTGGGGAAACTCGTCCCTGTCACGGTGGGTCAGGTTGAGCAGGCCGTAGGAAATGCGTGTCGCCTTGTCATCCTCTGCAATATCGATGAGCCGAAGTGCCACCATCGCCACCGGCTGATCGGCTTCGATGTCGAGTTCGACAAGGGGCTGCCCACAGATCTCGAGGGCCTCGAGGAGCGCTGCCGTCTGGAAGATCAGCGCGCCACCATCCTCCTCACGCTGATCATGCGGCAGGTCAGGTGGCGCGTTGTAGGAACACCACTTGCCGGCATGGAGCCCCACCGACAGCGGCGAGCGCACGCCAAGAGGCGTCTCGTCGTCCGCTGCCGTCGGCGCGGCATCCGGGGAGTCCGGCAGCAGGGCATGGCCACTGGTGAGGCGGAAGTGCCTGGGCAGGATCCGCGGCGATGGCCAGCACGGCTCGGAGACCCAGCGCCCCGGTCGTACCTCGTAGCGGGCCGAGGGCGGCACCGATGCCTGCATCCAGACGCGCAGCATCGGTTCCTCCATGATTCCCGTGTCCTTGCCCTTCAACCAGTGGTCCCACCAGCGCAGCGATTCCTGCAGGAAGCCGATGGCCGGGCCCGGCACGCCAAGGTGAGGGTACTTGTGGGCCCAGGGACCCACCAGCCCCTTGCGGGGGACATCGAGTCCCGCAAGCAGTCGAAACACGGCATTGCAGTATCCATCGGCCCAGCCGCTGACGGCATAGACGGGACAGCGAATGCGCGAGAAGTCCTCGCAGACCGAGCCATGCTTCCAGTAGTCGTCCCGGCGCTGATGCTGCAGCCAGGTGGCCAGCCAGAGCCCGCTATGCTCAAGGCGCTGCCGCCACATCTCTCGCCAGCGCTCACCCACCAGCAGGGGATCGGGCGGACAGGTGTTGGCATCGAACATGGTCGAGGCCCAGGAGAGGTTGTCGCCGAGCAGGCAGCCGCCCATGTGGTGGATATCATCGGCGTAGCGATCATCGGTGGAGCAGAGAGTGATCACGGCCTTCAGCTCGGGCGGCTGCAGCGCCGCGATCTGCAGGCCATTGAACCCTCCCCAGGAGATGCCGACCATGCCGACATCGCCGGTACACCAGGGTTGCTGACCCAGCCAGTGCAGAATCTCGACGCCATCGTCCAGTTCCTGCTGCAGATATTCGTCGGTCAAGACGCCGTCGGAATCGCCGCAGCCGCGTATATCCACGCGTACCCCGGCGTAGCCATGGCCGGCCCAGTAGGCATGGGTCTGGGTGTCGCGCATCGCCGTCAGGTCGCGTTTGCGGTAGGGCAGATACTCGAGAATGGCCGGCACCGGATCGCTTTCGGCGTCTACCGGTCGCCAGATGCGCACGCCCAGCCGGCAGCCATCGGCCAGCGTGATCCAGTCCTCCTGCTCCTGAACGTCGCGGGGTAAATCGCTGACGATACGCATGGCCTTGCTCCCATTTTTTTCATGATGGACCCGCACCACGAGGCATCCCTGCCGATGCCGCTCAGCCGGCGATATCCTCGAAGTCGAAGTGTAGCTGCTCAGCCAGCCGCGCATAGTTCGCTTCCAGCGCGAGATCGCTGTCGGCGCCCATCCAGACGTATGCCAGGGCGTAACTGTAGCTGTCCTGTTCCGGCAGGGACGACAGGCGCATGCCGGGCGCTACCTGTATCTTGATCACGGTGCCGGGAAAGGCCTGCTGCAGCGCCTCGATCTCGGCGGAACTCGGCACCCGGATGACCGTGGCATCGGCGAAGAACACCCGGTAGAAGAACTTGGCGGCGACAGCGAACTCGCCTTGGCGATGGGGCATGTCCGGCAGGTTCCCCAGGGCGAGGTCCACCGCCACCTGCTGATGGCTGACCCCGTCGACCTTTTCGAACAGATCGCAGTGCGACTGTGCGATGCGCGTATTGATCTCCAGTAGCCAGATGCGATCCTGAACTTCATCCCAGAAATATTCGATATTGAAGGCGGCATCGTCATAGCCGATATGGATCATGATCTGGCGGGTAAGATCCTGCATCTTCGCCTGGATGGAAGCGGGAAGACGAGACGGGTAGCGATAATGAAAGAAACTCAGGACCTGTGGGTAGCGAATCGAGTCGACGATGCCGTAGGAGACAACTTTACCCTGGAATACGTAGCCTTCCAGCGTGCACTGCCATCCGCCGATAATCTCTTCCGCCATGCAGTGGCCGCCATCCACCGAGCGTATCCTGTCAGGAATTTTGGCGTGATCCATCACGTAGTTGAAGGGCTCAGATATCGTGCCTATGCCCTCGCAGAGTTTCTCCACGGCATGGGCAAAATCTTCGGGGCTCTCGATACGGAATCCCAGCCGAGAACCCGACGATTTAATGGGTTTGACGAAGAAAGGAAAATAGAGGTTTGCTTTGCCTATTGTCTGCAGCGCCTGAGGGTCAAAGGGGTCGAAGGCAGTGAAGCGAGGAATGTAGTCGGCAATCACTTCGTGCTGAACGAGACGGCTCCAGTACTTGTGCTCACATTTGAGCAGGCTTTCGAGACTGGCGGAACGCGTGCCGAATCGTTCGCAGAGAATCGGCAGCATGGTCGAGACGGGGAAATCCATGTAGCCAACGATGGCGTCGATAGGCTCATGAAATGCATTCAACCGAGCGTCGGCCCTGGCCAGCATCGCCTCGATGGGAAAGATTTCCGTGTCATAGACCTCCTCTGGCTCAATGACGCCATGGAATCGATACCTCTCGGCTCCTCGCAGCTTCTCGAGCCGCTTTTGGTTGTCTTCATCAAGCCCGACAACAAAAATATTTCGATCACGCATGGTGGCCTCTGGTATCGATATCGTCTGACGGGGTGCCTGTCGCCTAGGTCTACCGAGTAGCAGCCGGGAAACGGTCCTCGATTTTCCTGGTTTACGTAGCCAGCATGGGCAGGTCCATTCATCGAATCATAGCGTTTTCTCCTTGCCGCGTACGTCCAGAAGGCAAGAGTTCAGCAGCTTCATCCATTGGCATGAGAAGAGTAATAATGTCGGGATTAGATTATTGATCTGGCTGGGCTGTTTTTCACCTGATATAAGGAATGGTCGTTAAATCCATGCGATACAACATTGCCGAAATCGGTGATGATTCAGTGTCTCTCAAGAGCGTCGCTGGGCGAGGAAGGAAATATGGCATCTTCACGTTTCTCGGTAGCCGGGCATCTCGTGGCCATCGGCGGTGCCGAGGACAGGACCTCCGACCTCGAGATCCTGGACAAGGTCTTCCGTATGGCCCCTGACGACAATCAGGAGGTGGCGGTCATCGCCACGGCCAGCAGCATTCCCGACGAGGTGCTGCCGGAGTACGAGGCCGCCTTCAGTCGGCTGGGCGCGCGCCGGGTTCATGCGCTGAGCCTCCGCGATCGCGGGCAGGCGGCCGACTCGGACACGGCACGCCTGATCGCCCAGAGCGGAATCATCTTCTTCACCGGCGGTGACCAGCTGCGCCTGACCAATGTCCTGGGGGGCTCGCCGGCGCTGGCGGCCGTCCGCCAGCGCCTGGAGGATGGCGCGGTGGTGGCCGGGACCAGCGCCGGGGCCGCGGCGATGCCGAGCACCATGATCTACAACGGCGCTGCCGCCGACGCCCTGCGCAAGGGGGCCGTCAACATGACCTTCGGTCTCGGCCTGGTCGACGGCCTGATCATCGATAGCCACTTCCTCGAGCGCGGCCGCTTTACCCGCCTGATGGAGGTGGGAGCGAGCAATCCGGAATACCTTGGGGTCGGCCTGGGGGAAGATGCCGCCGTGATCATTCACCCCCATGGCATCCTGGAAGCCATCGGACCGGGGCACGTCATCCTGATCGACAGCCGGGACCTGGCGCGCTCGAACATTGCGGAGCTTGCCATGGGCGAGCCCGTGGCGGTGGAGCAGATGATCCTCCATGCGATGGTCGACGGCCACGGCTACGATGTCGATGCACGCCGCTATCTTGTCCCTGACGAACTCGGCGCCATGCTCGCGGAGCGTCGATGAAGATTCTCGAGCATCGGGCCCTTCGCGGTCCGAACTACTACAGTCGTTACCCGGCCATCTTCATGCGGCTGGACATCGCTGAGCTGGAGGAGCGGCCGAGCGACAGCGTGCCCGGCATCGTACAACGCCTTACCGAACTGCTGCCGACGCTCCACGAACACCGCTGCTCGGTCGGGAGGCCCGGCGGCTTTCTGGAACGGCTGGAGCGGGGCACCTGGGCCGGCCACGTGGTGGAGCATGTCGCGCTCGAACTGCAGAATCTGATCGGCTTTTCGGTAGGCTACGGCAAGACGGTCGATTCCTATGACACCGGCATCTACAACGTCGTCTATCGTTACCGGGACGAAGCCTGCGGACTGGCGGCCGGCGTCGAGGCAGTGGATCTCGTCGAGCGCCTCTTCAGCGGAGCGGTGATCGACATGCCGGCGATCATCGATCGCCTGCGCCAGGTGCGTGATGCCCACCGGCTCGGCCCCTCCACGGCGGCCATCGTCGCGGCCGCCACTCGGCGCGGCATTCCCCATGTGCGCCTGAGCGAGGAGAACAGCTATATCCAGTTCGGCCACGGCTATCGGCAGCAGCGCATCCAGGCCACGGTGACCGGCCATACCGACCTGATCAGCTACGGTATCGCCGACGACAAGGCGTGGACCAAGCAGCTGCTCGGCGATGCCGGGATTCCCGTCCCCCGAGGGAGGGTGTGCGGCTCCTTCAGCGAAGCGCTCGACGCCGTCCGCGACATCGGCTATCCCGTCGCGGTCAAGCCGGTCATCGGCAACCACGGCCGCGGGGTGAGCACTCTTGTCCAGGACGACCAGGCCCTCAGCGCGGCCGTCGACGTCGCCGCTTACCGCAATCCGGCGGTGATCGTCGAGCAGCACATCAAGGGCGAGGATCATCGGCTGCTGGTCATCAACAACACCCTCGTGGCTGCCGCCCGGCGTCGCCCGGCGCATGTGGTCGGCAACGGCATCGATACCCTGCAGGCCCTGGTCGACCGGGAGAACCAGGACCCGCGTCGCGGCATCGGCCACGCCAACCTGCTCACCCGGATCGAGCTGGATGAGCAGTCGATGCGGATGATCGGCCAGCAGAACCTGACCCTGCAGAGCGTGATCCCGGAGGGCGAGATGATCCTTCTCAAGCCCACGGCGAATCTCAGCACCGGGGGCACCGCCACGGACGTGACCGACGATGTGCATCCGGAAGTGCGCTATGCGGCGGAGCGCATCGCACGGCTGGTGGGGCTGGACATCATCGGCATCGACCTGCTGGCCGAGACCCTGAGCCGGCCCCTGGAGGAGCAGTCCGCCGCCGTGGTCGAGGTCAATGCCGGGCCCGGCTTTCGCATGCACCTCTCGCCCACCCACGGGGAGGGACGTGACGTTGGCCGTCCGGTGATCGACATGCTGTTCCCCGACAGCGAGACAACAGGGCGGATTCCCATCGCGGCGGTCACCGGCACCAACGGCAAGACCACCACGGTGCGCCTGCTCTCGCACCTGCTGAGACAGTCGGGGCGCAACGTCGGCATGGCCTGCACCGGCGCCATCGAGATCGACAACCATGTGATCCTGCGCGGTGACTACAGCGGCCCCCAGGCGGCGGAGATCGTGCTGCGCGAGCCCACGGTCGAGTGTGCCGTGCTGGAGGTCGCCCGCGGCGGCATCATGCGCCGCGGCTTGGGCTTCGACGAGTGTGACGTGGGGGTGCTGCTCAATATCGCCAGCGACCATCTTGGCGAACACGATATCCATACCCTCGATGAGCTGGCGCGCTGCAAGACCGTGGTGATCGATGCCGTTCGCCCGGGCGGCACGGCTGTACTCAATGCCGACGACCCCCGGGTGCTGGCCGGCCGAGAGTGGGCCCGGGGCGACATCATCTTCTTCACCCTGGATCCCGACTCGCGACCCGTTCGTCAGCACGTTCGCGAACAGGGTGTTGCCTTCACCGTGAACAACGAGCGCATCGTGATGCGCCAGGGCCATGTCGAGGCCGAGGTGATTCCGGTGGTGAACGTGCCGATCACCTTCGAGGGGCACGCCCGGTTCAATGTCGCCAACGCCCTGGCGGCCAGTGCCGCCGCCTACGCCCTGGGTCTTTCCATCGCCGATATCCAGATGGGCCTGCAGACCTTCCATCCCACCCCGGGCCAGAACCCCGGCCGTACCAACCTGATCGACGCCGACGGCATGAAGGTGCTGATCGACTACGGGCACAACGCGCCGGCGCTCGAGGCGCTGAGCGAACTGGTCGGCTGCATTCCCGCCCGACGCCGGATCAGCGTGGCCAGCGCCCCGGGCAATCGACGCGACGAAGACCTCTTCACCCTGGGCATCCTGCTCGCCAGAATCCACGACCTGGTCTTCATCTACGAGACCGATTCCCGCGGGCGCGCTCCCGGCGAGGCCGCTCGACTGCTGCGCGAAGGGGCTGAGTCGGTGCCGGGCGCCTGTCGGGTCGAGGTCATCATGGAGGAGCAGCAGGCCGTCGACAGGGCCTTCGACGAGGCCAGCGAAGGGGATCTTCTGGTATTGCTGATCGATGATATCGATGGCGCCATCGAGCGCATCCGGGGACGGCGTTTCCGTTCGGCCGCGGCGCCCGGCGGTGAATCCTCATGAGGCGCATCGACTCCCGGGAAGCGGGGCTGCTGACCCTGCTGCGGGTCGGCAGCATCTTCGCACCGGAGCCCCTCGAGGCCACCGATATCCTGATGGCCGGCGGCCGGATCGTGGCCCTGGGGCGCGACATGGAGATCCCGGCGGGCTGGCCGCTCCGGGTCGTGGAGGCGCGGGAGCTCATCGCGGTGCCCGCCTTCATCGATCAGCATGTGCATGTAACCGGGGGAGGCGGGGAGGGCGGTTGCGGGACACGCTGCCCCGAGATTACCGCCCATGAGATCGCCTCCATGGGGATAGGCACCGTGGTGGGCGTGCTCGGCACCGACAGCATCAGCCGTTCCCCGGCGGACCTGCTGGCCAAGGTGCGTGGCCTCAGGGCCGAGGGCATTGCGGCCTACATGTATACCGGCGCGTATCGCGTCCCGCCGCCCACGCTGACCGGCGATCTCCAGCGCGACCTGGCGTGGATTCCCGAGGTCATCGGCCTGGGTGAGATCGCCATCTCGGACCATCGCTCGAGCCAGCCGCGTCAGGACGAGATCGAGCGGCTGGTCAGCGATGTCCGGGTCGGTGCCATGCTGGCGGGCAAGCGTGGCATCTGTCACTTCCATCTCGGCGACGGAGCGCGGGGACTGGAACCGCTGCGCCGACTGCTGACCGAGACCGAGATCCCTGCCGATCAGGTGATCCCGACCCATGTGAATCGTCACCACGCCCTGCTCGAGGAGGCCGCCGACTATGCGCTGACCTTCGGCGCCAGCGTCGACGTGACCGCCTTCGACGATGCCGGCGACGATGGGCTGAGCGGCTTCGGCGCCGTGTCGCGGCTGCTGGCTCGCGGCGTCCCCGTCGCCCGGATCACCATGAGCTCCGACTGCAACGGCAGTCTGCCCGAGTTCGACGCCCAGGGCGCCTATATCGGCATGCGGGTGGCGCGCAACACGGCCCTTGTCGCCGACTGGCAGCGCCTGGTGCGCGAGGGGGTGCTGCCCATGGAGCAGGCGCTGGGCCTGCTCGCGGGGAACGTTGCCCGGGTACTGGGCCTGGAGGAGAGCAAGGGGCGCCTGGCGATCGGCTTCGAGGCCGATGTGACGCTGCTGGACGGCGACCTCCAGCCGCGGCAGACGTTTGTGGCGGGGCAATGTCTGTTCGATGCGAACAG
>PUOM01000021.1 GCA_003552795.1 Halomonas sp. | reverse complement strand
CCCTTCGGCGAGTAGAGCCAGTCGTTCTCGCGCCGCGTCAGCCCCTCGGGGCCGTTGTCCACGTCGAGCATGATGGCGTCGAAGCCGCCGGGCTCACGGCGCAGCAGCTCGCCCACGTCGCCCAGGCTGACCCGGGTGCGCGGGTCGTTCAGGGGGTAGCCGGCCGCGGCACCGAGCGGGCCACGATTCCACTCCACCACGCCCGGCACCAGCTCGGCCACCACCACCTCGGCATCCTCGCCCAGGGCGGCCAGCGCTGCAGACAGGGTGAACCCCATTCCCAGGCCGCCCACCAGCACCCGGACGCCGGGACGCTCGGCGACTCGCTGGCAGGCCAGCTCGGCGAGGGCATCCTCGGAGCCGTGCAGGCGAGTATTCATCAGCTCGCCGGCGGTACCCGCGATGCGGATGGAAAACTCGTCATTGCGCTGCAGCAGGCGCAGCTCACTGCCCTTGCCGGGAATGCTGGCGGTGCCGATCAGTTCAAACTTGGCCATGGTCCCTCGCTGGCGGTGGGAAGGGTCATCATTATGCTGGCAGTTGCCACGGCATGCCATGCGCGGAACGCGGGGCGCTTACCTTCATCGACAAGCAGAGCCGGCATGCCCTGGCTAAGGGCACGCCGGCAACGGTTGAGTCGATGACCGCCCGCCTCAGGCGTCGAGGCCGGATCGGTGCGAGAGGATCAGCGCAGCCCCAGCAGGGACATGATGAACAGCACCACCACGATCAGGCCGATGAGGTAGATGATATTTCGTAGCAAAACACTCTCCTTGCCGGTGCAGCACAGGCGCGGGCGGAGTGCCCGCCCATCCGGCCGCTGGCTGATTACCAATGTAGCAGCGGTCTCGGCGAGGAAAAGCGATACCCGGGAATTGACGTCGGACGCTGCGGCGGGCGTATGATGCAGATACGCCCATGGACGGCCAGCCCGATGCTTCGTCACTCCCCGTCTCGCCACCTCCTCTTCACCCAGCTGCCACGGGTGGCGGGCTTCCTGTGGCGCGTGCTCATCGCCTTCCTGCGCAACCGCGGCATCCTGCTGGCCGGCGGCGTCGGCTACAACATCCTGCTCTCCATCGTGCCGCTGTTTGCGCTGCTGGTGGTACTGCTGGCCCGGGTGGTGGACGAGACCCACCTGCTCGAAGTGCTGAGCGTGCAGGCCCAGCACCTGGCACCGGCCCACGCCGAGGTGCTGCTGGAGGCGGTGCGCGCCCTGCTCGACACCCGCGAGGTGATCGGCATCCTCGGCTTCCCGATCCTGCTGCTGTTCAGTTCCTTCGCCTTTCGCATGCTCGAGGATGCCCTGGCGATCATCTTCCACGCCCCGGACACCCACCACCAGGGGCGCAGCGCCTGGGTCTCGGTGCTGCTGCCCTACGCCTTCATGGTGGTGCTGGGGGCGGGGCTGATGGCACTGACGCTGCTGGTGACCCTGGCCAGCTCCCTCAATGCCCTGTGGCTGGCGCTGGTCGGCCGCGAAATGCCGTTCGCCGGACTCTCTGGCCCGGCACTCAACCTGGCCAGCTTCATCGGGGTCTTCCTGCTGTTCAGCGCGATCTACAAGGTGCTGCCGGTGGTAAAGGTCGCGCTGCGGCGCGCCGTGATCGGCGGCCTGGTCGCCACCCTGCTCTGGGAGGGGGTGCGCCTGCTGCTGGTCTACTACTTTGCCAACATCTCCTTCGTCAACGTCGTCTATGGCTCCCTTGCCACCCTGATCGTGGTGCTGCTGAGCCTGGAGATAGGCGCCATCATCCTGCTGCTCGGCGCCCAGGTGATCGCCGAGCTGGAGCACAATGCCCGCCGGGGAGTGCCCTGGTACATCGATCCGCGCCGCCAGGCGGTGACCCATGTGGATTGAGGAGTGAGGGGTGAGGGGTGAGGGGTGAGGAGTAAAGGGTGAGGGGGGACGGGAGAGAAGCCCCCGCAGCGCTCAGCGCCGATCCGGCTCGGCGTCGTCCCGGCGCAGGCGGCGAATCAGCCCCATCAGGCTCTTGCCGCTGACCATCCCCAGCAGGTAGATCGCCATCAGCAGCAGGGCCAGGGGCAGCGACAGGCTCCAGGTCAGGAAGCGCACCTCCACCATGGTGATGTTCTGCACGAAGAGAATCAGCACCAGCGCCGCGATGATCAGCTTCACGGCCAGCAGCAGCTTGTCCATGCCCGGTCTCCTTGTGGGGTTGGCTCTCCCAAGCTGGCCGGCGAACCCCGCCCTGTCAAGGCGCCCCCGCCCGGGGGCAGGGAGCCTTCAGAACGTCGAGAGCCCGCTAGCCTCCATGATCCGGTAGCGCAGCCGCTGCAGCCGCGTGGCATCGTCATGGGCCGCGAAGGGTTCGCTGGTGGTGCGCTCGGGGGAGCTCGACCAGCGCCGCTCGAAGAAGGCGGCGGCCTGCTCCAGGGCCGGGGCCTCGGCCCTGCCCAGCAGGCGGACGCTGGTCTCCAGGTTGAGGTTGTCGAGGTTGCGCCGGGTGAAGTTGGCCGAGCCGACTATCAGCTCCGCCTCGCCCCCCTGCGCGGGCCAGCGCAGCAGCAGCTTGCTGTGGCACTGCTCGCCACGCGTGGCACACCAGCGCACCGCGATGCCCGCCTCGACGAGCTCGCGGGCCACCGGCCGGTTGGGGATGCCGCTCTTTTCCAGGCCGAAGGCGTCGCGGTTGAGATCGAGCAGGGCGCGGACCTCGGCGCCCCGCCGTCTGGCCTGCTTGAGCGCTCCGATCACGCGCCGATGGGCGAGATAGACCACCTCCAGGTCGAGACGATCCCCCTCCCCGCTGGCCTCGATGGCCGCCAGCAGGGCGTCGCGGATCGCCCTCTCGGTGAGCAGCTGCAGTCGTGTGCCCTCGCCGCCAGGGGGAGCCGACCGTGGCGGAGGGTCCGACAGGCCGATGCCGGACCAGGCGGCGACGGTGCGCTCCGAGGCCAGCAGGTCCAGGGCCGCGTCCCCCGCGAAGCGCAGCGCCACGTTGCCGTGCAGGCTGCTGGCGTCATGGGGATTGGCCGAGGTCACCAGGCCCGCCCAGCCGTCGCCTCTGTCCACCACCAGCGTCTTGCGGTGGTTGGCTTTGAAGTTGAGCATCGCCAGATAGCTGCGCAGGGTGACCCGGCCCGGCCCCAGGGCGTTGGGCAGCCAGCCACCCCGAACGCTGTTGCCCAGCCAGCAGGGCCCCAGATGCCAGAGCCCCGACCAGAGCGGATTGGAAGCGCGCAGGCGGTTAAGGTCGGTGAACACCACGGTCACGCCGGCCCGGCGCAGGCCTTCGAAGTGGTTCGGTGCGAGCCCGCCGTAGAGGGTGTTGAAGGGGTCGGTGATCACCACCGCCTGAAGGCCGGGGTAGCGTCGCTTCTGTGCCAGCAAGGCAGCGGTGAGATCGGCACAGAGCGGCCTCAACCCGGCGGTATCGGTGCCGGCCGAAAAGTCGTTGAAGAGAAAGGCGTCGAGCACCACCAGGCGCCGGGCCTGCCCGATCAGCGCCAGCATCTCGTCGAAGATGGTCTGCTCGAGGTGGCGCTCGCCCCGGGCACCGAACCAGGACTCATCGGCGAGGAAGCGCACCTCATCTGCCGAGCGCTCCGGCCAGGCCACGCCGAGCCCCTTCGCCAGGGGCTTGAGGCGCTGCCAGAAGCCCATGGCGACCCATGCCGCCAGCACCGCCGTCAGGATCCACGGCCACATTCGCTGCCTCCTCGCTGCCCGCAGGTTCCGGCCCCCGGCCCGCGATCGCCCCCTCGAAAAGCCCCATTGGACCAAAGTTTACGTTTACGTAAGATACTCAGCCCCTCCGACATGTGTCGACAACAATGCCGCCACATACCCGCTTTTTAGCGTAACTTCAGCGCGACTTCGTGATACTTCCCTGCCCCGGTCGCGACATTGTCGACACTAAAGACCTATCCGAGGCCGCCCGCCTCGTTACAAGGTCGAATGTTCCCTGCCGGCCGCGCCGAGTACAAACCTCTCAGCCAAAAACAACAACAGACAACGAGGAATGCCAATGAACAACCAGAACCGCTGAGGTTATCGACGTGCTACTGAAAAGAGAGTATGGCCAGGAACAGCCCTACTGGCCGGTGGGCCCCTTCAAGGTGCGCCTCCCCTTCATCCATTTCCCCTGGGCCATCCCGGAGACCATCCAGGCGCTGGTGATGTTCGTCATCTCGCTGGGGATGATTCCACTGCTGGAGCAGTACCTCGGCCTTCCCTACGAGGTGGCCCTGGCCTTCGTGGTGGTCTGCGGCATCGGCTTCATCCTGCCGCCGCTGCTCGGCATTCCCTTCATCGCCGGCTGGATCACCCCGGCCATTCCGGTGGTGCTGCTGTTCATCGGCCAGTACGAGCCGGGACCCGACGCCCTCAAGGCGATGATCGCGCTGCAGCTCATGGTCACCGCGATCTTCCTGTTCATGGCCGTCACGCGCCTGGGCACCAAACTGGTCAATAACGTGCCCGATTCGATCAAGGCGGGCATCCTGCTGGGCGCCGGCATCGCCGCCATCAGCGGCGAGATCAGCGAGGGCGGCCGGCTCTACAACACCCCGATCTCGCTGGGCATCGGTGGCCTGATCACCCTCTATGTGCTGTTCTCGCTCTCCTTTCGAGACCTTGCCGAGAAGTATCGCTGGGCGCGCAACATCGTCGCCTACGGCATGGTGCCGGGCATGCTGATCACCATGGCCCTTGGCTGGGGCGTGGGCGAATATCCGCTGCCGGAGGTGGAGTGGGGGCTCGCCGTGCCGGACTTCGGCGGCATCTGGGCCTATCTGCCGTTCTCGATCGGTGCGCCGGGTATCGAACTCATGGTGGCGGCAATTCCCACCGCCATCATCGCCTATATCATCGCCTTCGGTGACATCATCGTCGGCCAGACCCTGATCAAGCGCGTCGACCACCTGCGTCCCGACGAGAAGATCGAGGTGGACGTCGACCGCGTGCACCTGATCACCGGCCTGCGCAACCTGATGCACGCCCTGCTGGCACCCTATCCCGGCCTGGCCGGCCCGCTCTTCACCGGCGCCATGGCCACCATCACCGAACGCTACCGCTATGGCCGCAAGGCGATGGAGAGCATCTATTCGGGCACCGCGGTATTCTGGATCGTCGGCTTCGGCGCGCTGTTCATGCTGCCGCTGGTCACCGCCTTCCGTCCGGTGCTGCCCATCGCCCTCTCCATCACCCTGCTGATCACCGGCTACCTCTGCATCGCAGTGGCCGTGGAGCAGATCAAGAACGCCACCGCCATGGGCGTGGCGGGCATCATGGGCGTGGTACTGGCTACCCACGGCGCCGCCTGGGGCCTGGGCATCGGCCTGATCCTCTACTTCCTGATCGAGCACCGGGCGCGCAGCGTGCGCGACGCCGAGGATGAGGAACCGATCCACGTCGAGGACGACATGGTCGTGGAGCAGGACGACGGCCGCGACGCCGAACCCGCCACCCGTTGAGCCGGCGCCCCTCGGGGCGGCATTAGGCCAAGGCCGGAAGGGCCGCCCATCGGGCGGCCCTTCTGCGTGAGCGGCTGCTCACGCCTCGGGAGGCAGGTGGCCGATGAAGCGGCTCGGATCGTCGCTGATGGCGCTAGTCACGCCCCAGTCCCACTGGTGCGCGAAGGCTGCCGGATCGTTGGCCGTGTAGCAGAGCAGCGGATAGCCCGCCTCGCGCACCGCCACGGCATCGCGCCGACGGAGCCGCGTCCAGTCGGCATGCACGCTGAAGGCCTCCAGCGCCTCGCAGGACTGTCGCCAGTCGTCGGGAATCCCTTCGAAGAGCACGCCCAGCGCCAGCCGAGAGGCGGGTGCCAGATCGCGGCTGCAGGCCAGCGCCTCGGCACTGAAGGAGGAGACGATCAGCCGCTCGGGAGGGAGTACATCCAGCGCCGCGGGCACCGCCTCCTCCGCCAGGGCCGCGGGGCTGCGTCCCCGGTTGACCTTGAGCTCCAGATTTAGGCCGAGCCCCAGGGCCTCGACGAGGACAAGCATCTCGGAGAGCGTCGCCATGCGCTCGCCGCGGAACTCATCGCCGAACCAGCCGCCCACGTCCAGCCGGCGAGCGCGGGGCAGATCCAGGTCAGCCAGGCGGGCACGGCCGTCGGAGCAGCGCTTGACCGTGGCGTCGTGCCAGATCACTGGCGTCCCGTCCCCCAGCAGCTGAACGTCGAGTTCGACCCAGCGACAGTCCGCCGCCTGGGCGGCGCGCACCGCGGTCAGGGTGTTCTCGGGGGCCCGGGCCGACAGCCCGCGGTGGGCGATCAGGCGCGGCAGGACGATCTCGGGATGGCGCATGGCGTCTCGGCTCCTTGAGGGGATAGCGGCCAGCATAGCCGGCGACGGTGGCACATCACAGGGCCCGGGGGGGACGGAATATGCTAGGCTTCGCGCCAATCCGTCACGCAGTGGAGTAGTGAAGATGAAGGTGGTGAGTCTGGAATCCGGCCCTCGACGCGATGCCTGGCTGGCAAGGCTGTGTGCCGCGGTCCATGGCACCCAGGCAGGGCTGGCGCCGCTGGTGGCCTTCAGCGGCACACGCCACCTGCTGTTTCCCGTCGAGGCGGCGCGCCTCTGGGCTCTGGAGGATGATCGGGGCCGCCCCCAGGCCCTGGCCCTGCTGGTCATGGACGAGCGCGGCGAGGGCATGGCCGTGACGCTCGCCGCTCCCCTCGGCGAGAGCCGCGAGCCCCTGCGCCGGCTGCTCCACGATCTGGCCCTGAAGGCGCCGCTCTGCGTCTCGCCGAGCGAGACCCTCGACGAGGCCTTCCTGCGGGAGTGCGGCATCACCCGCTGGGTGGAGAACGACCGGGGCGAGCGGGTCGGGCTCGCCTTCCAGCACCCCGCCGCGCTCTCCGGCCGGCTGGCGGCACCGCTCGCCTTCGACGAGCAGGCGGTGCTGCGCCGCTTCAAGCAGGAGCGCGACTTCTTCGAGGCGGAGAAGCAGGCCTTCGTGGACGGGCTCGGGACCGGCTGAACCCGCCAAGGCAGCCCGCGACTTGACCGGCCGGGCGTTCGGCGTTTGGATGGCTCTCTGTCCCCACAGCCTTCCACTCCCCATGACAAGGACCTGACACCATGGCCAAGCGTATCCAGTTTGCCCGCACCGGCGGCTCCGAGGTGCTCGAACTCGTCGATGCCCCCCCCGCCGAGCCCGGCCCCGGCGAGGTGCGAATCGCCAACCGCGCCGTTGGCCTCAACTTCATCGACATCTACTTCCGAACCGGCCTCTACCCCGCTCCGTCGCTGCCCTCCGGGCTCGGCACCGAGGGCGCCGGCGTGGTCGATGCCGCGGGTGAAGGGGTCAGCCACCTCGCCCCCGGCGACCGCGTCGCCTATGCCCAGGGCCCGCTGGGCGCCTACGCCGAGCAGCACACCCTGCCCGCCGACAAGGTGGTCAGGCTGCCCGAGAGCATCGACTTCGAGACCGCCGCGGCCAGCATGCTCAAGGGCCTGACGGTGCAGTACCTGATGCGCCAGACCTGCCCGCTCGCAGGCGGCGAGACCATCCTCTGGCACGCCGCCGCCGGCGGCGTCGGCTCCATCGCCTGCCAGTGGGCCCGGGCGCTCGGCGTGAAGCTGATCGGCACCGTCAGCTCCCCGGAGAAGGCGGCACTCGCCGAGAAGAACGGCGCCTGGGCCACCATCGACTACACCAAGGAGAACGTGGTCGAGCGGGTGCGCGAACTCACCGGCGGCGAGATGTGCGACGTGGTCTACGACTCGGTGGGCAAGGATACCTGGGAAACCTCCCTCGACTGCCTCAAGCCGCGCTCGCTGATGGTCAGCTTCGGCAACGCCTCCGGCGCCGTGGAGGGCGTCAACCTGGGCATCCTCAACCAGAAGGGATCGCTCTTCACCACGCGCCCCAGCCTCAACGGCTACGCCGACACCCCCGAGCGGCTGCAGATGATGGCCGACGAGCTCTTCTCCATGCTCGAGAGCGGCAAGCTCCAGGTCGATATCTCCCACCGCTACCCGCTAGCCGAGGCCGGCAAGGCCCAGGACGCCCTGCAGGGCCGCCAGACTACCGGCTCCACCATCCTGCTGCCCTGATCACCACCCTGCCCCATCCATGCAGAACGCCCGGCCGCTGGCCGGGCGTTCTGCGTAGAGGCTTCATGCAACGGCAGATGCAAGACATCAGCCCAGGGCGAAGAAGACCCCGGCGGCGGCGATGGCGACCCCCAGGCCGCGCAGCAGGCGGCTCTGGCGGGCCATCAGCCAGGCGCCTCCCAGGCGTCCGGCAAAGGTGATGGCCAGGGTGGCCAGGGTGAAACCGGCCAGGTAGGCGAACTGAGAGGCGCCATGGGGCATCTCGTTGCCGTGGGCGTGGCCGTGGAAAAGCATGAAGAGCACGATCACCCCGGCGCCGACGGCGGTGGGCACGCTGACCAGCGCGGCGATGAGCACGCCGGCCAGCAGCACGCTCATGGCGATGCCGAACTCGACGCCGGGAATCATCACACCGCCCCAGGCGAGGCCGGCGCCGAGTAGCATGCCGGCCGCGGCCAGCAGCGGGGCGCCCAGGCTCAGGGTCCGGGACTGGCGCAGGCTCCACAGGCCCACGGCGAACATCGCCAGCAGGTGGTCGAGCCCCAACAGCGGGTGGGCGAGGCCGGCGGCGAAGCCGCCCTCATGGTGGTGATGGCCCGGATGGGCCAGGGCCGTGCCGGCCAGCAGCAGCAGGACCGGGGCGGCGGCCAGCGCGGCGCGAGAAGCGGTGGTTTGCGGATAGGTCATGCGGGCGATCTCCTTGCCGGGGTGTCGAGTCGTTATCGGGTAGTGATGGGAATCAGGCGGTAGCGCCGGCATCGGCCTGGGGCCGGCGCTCCGGCGGCCGGCGTTCCGGGAGCATGCCGCGCTCGAGGATGAACTGGATGATGGTCTCGAGGCCCACGCCGTCGTAGAGGTTGGTGAAGACGAAGGGGCGCTCGCTGCGCATCGTCTTCGAATCGCGCTCCATCACCTCGAGGGAGGCATGCACCTGCTCGGCGATGTCGATCTTGTTGATGATCAACAGATCCGACTTGGTGATGCCGGGGCCGCCCTTGCGGGGGATCTTGTCGCCGGCGGAGACGTCGATCACGTAGAGGGTGAGGTCGGAGAGCTCGGGGCTGAAGGTGGCCGAGAGGTTGTCGCCGCCGGACTCCACCAGCACCAGCTCGAGATCGGGGTGGCGCCCCTGGAGCTCGTCGATGGCGGCGAGGTTCATGGAGGCGTCCTCGCGGATGGCGGTGTGGGGGCAGCCGCCGGTCTCCACGCCGAGGATGCGATCGGCGTCGAGCGCCTCGTGCTTAAGCAGGAAGTCGGCGTCCTCCCGGGTGTAGATGTCATTGGTGACCACGGCGATATCGTAGTGGTCGCGCAGGGCCAGGCAGAGCTGCTTGAGCAGCGCCGTCTTGCCGGAGCCCACCGGGCCGCCGACGCCAACGCGTAAACAATGGGTCATGTCGTGTCTCCTCTCGTAATCTTTCGTCGTCATCCTGTCGGCACGGGCGACTCACTGGACTCACCACGCCACGCGACCGAAACCCTGGCACCCCGGCCGGACTCCCGCGATCGGAAAGACGGCACATCCCTGTACCGACTTTCCTAAATCTTCATCCCTGAAGATTTCCCGCGTCGCTTCGTCCGGTGTACCAGCGGCCGCGCGAGGTGGATTCGCCAGTAATCGCCCTGCCGTCCTGTCTTGGCGCTAACTTCTGAAAAGTCGCGAATACTGGGTCTCGTGCAGGGCGCTGGCCAGCGCCAGGCCGGGCAGCGCCGGGCCGAGGGCGTCGTCGGGGAGCGCCAGGGCCTCGTCCACCGCGGCGACCAGCGCCGGGCGCAGCCGCTCGACGAGGCGCTGGGCGGCGGTGTGGCCCAGGGGCAGCGCCTTGCAGGCCACCGCCAGCTGGTTCTCCAGCCAGGCCCAGGCGAAGCCGAGCAGCGCCGGGCGCACCGCAATGCCGCGCCTCCCGGCCGCCCAGGCAAACAGCGTCACATAGCCCGCCCCTTCCGGGAGCTCCGGCCCATGACGTGAAACATCAGGGGGCAGCAGCGCCAGGCTGCCCAGCAGCCGCTTGAGCGAGGCCCCGAGCCGCGCATCCTCGGCGGCGAGCTCCGCGGTCTCGCGGTTGGCGGCAAGCCAGGCGTCCCACTCGGCCACCGCCTCGCCGTCACCCTCCGACCAGGCGGCGTGCAGCCGCGCCAGCGCCGGCAGCTCGCAGCGGGTCAGGCCGTCCTCCAGCACCCCTTCGAGCCAGTCGCCGAGGCTCGCCTCGTCGCTCACCCATCCCAGCTCGAAGGCGCTCTCGAGCCCCTGGGAGAAGGCGAAGGCGCCGATGGGCAGCGCCGGGCTGACCAGCTGGAGTAGCCCGAGCAGGGCCAGGTCGTCGCCCGGCGCCCTCTCCGCCGGCGCCTGCGACTCAGTGGGCATGGGAGTGGTCATGGTCGTGCCCGTGTGAATGGCTGTGTGAGTGGCTTGGGTCATGGCCGTGCGAGTGGCCGTGGGAATGGCCGTGCCCGCCCAGCTGCTGGTAGGCGCCGGGCTCCGGGTCGAAGGGGGCCCGGTGGTGCTCGAGCGTCGCGCCGAGCAGCGTCGCCAGCTCCTCCAGCACGTGGTCCGGCGGAAAGCGCACGTACCCCCCCTTCTCGTCCTCTCCCAGGGCCAGCTGCACATGGCGGTTGCCCAGGTGGTAGGCGAGCCGCGCCAGGGGCAGGCCGGGGGCGATGCGGGCGGTGACCACCGGCTCGTCGGCGGCACGGATGCGCACCACCTCGCCGCCCTCGGCGCGCAGCCCCTCGCCGTCGCGCAGCACCGGGCCGCGGTCGAGAAACAGGCCGAGGTCGAGGCCGGCGTCGCTTGTCGTCTTGAGGCGGCCGCGAATACGCAGCTCATAGGGCAGCGTCAGGGTATCGCTGGCCTGGTCCGCCGCGATGGGGCCCAGGCGTTCAATCAGTTTCAGCATTGGCATCGTCTCTGGTGTCTATCGCGGCTGATCCGGCGCCGCTCGCCTTGGTGTCCAACGTTTGCACTCAGAACAAGTGGTAGCGCTGGGCCAGCGGCAGCTCGGTGGCGGGCTCGCAGGTCAGAAGCTCCCCGTCGCAGCGCACCTCGTAGGTCTGCGGGTCTACCGTCAGCTCGGGGCAGGCGTCGTTGAGCTTCATGTCCCCCTTGCGCACGCCGCGCACGTTCTTGCACGCCACCAGCCGGCTGACGAGGCCCAACCGCTCCCGGATGCCGGCGTCCAGGGTCGCCTGGCTGACGAAGCTCACCCGGGTCTCACTGGCCGCCCGCCCCAGGGCGCCGAACATCGGCCGGTAGTGCACCGGCTGGGGAGTGGGGATCGAGGCGTTGGGATCGCCCATGGGGGCCATGGCGATCATGCCCCCCTTGAGGGTCAGCGCCGGCTTGACGCCGAAGAAGGCCGGGCTCCAGAGCACCAGGTCGGCGAGCTTGCCCACCTCCACCGAGCCCACCTCGTGGCCGATGCCGTGGGTGATCGCCGGGTTGATGGTGTACTTGGCGATATAGCGCCGGACGCGGAAGTTGTCGGCGCCTAGCGCCTCGTCCTCGGGCAACAGGCCCCGCTGCACCTTCATCTTGTGGGCGGTCTGCCAGGTGCGGCACACCACCTCCCCTACCCGGCCCATGGCCTGGGAGTCCGAGGCGATCATGGAGATCACGCCGAGATCCTGAAGGATGTCCTCCGCGGCGATGGTCTCGCGGCGGATGCGCGAGTCGGCGAAGGCCACGTCTTCGGGGATGTTGGGGTCCAGGTGGTGGCACACCATCAGCATATCGAGATGCTCGTCGATGGTGTTGACCGTATAGGGCCGGGTCGGGTTGGTGGAGGACGGCAGCACATAGGGCTTCGAGCAGGCGGTGAGGATGTCCGGCGCGTGGCCGCCCCCGGCCCCCTCGGTGTGGTAGGTGTGGATGCCGCGCTCCTTGAACGCCGCCAGGGTGTCCTCCACGAAGCCTGACTCGTTGAGGGTGTCGGTGTGGATGGCGATCTGGACGTCGTACTGCTCGGCCACCGAGAGGCAGTTGTCGATGGAGGCCGGGGTGGTGCCCCAGTCCTCGTGGAGCTTGAGCCCCATGGCGCCGGCCTCGAGCTGGGCCGCCAGGGCCTCGGGCAGGCTGGCGTTGCCCTTGCCCAAAAGGCCGATATTCATGGGCAGCTCATCCACCGCCTGGAGCATGCGGGCGATATGCCACTCGCCGGGGGTGCAGGTGGTGGCCTTGGAGCCGGTGGCGGGCCCGGTGCCGCCGCCCAGCATGGTGGTGATGCCGCTGGCCAGCGCCTCCTCCACCTGCTGGGGGCAGATGAAGTGGATATGGGCGTCGATGCCGCCGGCGGTGAGGATCATGCCTTCTCCGGCGATCACCTCGGTGCCGGGGCCGATCACGATCTCCACATCCGGCTGAGTATCGGGGTTGCCCGCCTTGCCGATGGCGCTGATCCGCCCTGCCTGGATACCCACATCCGCCTTGACGATGCCCCACCAGTCGAGGATCAGGGCGTTGGTGATCACGGTGTCCATCACCGTGGCATCGGCGCGCTGGCTCTGGCCCATACCGTCGCGAATCACCTTGCCGCCGCCGAACTTCACCTCCTCGCCGTAGCGGGTGGCGTCACGCTCCACCTCGATCCACAGCTCGGAGTCGCCCAGGCGCACCCGGTCGCCCACCGTAGGGCCGTACATATCGGCATAGGCCTGTCTCGAGATCTTCATGACTGGCCTCCTTGGTCTGGTTTCTGCGCCTTTCGCGCGGTTTCGGGCGCGGTAGAGAGTGCGCCCATGACCTCGCCGCGGAAGCCGTAAATATGGCGCGTGCCGGCAAAGGGAATCAGAGTCACCTCCCGGGTCTGGCCCGGCTCGAAGCGGATCGCGGTGCCGGCGGCCACGTCGAGGCGATAGCCACGGCTCCTGTCGCGGTCGAAGACCAGCGCCGGGTTGGCCTCGGCGAAGTGGTAGTGGGAGCCGATCTGGATCGGCCGGTCGCCGGTATTGGCCACCTCGACGGTGATCCGCTCGCGCCCCTCGCAGAGCGCAAGCTCGCCGTCCTTCAGCTGATATTCGCCAGGAATCATAGGGAGCTCCTCACACAATCGGACTATGAACGGTGACCAGCTTGGTGCCGTCCGGGAAGGTGGCCTCCACCTGCACCTCGTGGACCATCTCGGCCACCCCTTCCATCACGTCGTCGCGGCCGAGGATCTCGCGGCCGGCGCTCATCAACTCGGCCACGCTGCGGCCATCCCGGGCGCCCTCCATGATCTCGAAGCTGATCAGCGCCACCGCCTCGGGGTAGTTGAGCTTCAGGCCGCGGGCGCGGCGGCGCTCGGCCAGCTGAGCGGCCAGAAAGAGCATCAGCTTGTCCTTGTCGCGGGGGGTCAGTTCCATGGCGTCCTCTCGTCTGTGGGCTATTGCAATGTCGACGATCTGGCCCCGATGGGGTCAGACCCCGGCCAAGTCGCCATAGCTGTCGTAGTGCACCCTTCCCCGCCTCATCGGCCCCGCCGGGGTCTGACCCCGCGGCTGCGGCTTCGAGCTTCCAGCTATCGTCATGTCAGCCAGATGCGCGGGATGTGAGCTTCGAGGCCCAGCAGCCGCGGGCGCAGCACGCGCCAGGCGGCCTCGCAGAGCGCCCAGGCCTCGCGGCGCTCATCGCCCAGGTAGCGCAGCATCAGTACGCCGTGACGCAGGGTCACCGCCCAGCGCGGCGAGGCGGGAAGCGCGTCGCGCAGCGCCTCGATGGCCTCGGGTTCGTCATCGAGGCCCACCGCCCAGAGGGTCGCCTGGACGCTGGCGCCCCCCTGCCCCCAGCGCCCTATGAAGCGCGGGTGGGCCGGGTCCAGCGTCTGGCGCTCCAGCCACAGGGGCCTGCCGTCGCGGCTGAGACGAAAGCGCTGTTCGAGGCACCCCGAACGATAGGGCAGCGCACTTGCCGGGCGCCCTAGGGCCAGGACTTCCCAGCCCAGGCAGCGGGCGGCGCCCGAAAGGTCGATCCGGGTGCTCTGCTCCCCCCGTGAGCCGTCGAAGGCTATGGTCTCCTGGGGCAGCCACTCCAGGCTGCCGCCGTCGTCGACCTCCAGGTGGGTGGCCTGGCGCCAGGCCACCCCGTGGCTGTCGGCGCGATAGAGCTTGTTGGCCGCCGGCGTGGTGAGCAGCGCCTGGGCGCCCGCCTCGACCCGGGCCGAGATGGTCAGGGCATCGCCGCTGACCAGGCCCCCCGGCGGGTGCAGCAGGTAGAGGTGGCAGACGCCCGCAGGCCCCTCCGGGTAAAAAGGCCGCTGCACCCGCAGCGGCCCGCGATGGCGCGCCCGGGTCAGCCGCGTCGCCCCGTCGCGGGCGGCGAATCGCAGCGCAAGCGTCGCCTCCCAGCGCCGCTCGGCATCGAAGCGATGGCCGGATGCCGGCGGCGGGTTGACAAGGGAAGGCTCGAAGGCGGTCATGGGCGGCTCGTGCTATACGGGTATCTGACCAGAGTCAGCAAGGGTCGTACCAGAACGAGACACCAAAATCTTTTATTATAAAAATCAGCTACTTGAAGCATATAAAAGGTGGCGGAAAACGCCTCGCCGCCCCGCCGAGGTGCACTGCCGGCGCCCGTCGCGCACCATATCGGAGCGGCCGGGCGTGCAGCCCACCCCAATGAGGTGCAGGAGACCCGTCGGTCGCGCCCTAGACCGTCAGATGCGTCTTGATCAGGGCGTCGGAGAGCTCGCCGATCGCCCCCTTGGCCACCGGTCGGCCGCGGTCCATGATGACGAAGCGGTCGGCGTACTTGCGGGCGAAGGGCAGCTTCTGCTCCACCAGCAGCACGGTGAGGCCGTCCTCCGCGATCAGCCGGCGAATCACCTCGCCGATCAGGGTGACGATATTGGGCTGGATGCCCTCCCCCGGCTCGTCGAGGATCAGCAGGCGCGGCTCGAGCACCAGCGCCCGGCCGATGGCCAGCTGCTGCTGCTGGCCGCCGGAGAGATCCCCGCCGCGGCGGTGCTTCATCTCCTGAAGCACCGGGAAGAGCTCGTAGATGCGCTCGGGAATCGTCCGGCGGCCGTCGCCCCGGGCGGCGAGCCCGGTGCGCAGGTTCTCCTCCACGGTAAGCAGCGGGAAGATCTGGCGACCCTGGGGCACATAGCCGATGCCGAGCCGCGAGCGATCCTCGACGCGCCGCCGGGTCAGCTCCACGTCGTCGGCGTAGCGGAGGCTGCCGGAGGCCACCCGCACCTCGCCCATGATCGCCTTCATCAGGGTGGTCTTGCCCACCCCGTTGCGGCCCATCACGCAGGTGCACTCCCCCGCCGGCACCGCGAGGTCGAGATCCCAGAGGGTGTGGCTCTCGCCGTAGTACTGGTTGAGCTTGTCGATCTCGAGCATCACACCATCTCCTCGTCCGCATCGGCCTCGGCCCCCAGGTAGACCTCGATCACTCGAGGGTCGCTGGCCACCTGGTCCATGCTGCCCTCGGCCAGCACGCTGCCCTGATGGAGCACCGTCACCTGGCGGGCGATGGAGCGCACGAAGCCCATGTCGTGCTCCACCACTACCACCGACTGCTTGCCGGCAAGGCCGGTCAGAAGCTCCGCGGTGCGCTCCATCTCCTGCTCGGTCATGCCGGCCACCGGCTCGTCCACCAGCAGCAGGCGCGGCCGCTGCATCAAGAGCATGCCGATCTCCAGCCACTGCTTCTGGCCGTGGGAGAGAATGCCCGCGGGCCGGTCGCGCAGCGCGGCGAGGCCGATGGTATCGACCCCCTCCTCGATGCGGTCGCGCACCTCGCCGCTCATGCGGGCGGTGAGCGTCGGCAGGATGCGCTTGTCGGCGGCCATGGCAAGCTCGAGGTTCTCGAACACGCTCAGCGCCTCGAACACCGTGGGCTTCTGGAACTTGCGGCCGATGCCGAGGCTCGCGATCTCCGGCTCGTTCATCATCAGCAGGTCGTGGCGGCTGCCGAACCACACCGAGCCGGTGTCGGGGCGGGTCTTGCCGGTGATGATATCCATCATGGTGGTCTTGCCGGCACCGTTGGGGCCGATGATGCAGCGCAGCTCGCCGTCGTCGATGGTGAGGTTGAGGTTGTCGATGGCCTTGAAGCCGTCGAAGCTCACCGTGACGTCCTCCAGGTAGAGGATCGGCCCGTGGCGCACGTCCACCGGCGAGGCGGCGGGCACCAGAAAGTCGAAGACGCGATCGCGGTCGGCTAGGGATCTCAGCAGGCTCATGGGGTCGCCTCCGAGCCGGTGGCGCTGTTTTCATTACCGGACGCGCCGTCGTCATCGCTCCGTCGGCGCCGCTTGAGCCGATAGGCGAGCAGCCCCGCCACGCCCCTGGGCAGAAAGACCGTGACCAGCACGAAGAGCCCGCCGAGAGCGAAGAGCCAGGCGTCGGGCATGGCGCCAGTGAAGTAGGTCTTGGCGTAGTTGACCAGGATCGCCCCGATCACCGCCCCGTAGAGGGTCCCCCGGCCGCCCAGCGCCACCCAGAGCACGATCTCGATGGAGAAGAGCGGCGAGAACTCGCTGGGGTTGATGATCCCCACCTGGGGCACGTAGAGGGCGCCGGCGAGCCCCGCCAGCATGGCCGAGACCACGAAGACGAAGAGCTGGAAGCGCTCCACCCGGTAGCCGAGAAAGCGCGTGCGCGCCTCGGCGTCGCGGGTGGCCACGCAGACCCGGCCGAGCTTGCTTCCCACGATGGCCCGGCAGACGACGTAGCCCAGCGCCAGCGCCACGCCGCTGGCCAGGAAGAGACCGAGTCGGGTCGCGTCGCTTCTCAGGTTGAAGCCCAGGATCTCGCGAAAGTCGGTCAGGCCGTCGCTGCCGCCGAAGCCCATCTCGTTGCGGAAGAAGGCCAGCATCAGGGCGAAGGTGAGCGCCTGGGTGATGATGGAGAGGTAGACCCCGGTGACTCGAGAGCGGAAGGCCAGGAAGCCGAACACCAGCGCCAGGGCGCCGGGCACCAGCAGCACCATCAAAAAGGCGAACCAGGCCATGTCGAAGCCGAGCCAGTACCAGGGCAGGTTCTCCCAGCTCAGAAACACCATGAAGTCCGGCAGCACGGGATCGCCATACACCCCGCGGTCGCCGATCTGGCGCATCAGGTACATCCCCATGGCGTAGCCGCCCAGCGCGAAGAAGGCGCCGTGGCCGAGGCTCAGGATGCCCAGATAGCCCCACACCAGGTCCACGGCCACCGCCAGCAGCGCATAGCTCAGGTACTTGCCGAAGAGGTTGACGGTATAGGCGTTGACGTAGAGCGGATGGCCCTGAGGCACCGCGACGTGCAGCAGCGTGACCAGGGTCATGGCCGCCAGCAGCACGCCGAGGAAGAGCTGCGTCGAGCGTTCGCGGAAGGGGCGCGTCAGCCAGAAGTGTGTGGAATGCATCGATCAGCCCTCCGCCGCCCGGCCCTTCTGCGGAAAGAGTCCGCGGGGGCGCTTCTGAATGAACAGGATGATGAAGACGAGCACGACGATCTTGGCCAGCACGGCGCCCGTCCAGGGCTCCAGCACCTGGTTGATCACGCCCAGCGACAGGCCCGCCACCAGGGTGCCCCAGAGGTTACCCACGCCGCCGAACACCACCACCATGAAGGAGTCGATGATGTAGCTCTGGCCCAGGTTGGGGCCGACGTTGGTGAGCTGGGAGAGCGCCACCCCGGCGAGCCCCGCCACCCCGGAGCCCAGGGCAAAGGTGAGGATATCGACCCGAGTGGCGCGAATGCCCATGGAGCGCGCCATGGCCCGGTTCTGGGTCACCGCACGCACCTCGAGCCCGAGCCGGGTGCGGCGCATGATCAGAATGAGCGCGGTAAATACCGCCAGGGCGAAGGCGATCACCACCATGCGGTTCAGCGTCAGCGAGAGAGCGTCGTTGACGGCGATGGAGCCGCTCATCCACTCCGGGGAGGCCACTGTGCGGTTCTGGGGCGAGATCAGGGTGCGCACCAGCTGCTGCAGGATCAGGCTGATGCCGAAGGTGGCCAGCAGGGTCTCCAGGGGCCGCCCCTTGAGGAACTGGATGACCCCGCGCTCGATGGCGATGCCGGCCAGCGCCGCCACCAGGAAGCCGGCGGGAATCGACAGGATCAGCGCGAGGCCCGGCTGGCCCGGCAGCAGCTGCTGCATCATCCAGGTGGTGTAGGCGCCGAGCATGATCAATTCGCCGTGGGCCATGTTGATCACCCCCATCACCCCGAAGGTAATGGCCAGACCAATGGCCGCCAGCACCAGCACCGAGCCCAGCGAGAGCCCGAAGTAGAGGGTCTCGGCGGCGCGGTTGAGCTTGAGCATCTGCTCGATGCCGTTCAGGGCGTCGCGGGCGGCGTCGGCCAGCACCGGGTCGTCGCCGTTCGCCGCCTGGTTGAGAGCGACGCGCACCCGGGAGTGCAGGCTGCCGTCGAGGTCGGCCACCGCGGCCACCTCGCCCTGCTCCAGGCGGTGGATGGCGAGCGCCTGGGTCAGGCGGCGGCGCACCCGGGCGTCCTCCTCGCCCTCGATCACCTCGGCCAGGGGGCCGGCCAGGTCGGCGTCCACCTCGCCGAGCAGCCGCTCGGCGGAGGCGCGGCGCAGCGCGAGGTCCGCCGAGTAGAGGTCCACCACGGCGATGGCGCTGCGCAGCTGGTTGCGCAGGGCGTTGTTGATGCCGATGCGGTCGAGATCGCGCCGGGACATCTCGCCCAGCGCCTCGCCGGTCAGGGCATCCTCTACCGGCCAGTCGCGGCCGCGGTTGTCCAGCACCACCACGAAGCGGCCGTCGTCGGCGCGCTGCAGGCGGCCGTCGAGCAGGGCCTGGAGCCAGCCTCGGGCGCGCTCGTCGTCGCTGGCCACGATGGCCTCGATGGCGCGGCCCTTGGCGGGGAAGCTGTCGACGTCGAGGGCCTCGAGCAGCTCGATGGCGACTGCGTCGGCATCCTCTGCTGACGGAGCGGCCGAGCTCTGCGCCTGGGCGCCCAGCGGCACGGCCAGCAGCATCAGCAGCCAGAGGAAAAGGAGACGCCTCATGGGTTCATCCTTTGCAATAGGGAGTCACTAAGGGGGTAAAGCGGGCGTGCGCCCCCGCCATGGAGCGGCGGGGGCAGGGTCGAACAGGGGCGTTACTCGGCGAGGGCGGCCTCGGCCTCCTCGGCGGCGGTGCTGCCGCCGCAGCGGCCGGTGGCCACGTTGAAGTTGCCGCAGCGCATGGGCGCCTGCCAGTCGGCCATCAGGTCACGGGAGCCGGGCAGGAAGTCGGACCAGGCGTCGCCGACCACGGTGGAGGGGGTCTGCCAGACGATATCGAACTGGCCGTTGTCCTGGACCTCGCCGATCAGCACCGGCTTGGTGATGTGGTGGTTGGGCATCATCGCCGCGTAGCTGCCGGAGAGGTTCGGCACCACCACGCCGATGATGGCGTCCTTGATGGCGTCGGGGTCGGTGGTGCCGGCCTTGCGTACCGCCTCGGCCCACATGTTGAAGCCGATGTAGTGGGCCTCCATGGGGTCGTTGGTCACCGCCTCCTCGTCGCCGGTCCAGTCGATCCAGGCGTCGATGAAGTCGTAGTTGGCGTCGGTATCGACGCTCATGAAGTAGTTCCAGGCGGCCAGGTGGCCTACCAGCGGGGCGGTGTCGATGCCGGTGAGCTCCTGCTCGCCCACCGAGAAGGCGATGACCGGGATGTCGCCAGCGTCCACTCCCTGGTTGCCCAGCTCCCGGTAGAAGGGCACGTTGGCATCGCCGTTGATGGTGGAGACTACCGCGGTGGGCTTGCCCTCGCTGCCGAAACGGCGCACCTCGGCGACGATGTTCTGCCAGTCGCTGTGCCCGAAGGGGGTGTAGTTGATCATGATGTCCTCGTCGGCGACGCCGTGCTCCTCCTTGAGGAAGGCTTCGAGGATGCGGTTGGTGGTGCGCGGATAGACGTAGTCGGTACCGAGCAGCGCGAAGCGCTCGATGCCCACCTCGTTGATCAGGTACTCCACCGCGGGGATCGCCTGCTGGTTGGGCGCCGCGCCGGTGTAGAAGACGTTCTCGGAGGACTCCTCCCCCTCGTACTGCACCGGGTAGAAGAGCAGGCCGTTGAGCTCCTCGAAGACCGGCAGTACCGCCTTGCGCGACACCGAGGTCCAGTTGCCGAAGACCACGTCCACCTCATGCTGGGCGAGCAGCTCCCGGGCGCGCTCGGCGAACAGCGGCCAGTTGGAGGCCGGGTCCACCACCACCGCCTCGAGCTGGCGGCCGAGCAGACCTCCCTCCTCGTTCTGCTTGGCGATCAGCATCTCCACGGTGTCCTTGAGCACCGTCTCGCTGATCGCCATGGTGCCGGAGAGCGAATGCAGGATGCCCACCTTGATGGGATCGTCGTCGGCCAGGGCCTGGCCGCCGGCGCCCAGCAGGGAGGCGGTGAGCAGGGCCGTGGCAAGGGGGCGCAGCCGCAGGGTCTTGCGTCGAGATAGGGTCACGAGAATCTCCTTGCTCCCCGCACGGGGGTCGTTGTGGTTACGGCGATGCCGAATAGGCAAGGAGGTTTAGCAAGGGCTGCGCCATCGCGGCCCATTCCCGACAAAGGCATTTTGTTACAATGCGTTGTGGACAGTTGGCACAGCACAACAAGGGGCGGGGCGCACCGCGCCGGTGCAGCCAGCGCCCGCCGGGGGCGCATTGCTGCACCGCAGTGGACACATACGATACTGCCGAGCATCAGCGGTGCGGCCGAACAGGCATGTTCCAGGCCTTGGCAGGCCGCAGTACAGACCCGAACGAGTGCGCCGTCGCGAATGCCTCACTCGCGGCGGCGAAGTACAAGTTGTGCTTCTCGCGGCACCCGCTCAGGCCTTGGCGCGCAGCGCCTCACGGCAAGGCTCGCGGGTCTCCCAGCCGCCGGCGGCCGCGGCCTCGGGACGAAACCAGTCCAGGGCCGCATGCAGGGACACGACCCCGCCGACGATGATCAGCGTTGGTGGGCGCGGCGACGCCGCCGCAAGCCGGTCGGGCAGATCCGCCAGGGTGCCGCGATGCACCCGCTGACGGGCCGTGGTGCCCTGCTCCACCAGGGCGATCGGCGTACTCGCCGGCAGGCCGTGCGCGACGAGCTGACGGCAGATCTCCGGCAGGCCGTGCAGCCCCATGTAGAAGACCAGGGTCTGACCGGGCCGGGCCAGGCAGGGCCAGTCCAGGTCGGCGCTGTCGTTCTTGAGGTGGCCGGTGACGAAACGCACCGACTGGGCGTGGTCGCGGTGGGTCAGCGGAATGCCGGCATAGGCCGCACATCCCGATGCCGCCGTGATGCCCGGCACCACTTCCACGGCGATGCCTTCGGCCACCAGGGCCTCGAGCTCCTCGCCGCCGCGCCCGAAGATGAAGGGGTCACCGCCCTTGAGGCGGACCACCCGCTTGCCGGCCCGGGCCCAGTCGACCAGGGCCTGATTGATTCCCTCCTGGGGCAGGCTATGGTCGGAGCGCGCCTTGCCGACATAGACCCGCTGCGCATCGGGATTGGCCAGGGCCAGCACCTCGGCACCGACCAGCCGGTCGTGGAGGATCACCTCCGCGTGAGCCAGGCGCCGCAGCGCTCTGAGCGTGAGCAGCTCCGGATCACCCGGTCCCGCGCCAACCAGGCTGACGCTGCCGGGGGAGAACTCGCTTGCGGGCGTCCCGGGGAAGACAGAACCCTGCACCATATTCCAATACCTTTGACAAAAAACGACTACATATACCCAAAGGTAATTAATTTCCGGCGCCGCCGCCACTTCCGATCGGCTACGAGCTTATAACCACCGCGCCAGACGCAACGCGGCCCCGCCCCTGGCGGGGCGAGGCCATGCGCGGCCGGCCGACGAGGTCAACCCCGCAGGGTACGGCGCAGCCTTGGCGAGGCATACTCGCCGACCAGAGTGACCAGCGCCAGACTGGCCAGCAGCCAGGGCCAATGCAGGCCGAACTCTATCCGAGCCACGCCCAGAGCGTCGGCGAAGATCACCAGGATTCCGAGGGGCGCCACGTAGCGCACGGCGAAAAGCCATAGCGCATGGGCGCGGGGCGAAAGCCCGAGCTCATCGCGCAGGATCTCGCTCTTGAGCACGAAGCCGGCCAGCAGCACCACGCCCAGGCCGCCCAGCGGCATCATCCAGCGCGAGGTCAGATAGTCGAGCCAGTCGAAGAAGTGCCGACCGGCCAGGGTCCAGTCGGCCCCGACGTTGAACGACAGCATCGCCAGGGTGCTGACCAGCCACAGCACGCTGCCGGTGCCCCAGGCCGCGGTCCGCCGTGAGAGCCCCTTGTTGTCCGTCAGCCAGGAGACGGTGGCCTCCACCATGGAGATCGACGAGGTCAGTGCCGCCATGGAGAGCATCACGAAGAACAGAATGCCGAACAGGGTGCCCAGGGGCATTGCCTGGAAGGCCAGCGGCAGGCTCATGAAGATCAGCCCCGGCCCCTCTCCCGGACTCATGCCGTTGGCGAAGATGATCGGAAAGATCGCCAGTCCCGCCATCAGCGCCACCAGGGTGTCGGCCAACGCCACGGCCAGGGTGGTGCGCGCGATGGAGGCGCGCGCCGGCAGGTAGCTGCCGTAGGTGAGAATGGCACCGGAGGCCAGCGACAGGGTGAAGAAGGCGTGCCCCAGCGCCGCCAGCATGCCTTCACTGGAGAGGCCCCCGGCATCGAAGGAGAAGAGGAAACGCCAGGCCTCGCCGAAGCCGCCGGAGAAGATGCCGTAGCCGATCAGGAGACACAGCATCACCACCATGCCCGGCATCATCCAGCTGACGCTGCGTTCGATGCCGGCCTGCACCCCCTTGCCCACGATCAGCATGGTAGCCACCACCACCAGGGTGCTCCAGAAGCCGAGGCTGAGGGGGTTCTCGTTGTTGGCGGTGAAGATAGCCACCATGTCGTCGGCGCCGGCCCCGGCGAAGGCGCCGGTCAGCATCTTCCAGAGGTAGGCGAAGGACCACCCCGCCACCACGGCGTAGAAGGAGAGGATCATGAAGCCGCAGAGCATCGCCATCCAGCCCAGCAGCGACCAGGCAGAGGCGCGCCCCGACTCGTTGGCCATCCGCCGCACAGCGTCGATGGGACTGCCGCGGCCGCGGCGCCCGAAGGCGATCTCGGTCATCATCACCGGGATGCCCACCGCCAGGATGCAGGCCAGGTAGACCAGCACGAAGGCGCCGCCGCCGAACTCGCCGGTGATATAGGGAAACTTCCAGATGTTGCCGAGGCCCACCGCGGAACCGGTGGCCGCCAGCACGAAGCCCCAGCGGCCGAGCCACAGGGCACGAGGTTGCGTGTTTGTCGTCATGTTACACCAGAGGAATCACGTTGCTTTTATGGTTGGACACCACAATACCAGGCCATTCTGGCCCGGTACTGCGATGGATATTGCCGTGATTTGGCATCCTGCCATGATGTTATTCTGCCATTTTCGACAGGAGAGCAGCGCGGCTCAGTCGGCCTTGAGCACGCCGCGGCGGATCTGGTCTTCCTCGATGGATTCGAAGAGCGCCTTGAAGTTGCCCTCGCCGAAGCCGTCGTTGCCCTTGCGCTGTATGATCTCGAAGAAGATCGGGCCAATCACCGTCTCGGTGAAGATCTGCAGCAGCACGCCCTCGTCGGGGCCGCCGTCGACCAGCAGGCTGAGCTCGCGCAGCGTGGCCAGATCCTCCTGGTGGTTGGGCACCCGCTGATCCACCTTCTCGTAGTAGGTGTCCGGCGTGGTCAGGAAGGTCACGCCGTTGGCGCGCAGGGCGCGCACCGTGGCGTAGATGTCGTCGGTGGCCATGGCCAGATGCTGAATGCCCTCGCCGTTGTACTCGCGCAGGAACTCGGCGATCTGGGAGGTATCATCCGCCGATTCGTTGATGGGGATGTGCATCTTGCCGCAGGGCGCGGTCATGGCCCGGGAGTGCAGCCCGGTCTTCTTGCCCTTGATATCGAAGTAGCGGTTCTCGCGGAAGTTGGCGATGGCGGTGTAGAAATCCGCCCAGGGGTCCATGCGCCCGCGGTCGACGTTGTGGGTCAGGTGGTCGAGCACCTGCAGCCCCACGCTGTTGTCCTGCGGAGTACGGCCGGGGATGGGCTCGAAGTCGATGTCGTAGATGGTGCGCCCCGCCTCGTCGACTCGATGATCGACGAAGTAGAGCAGCGAGCCGCCGATGCCGCGCACGGCCGGGATGCCCACCTCACCGGGGCCGACCGGGGTCTCCACCGCCTCGGCGCCATTGGCCAGGGCGTGCTCGAAGGCCTGACGAGCGTCGGCCACCCGCCAGGCCATGGCACAGGCGCTGGGGCCATGGACACGTGCAAACTCGGCGGCATGGCTCTCCGGCTCGGCATTGAGCACGAAGTTGACGCCCTCCTGCTGGAACAGGAAGACCTCCTTGGAGCGGTGCCTGCGGGTCTCGGTGAACCCCATGCGGTTGAACAGCGCACGCAGCGCCTCGATGCCCTCGGGGGTGGGAGCGCTGTACTCGACGAACTCGAAGCCGTCGGTGCCGATGGGGTTGTCCTTGGCGGCGGGCGTCAGGGGATCACGGGCGGCTGCGGTCATGGCGGGTCTCCAGGGGGTGTTGTTGTGGGAGTGCTCCGTCGGGCGCTCGGCAGAGCCGGGGCGCCTCGGTCGTCGTGATTCAGCCTAGTGCGACTCGGGACGGCGCAACACGCCTCCGCCCGGGCCGATCCGCTCCTGGGCGCCCGCCTGACGGCCGCGGCTGTCAGCGTTTCGTGACACCCTCGCCTGACGGCGCTGTCCCGCGGTGCAGCCGGCAAGAATCCCTGACGGGGCGTAACGAAAAATTGACAGACAATCGCGCCACGCCATGCCGCAGCGGGTGGTCTATGCTCCATTTCAAGGGCTTGCACGGCGCCCCGCCCGGGAGCGCCAACCCCGAGGTGCATCGACTCGGATGGACCAGGAGGACTCCATGACCCTTTATGACCGCACCGCTCCCATCGTCCTGCCCGAGACCCGTGCCAGGCGGGTCATCGAACAGCTGCTGGAGGGCTCCGGGGTGGTTCTCAACGGCGAGGCGCCTCAGGATCTGCGCATCTACCATCCGGACTTCTTCACGCGGGTGCTGCGCCAGGGCACTCTGGGGCTGGGCGAGGCCTACATGGACGGCTGGTGGGACTGTGACCGCATCGACGAGATGGCCTGCCGGCTGCTTCGCCACGGCCTGGGGGAGCGCGCTCACACCCCTTCGGAGCGTCTGAAGTACCGGCTGCAGTCGGGCCTGATCAACCTGCAGAGCAGGGCCCGCTCCTATATCGTCGGCGAGGCCCACTACGATCTGGGCAACGATCTCTTCGAGCGCATGCTCGACCCGACGATGTGCTACTCCTGTGGCTACTGGAAGCGGGCGCGAACCCTGCACGAGGCGCAGCTGGCCAAGCTGGAGCTGGCCTGCCGCAAGCTGACCCTCGAACCCGGCATGCGCGTGCTGGATATCGGCTGCGGCTGGGGAAGTTTCGCCGCCCATGCCGCCCGGCACCACGGCGCGGAGGTCACCGGCATCACCATCTCCCGGGAGCAGGCCGAACTGGCCCGGGAGCGCTGCCGAGACCTGCCGGTGACCGTCGAGCTAAAGGACTATCGGGATCTGAGCGGCCGCTTCGATCGCATCGTCTCCATCGGCATGTTCGAGCACGTCGGCCACCGCAACTACGCGACCTACTTCCGGACCGTGGCCGAGCATCTGGCCCCGGGAGGCCTGTTCCTGCTGCACACCATCGGCTCGAACAGCTCGGACATCACCGCCGACCCCTGGGTCAACAAGTACATCTTCCCCAATGGCGTGCTGCCATCGGCCATGCATATCACAAGGGGCAGCGAGTCCCACCTGCTGCTGGAGGACTGGCAGAACTTCGGCCCCGACTACGACCCGACCCTGATGGCCTGGCTGGAGAATTTCGACGCCCGCTGGCACGAGGTGGCCGAACGCTACAACGAACGCACCCGGCGCATGTTCCGGTATTATCTTTCCGTCTGCGCCGGCGCCTTTCGCGCGCGGGACCTTCAGCTCTGGCAGGTGGTCTTCTCCCGCCAGCGCCACGCCCGCTATGACGCGCCGCGCTGATCCCGAGGCCTCGCCGCGGCCGCGGCGAGACGCCGGCTCACCCGGGCACTATACTGGGTAGCCAACCAGTATCCAGAACATGCAGGGAGCAGCGCCTCGTGATGATCCAGGAGACCCTCAGGCAGGTATTCGGCCATGACGACTTTCGTCCCGGCCAGCGCCCGGTGGTCGAGGCCGTGGTGGCCGGCCGCTCGGCGGCGGCGATCTTCCCTACCGGCTCGGGCAAGTCGCTCTGCTATCAGCTGCCCGCCCTCCACCTGCCCCACCTGACGCTGGTGATCTCGCCGCTGCTGGCGCTGATGCAGGACCAGCTCGCCTTCCTCCGGCGCCACGGTGTCGCCGCGGCCAGCATCGACTCCAGCCAGAGTCGCGACGAGGCCGCCGCGGTGATGAGCGGGGTCGAGCGCGGCGAGATCCGCATCCTGATGATCTCGGTGGAGCGTCTGAAGAACGAGCGCTTCCGCGCCTTCATCCGCCGGGTGCCGATCTCGCTGATGGTAGTGGACGAAGCCCACTGCATCTCCGAATGGGGCCACAACTTCCGCCCCGACTATCTCAAGCTCCCCGACTATCAGCGCGAGTTCGCGATTCCCCAGGCGCTGCTGCTCACCGCGACCGCCACGCCGCGGGTCATCGAGGATATGCGCCGGCGCTTTGCCATCGACCAGGCCGACGTCACCCTCACCGGCTTCTACCGGCCCAATCTGGACCTGACGGTCTCTCCGGTGGCCGCCGAGTCCCGGCCGCGCGCTCTGGCGGCCTGGCTGAAGGCGCGCCAGAGCGCTGAGACCGGCTTCCCCACCATCGTCTACGTCACCCTGCAGCAGACCGCCGAGCGCCTGGCCGCCTATCTGGACAAGGCCGGCATCGCGGCCACGGCCTACCACGCCGGCCTGGCGAGCGAGCGCCGCGAGGCGATCCAGCGCGCTTTCATGGCCGGCGAGAGCTCCTGCATTGTTGCCACCATCGCCTTCGGCATGGGCATCGACAAGGCCGATATCCGCGCCGTGGTGCACTATGACCTGCCCAAGTCGATCGAGAACTACAGCCAGGAGATCGGCCGCGCGGGCCGCGACGGTCAGCCGTCGGCGTGCCTGATGCTGGCGGGTCGCGACACCCTCGGCGTGCTGGAGACCTTTGTCTACGGCGACACCCCGGAGCGCCAGGGCATCGATCGCGTGATCGAGGCTCTGGTCGACGCCGCCGAGCACCACGGCGGCGACTGGGAGCTTACCCTGAACGCTCTCTCCCGGGAGAGCGATATCCGCCCGCTGCCGCTCAAGACGCTGCTGGTGCAGCTGGAGCTGCGCGGTATCATCGCCCCGCGCCACAGCTACTTCGCCGACTACCGCTTCCGCCTGCATGAGGAGCCCGAGACCCTGGTCGAGCGCTTTGCGGGCGAGCGCCGCGCCTTCGTCCAGGCCGTTCTGGATGCCGCGCCAAGGGCGCGCACCTGGCACGCCCTGGACTTCGCGACCCTCGAGCGGCTGGGTGCCGAGCGCGGGCTGGACGTCCAGCGCGGCCGGGTGATCACCGCCCTGGGCTACTTCGTCGACAAGGGCTGGATGACCCTGGAGAGCAAACAGCTCACCGAAGTCTACCGGGTACTCGAGGCGCCCCGAGACCCCGGCGCCCTGGGCGATGAGCTCCACGCCTACTTCCGCGACAGGGAAGCGGGCGAGATCGACCGTCTGCACGCCATGCTGGCGCTGTTCGAGACCGACGACTGCCTGAGCCGACGCCTCGCCGAGTGGTTCGGCGATGCCCGGGCCCCGGCACGCTGCGGCCACTGCTCCGCCTGTCGGGGCGAGCCCGCCCGGCTGCCGGCACCGCCGCCCCTGGCCCCGCTGGAGCCCCGCGAGCTCGCGACACACCTCGAGGCGCTTGGCCCACGACTGGCCGCGGACACCCAGGGAGGCCCCGTCACGGCCGAGCTGATGACGCGCTTTCTGTGCGGCATCGCCACGCCTCGCCTCACTCGGCTCAAGGCCCGCCAGCTGCCCGGCTTCGGTGCGCTGGAGGCCTACCCCTATGCCGTGGTGCGGCAGCAGGCCGCCGCGCTGGTTCCGGCCTGAGCCGCCGGATCAGCCCGCAGGCGGAAGGCGTTCCCGGCGCTGCAGCCAACGCATCAGCAGATGCACCGGCAGATAGATCAGCAGCGGCCAGAGCAGCATCAGCCCCCCCAGGTAAACCAGCGGCGGCAGCCACTCCTGATGGCTGCCGAAGGGTCCATGGACCCAGTTGATATTGCGTTCGGGGTCGGTGAACAGATAGCTGGCCGGGACCACCACCCAGGTCAGGGCCGTCTGCCAGGCCAGCGCCCGCGGCGCATAGCCGAACCGCCAGATGGCCAGCCCCGCCACCACCGGCAGCACCAGGTGGTAGAGCGACATCAGACGGGTCAGCAGCGGCCGCTCGTCATCGAACATGTACTCGGTGCCGCCGATGGGGTGCACCCCGGTGAGCCAGGCCGTCCCCACGTCCACCGCCCAGAGGCTGCCCACCAGGGCCACCGCCAGCCACTGGGTGGAGAGCAGCAGTCGGCTCTCTCGCCACAGGCCGACAAGGATCAGGAAGCTGGCCAGGTTGCACAGCCAGAAGTAGTTCTGGGGCCCCAGCAGCACCCAGTAGGTGGGCGCCCAGCCGAGGATCCAGGCGGTGAAGACGAGCTTCAGCCACAGCGGCAGATGGCCCGACACTCTGTTTACCGACATGCTGCCCTCCTCGATCGATCCGCACCTCAGCTATCGCCCCCCTCCCCGCCGATGCCGTGGCGCTTGAGCTTGTTGGCGATGGTAGTGTGGGAGACCCCGAGCCGCCTGGCCAGCTGGCGGCTGGACGGAAAGCGGGGATAGAGGGCGGCCAGCACCCGCTGCTCCACGTCGCCCATGATCTCCGCCAGGGTCCCCGCCAGCTCGAGCCCGGCCAGCAGGGGACCCTCCCCGGCATCCGGCAGGCGCAGGTGCACCGGCTCGATGCAGGCCACGTCACACAGCGAGACCGCCTGGAACAGCACATTTTCCAGCTGGCGCACATTGCCGGGCCAGGCATAGGCCATCAGCCGCGCCAGGGCGGCGTCGCCGAGCCTCGGCACGCTGCAGCCGATCTGGCGGGCCGCCAGGTCGATGAAGTGGTCGGCCAGCCCGGGAATGCCGTCGCGACAGTCGCGCAGCGGTGGCACCGTCAGCGACAGCACGTTGAGTCGATGATAGAGGTCCTGACGGAAGCCCCCCTCGGCACACAGCCGCGGCAGATCCTGCTGGGTGGCGCAGATGACCCTGACGTCGAGCCAGGTCTCCTGGTCGCTGCCCACCCGCCGGAAGCCGCCGTCCTGCAGGAAGCGCAGCAGCTTGACCTGCAGGCGGGGACTCATCTCACCCACTTCGTCAAGGAAGATGGTGCCGCCGGCGGTGAGCTCCAGCAGCCCCAGCTTGCCCTCGGGGCGGGCCCCCTCGAAGGCACCGGGGGCATAGCCGAACAGCTCGGTCTCGGCCATGGACTCCGGCAGGCCGGCGCAGTTCAGCGCCATGAAGGGCGCCTGGCCGCGAGGGCTCGCCAGGTGACAGGCCCGGGCGAGCAGCTCCTTGCCGGTCCCCGTCTCGCCCTGGATCAGCAGCGGCGCATCCAGGGGCGCCATGCGCCGGGCCTCCCGGATCACCGCCTCGAGGGCGGGGCTGGCCTGAAAGATCGCCTCGAAGCCGCGCAGCTCCTGACGCTGCACCTGGTAGATGCGCTCGCCGATACGCTCGGCCTGGTGCAGCGTGACCACGGCGCCGGCGAGCGATGCCACGTCGTCGTGATGCTCCCGGTGCAGCGGTGCGATATCGGCCAGAAAGGTGATGCCCCGCAGCGTGACGCGCAGGCCGTTGACCCGCGCATTGTTGCGTCGGATCAGCTCGGGCAGATCCAGGTCGAGCAGATAGCGATCCAGGGAGAGCCCCGGCACCTCGTCGATGCGCACGCCGAGCAGCTGACCGGCGGCGCGGTTGGCGGCCACGACATGTCCCTCCATGTCGATGGACATCACCGGATCGGAGAGCGAGGAGAGCAGCGCATCGAGCTCCAGGTGGCGACGCTCGCTGGGCATCAGGCTGACGCGGCGCACCGCGAAGACGCCGGAGACCGCCTCCAGTTCCGGCTTGAGGGTCGCCAGCTGGGCAGCGAGCAGGTGGGGGACATGCAGGTAGATGGCATTGCCCTGCTCGCCCCCCACCTCGCCACGGGCCACGTTGAGCCCGTAGTCGGCGAAGTGGGCCACGATATCGCGCAGGATGCCGACGCGATTCTGGCAGTGAAACCTCAGGCGCATCTCGGCGGTGGCTCCCAGCAAATAGGGCGTCATGGCAGCATGACGGGAGTGTCAAGATAACGTGACACTCCCGGGGCCACAATCCCGCCCGCCACCTCGGCCATCGCCGTTACCGGTCTCGTGCCGGCGAAAGGCGCCGGGCTTGACGCCCGACGCCTGCTGCACGACCTTTTACGGGTAGCCATTTTCAGGGAGCCAACCCATGAGCCAACTTTCCCAGCAAACCTGCGAGGCATGCCGCGAGGGCGCCCCCACCGTCAGCGATGCCGAGATCGCGCTCTTTCAACCGGAGGTCCCCGAGTGGAAGATCGTCGAGCGCGATGGCATCATGCAGCTGGAGCGGGCCTTCACCTTCCCCGACTTCCAGCAGGCGCTGGCCTTCACCCAGCGCGTCGGCGAGATCGCCGAGGCGGCGGATCACCACCCGGCCCTGCTGACCGAATGGGGCAAGGTCACCGTGACCTGGTGGTCACACAAGATCAAGGGCCTGCACAGGAACGACTTCATTCTTGCCGCCAGAACCGACGAGGTAGCGAATTAAATGTTCGAACACATTGAGCGGGTCCCCGGGGATGCCATCCTCGGCCTGATCGAGGCCTTCAAGAAGGACACCAACCCCCAGAAGGTCGATCTCGGCGTCGGCGTCTACAAGGACGCCGAGGGCAACACGCCCGTCATGCGCGCCGTCAAGGAAGCCGAGTCCCTGCTGCTCAAGAACGAGACCACCAAGACCTACATCGGCTCCCACGGCGCGCCGGCGTACGGCGCGGTGGTCCTGCCGATGGTACTGGGTGAGGGCTCGCCGGTGCTGGAAGCCGGCCGCGCCAGCGCCACCCAGTCCCCCGGCGGCACCGGCGCACTGCGCCTGGCGGCGGACTTCATCGCCAAGCAGCTGCCGGGCAAGGGCATCTGGGTCTCCGACCCGACCTGGCCGAACCACCACGGCATCTTCACCGCGGCCGGCATCGCGCTGCACAAGTACCCCTACGTGGATGCCGACAACCGTCTCGACTTCGACGGCATGCTCGCCGCCCTGAAGCAGATCCCCGAGGGCGATGTCGTGGTGCTGCACGCCTGCTGCCACAACCCCACCGGTTTCGATCTCTCCCGGGAGCAGTGGCAGAGCGTGCTCGAGGTGGTCCGCGAGCGTAACCTGCTGCCGCTGATCGACTTCGCCTACCAGGGCTTCGGCGAGGGCCTGGACGAGGACGCCTACGCGGTGCGCCTGCTGGCCGAGAGCCTCGACGAGGTGATCATCACCAGCTCCTGCTCCAAGAACTTCGGCATCTACTGCGAGCGCACCGGCTGTTTGATCATGGTGGCCAAGGATGCCGAGCGGATGGAGAACGTGCGCTCCCAGATCGCCATCGTGGCCCGGGAGAACTACTCCAACCCGCCGGCCCATG
>PUOM01000115.1 GCA_003552795.1 Halomonas sp. | reverse complement strand
GAGCGACTTCAGGATGCCGGCAAGGTGGATAACACAGTCCCCTGGCGCAAGGTCATCGGCCTGCGCAATGTCCTGGTGCATGACTATCTGGATGTCGACCCAGAGATCGTGAAGAGCGTCATCGCCCACCGGCATTACCTCGCCATCATCGACTTCGGCCATCAGGCCCTGGTCGCGCTTGAGCAGGCTGGCCAAGGCCAAAGACACCGCTAGCCGAACACCACCTTCGCCACGTCCCTGTAGCGCTTGGCGAAGTGCACCGTCACTCCCTCCTTGAGGTGGTCGGGCAGCTCATCAAAGTCGCGGCGGTTGGCGTCGGGGAGGATCACCTCGAAGATCTCGCTGCGCCGGGCGGCGATCACCTTCTCGCGGATGCCGCCCACCGGCAGCACCTGGCCGGTGAGGGTCAGCTCACCGGTCATCGCCAGGGGCCGGTCGATGGCGCGGTGCTTGGCCAGGGAGAGCAGCGCGGTGGTCATGCTGACCCCCGCCGAGGGCCCGTCCTTGGGCGTGGCCCCCTCCGGCACGTGGAGATGGACGAAGGCGGAGTCGAAGAAATCGGCGTCGGCGCCGTACTCGGCCAGATGCCCCAGCACATAGCTGTAGGCGATATTGGCCGACTCCTGCATCACCTCGCCGAGCTTGCCGGTGAGCTTGAAGCCGCGGGTCAGGGAGTGCACCTTGCCCGCCTCGATGGGCAGGGTCGCGCCGCCCATGGAGGTCCAGGCCAGGCCGGTGACCACCCCCTCCCCCTTGAGCACCTGCTCCTTGCGGAACAGCGGCGTGCCGAGGAAGGTCTCGAGGTTCTTCACCGACACCTTGACCGACTGCTGGTCGTTCTCCAGCAGCGTCACCGCCGCCTTGCGCACGATGCGGTGCAGCTGCTTCTCGAGCTGACGCACCCCGGCCTCACGGGCGTAGCCCTCGATCAGCTGGCGCAGCGCCGCCTCGGTGAGGTTGATGCGCTTCTTGGGGATATTGGCGCGCTTGAGCAGCCGCGGCCAGAGGTGGTGCTTGGCGATGGCCAGCTTCTCCTCGGCGATGTAGCCGGAGAGGCGGATCTGCTCCATGCGGTCGAGCAGGGCCGGCGGAATCGAGTCCAGGGTGTTGGCGGTGCAGACGAAGAGCACCTTGGAGAGGTCCAGGCGCACGTCCAGGTAGTGATCGAGGAAGTCGACGTTCTGCTCCGGGTCGAGCACCTCGAGCAGCGCCGAGGCGGGGTCGCCCTGGAAGGACTGGCCCATCTTGTCGATCTCGTCGAGCATGATCACCGGGTTCTCGACCTCGACCTCCTTGAGGGCCTGCACCAGCTTGCCGGGCATGGCGCCGATGTAGGTGCGCCGGTGGCCCTTGATCTCCGCCTCGTCGCGCATGCCGCCCACGGAGAAGCGATAGAACTCGCGCCCCAGGGTCTCGGCGATGGAGCGCCCCACCGAGGTCTTGCCCACTCCGGGCGGACCCACCAGTAGCAGGATGGAGCCCCCCACGTCGCCCTTGAAGGTGCCCTCGGCGAGGAACTCGACGATGCGCTCCTTGACGTCTTCCAGGCCGTCATGGTCGCGGTCGAGCACCTGGCGGGCGCGGACCAGATCGAGCTGGTCCTGGCTGTGCACGCCCCAGGGCAGGCTGGTCAGCCAGTCCAGGTAGTTGCGGGTGGTGCCGTACTCCGGCGAGCCCGTCTCCAGGACGGCGAGCTTGTCGAGCTCCTCCTCGATGCGGGTCAGGACCCGGGGCGGTACCACCAGGCTCTCCAGACGGTCGCGGAAGGTGTCGACGTCGTTCTCGCGGTCATCCTTGGAGATGCCCAGCTCCCGCTGAATCACCTTGAGCTGCTCGCGCAGGAAGAACTCCCGCTGACGCTCCTCCATCTGGGCGTTGACCTGGTCGCTGATCTCGCTCTGCAGCTGGGCGACCTCGATCTCCTTGCGCAGCAGCGGCAGCACCTTCTGCATGCGAGCGAGCACCGGCAGGGTGGCCAGCACGTCCTGCAGCTCGCGCCCCTTGGCCGAGGTGATGGCCGCGGCGAAGTCGGTGAGCGGTCCCGGCTCGTGGGGGCTGAAGCGGTTGAGGTAGTGCTTGAGCTCCTCGCCGTAGAGGGGGTTGATCGGCAGCAGCTCCTTGATGCCGTTGATCAGCGACATGGCGTAGGCGCGGGCCTCGTCCGCCTCGGCGTCCACCGGCTCCCGGGGGTAGCTCACCTCCACCAGGTAGGGCGGCTCCCGGGAGATCCAGCGCTGGATGCGGAAACGCTGCAGGCCCTGAGCGATGAACTGCAGCTGCCCCTCCTCGCCCTGCAACTTGTGCACCTTGACCGCGGTGCCGATCTCCGGGAAGTCGTCGTGGGCCAGCCCTTCCAAGGCGGCCTCCCCCACGAAGGCCAGGCCCACCGTATGGTGGGGGGTCTTGGCCACGCGCTGGATGGTCTCCTCCCAGCGCTCGCGGTTGATCACCAGGGGCTGCACCTGGGCCGGGAAGAAGGGGCGGTTGTGGATGGGCAGCAGGTAGATGCGTTCGGGCAGGGTGTCACGGGCCGGCACCATGGCATGCTGACCCTCCTCGGCCTCGCCGCCGAGGTCGAGGGACTCCTCCTCGTCGTGGTCCTGGTGCTGCCACTGCGGCGCGTCCGGGTCGTGGTGACGGTCCTGATCATCGCTCATGGTTATCGTCCTGATCCTGTGGTGGCTGGGGCCTATGGCTCAGGGATGCGGGCGACGATGCGCAAGTTCAAGTCGATTGAGGGCGGCTCACCGCCACAGCGGCGGCAGCGGCCGGCCGTTGACCCGCACCCGGCCGCGGATCACGTCGATTTCCAGATCCCGGGTGTTCAGCGGCAGGCCCAGCCACAGGGCCACCACCGTGGGCACCTCGTGCCAGGTGCCATCGCCGTCGATCCGCGCCAGCCAGCGCGCCTGCTCGGCCTCTTCATCGAGTCGTGCCGGGCTCAGCTCATCGAGGCGCCGCGGGTCGAAGAACAGCGCTCCGTCGCCCCGGGCGGCGAGGCCCAGCATGGGGCTCTCGAGATCCACCGAGGTCAGATCGAGGCGCGGGGAGTCGACCAGGGTCGCCAGCAGCTCCGGCTCCAGGCGGGCCAGCAGATCCCGCGGGGCGAGCTCGCGGGCATGGGCCGCCTCGCGGCGCAATCCGTCCAGCGCCCCGCGCACCGCATCGGCGTTGATCCGCGACAGCTCCATGGCGACGCGCCCGCTGAGCAGCACCTGCTCTGCCGCCAGCACCTCGGCCAGGGTCAGTTCGCTGTCGATGCGCAGCTCGCTGTCGTCGAGCTGCATGCGGCTGCGGTAGCGCAGATCATGGGCCTCGAGCGCCAGGCCCGGCTGCTGCCAGGCGAGCTGATCGATGTTGAGCAGATCCCGCTGGGTGAAGTGGTGGGCCCCGGCGGTATAGGCGTAGCGGCTCTCCAGGGAGATCGGTCCGGACTCCAGAGTGGCCACGCCGTCGGTCAGGCGCCAGGGCTGCAGACGGGCGCGCAGACGCCAGTCGCCCTGCTGCCCGCCGACGCTCAGCTGGCCACCCTGGAAGTCGAGTTCGCTGTCCCCCTGGCTGATCAGGAAGGGGGCGAGCCGGATGCTGCCCTCCAGGGTGCCGCCCAGGGTCTGGTAGCGGGCGTGCCAGCGCGGGGGACTGGAAGGCAGCCAGTCGCCGAACAGGTGCAGCTGCCGGGGGCCCAGCATGGGGCGCGTCTCGCCCTCGACCCGGGTGCTGAAGACGCCGTGTCGCGCCGCATAGGAGAGCTCGAGCTGCCAGGCACTGCCGATGACCGGCGAGATGCGCACCTCCCCCGAGGAGCTGAGCCAGCCGCGCTCCACATCGCAGCGCTCCACCACCACTTCCCCGCGGGCCTCCAGGTCGGCCAGGGCGCGGGCCAGCTCGCGCTCGAAGAGCAGCGAGGCGAGGTACTGGGCCACCACCCAGGCCACGGACAGCACCACCACCACCGGGACGATCAGTCGTTCCTTGCGCACGGCATCCCCTTCCCTGCTTGGCCACGCCCGAGCGGGCAGGCTCGGGCGTGGTCAGTGTAGCCAGAACCAGAGGTGCATGACACTCCAGGCGTAGATACCCGCCATCACGTCGTCGATCATGATGCCGAAGCCCCCGGCCACCCGCCGATCCGCCCAGCGGATCGGCCAGGGCTTGATGACGTCGAAGATGCGGAAGAGCACGAACCCCCAGAGTGCGGCTTCCCAGGAGAAGGGCACCGCGGCCATGGTGATCCAGTAGCCGACGAACTCGTCCCAGACGATCCCGGAGTGATCGTGGACGCCGAGGTCCCGGGAGGTCTTCTCGCAGAGCCAGACCCCCCAGACGAAGGCCACGAACACCACCCCCAGATACCAGCCCAGGGGCAGTTCGGAGAGCAGCCAGTAGAAGGGAATGGCGGCCAGGGTGCCGAAGGTGCCCGGGGCCCAGGGCGAGGCGCCGCTGCCCAGACCGAAGGCCAGGAAGTGGGTCGGGCGATGCCAGATGCTGGCGGGTGCGCGGTTCATGGCTCGTCCCCCGGGCCTTCTGTCAGGAAACGCTGCCAGCCGCGTCGGTCGGCCGCCGGCACGCCACGCAGGCCGGGTTCGACCTCGAGGCGACCGATCACGGTCAGCGGCAGGCCGAGAGCCGCGAGCCGCGCCCGGGCCTCGTCGAGGTTGCCGGCGGGCAGGGCCAGCAGCAGCTCGTAGTCGTCACCGCCGGTCAGCGCCGCCTGCCGAGCCCCCTCCTCGCCCAGCGCCTCCACCAGCCCTTCGGCCAGGGGCAGCGCCTCGGGATCGAGGACAGCGCCGACGCCGGAGCGCTCGAGAAGATGCCCCAGATCGGCCAGCAGGCCGTCGGAGATATCGATGGCGGCCGTGGCCAGCCCCACCAGCGCCTGGCCGGCGGTCAGGCGGGGCTGGGGAAGCAGGTAGCGCTCAAGCAGTGGCCGGGCAAGATCGCGCTCGCCGCGCTGCCAGAGCGCCAGGCCGCCGGCCCCGCCGCCCAGGGCGCCGGTGACCGCGACGAGATCCCCCGCACGGCCGCCGTGGCGGGTCAGTGCCGCCTCGGGCGCGACCTCGCCCATCACCGTCACGCCGATGCTGGTCGCCCCGCGGGTCACGTCGCCGCCCACCAGGGCGACGCCGCAGGCCTCGGCGAGCCCGCGAAAGCCCCGCGAGAAGCCGTCGAGCCAGGCCTCGTCGGCCTCCTCCAGGGTCAGCGCCATCAGGCACCAGCGGGCGCGGGCGCCCATGGCGGCCAGATCGGAGAGGCTGACCGCCAGGGCACGATGCCCCACCGCCTCGGCGGGGGCCTCCGCGGGGTAGTGCACGCCGGCCACCGAGGTGTCGACGCTCACCGCCAGCTGCCGCCCCGCGGCGGGGTCCAGCAGCGTGCAGTCATCGCCGACTCCCAGCGCCACGCCGGCATCGGGCTCGGGCGGCGACGGGGTGAAGTAGCGGGCAATCAACCCGAATTCACTGTGCTGAGATTGACTGGGCATCGAGACATCCCATTCAGCGACGACGGGCGGCCACCTCGGCGGAGCGCAGACGCCCGGCGAGCTTGTCGAGAATGCCGTTGATGTACTTGTGGCCATCCGTGGCGCCGAAGGACTTGGCCAGCTCGACGCCCTCGTTGATCACCACCCGATAGGGCACTTCGAGACGCCGCGACAGCTCATAGGCGCCCAGCCGCAGGATGGAGAGCTCGATGAGATCGAGCTCCTCGAGCCTGCGGTCGAGCAGGGGCGCGATGGTGGCGTCGAGGTCGGCCTTGAAGCGCGCCACGTTGTGCAGCAGCTCGTGGAACAGCGCCAGATCGGCGATCTCCATGACCTTGAGCCAGTTCTCGTGGTCCTCGAGGTCATCGTCGGCGAGCTGGCTGCGAAACTCCGCCTCCACCGCGGTGATCGACTTGCCGGTCATCTGCCACTGATAGAGGCCCTGCACCGCCAGCTCCCGGGCAGCGCGGCGGGAGAGCTGCGCCTTCGAGGGTCCGCGGGCACGCTCGCGACTCATGCCTCTTCCTCCTCGTCGTCGCCGTCGCTGAAGCAGCGCAGCAGCGAGACCATCTCCATGGCCGCCATGGCCGCCTCGGCGCCCTTGTTGCCGGCCTTGGTGCCGGAGCGCTCGATGGCCTGCTCGATGGAGTTGACGGTGAGCACGCCGTTGGAGACGGGGGTCTCGAACTCGAGCTGCAGGGTGCCCAGGGCCGTGTTGCAGCTGCCGGCCACGTACTCGAAGTGGGGCGTGCCGCCGCGGATCACCGCGCCCAGGGCGATCACCGCCTCGGGGCGGGCCACCTTGAGCACCTTCTTGACCGCCAGCGGCAGCTCCCAGGCGCCCGGCACGTGGACGATATCGATGTTCTCGCCGGCCACGCCGTGGCGCACCAGGCTGTCAACGGCGCCTTCCACCAGGCTATCCACCACGTGATGGTTGAAGCGCCCCACCACGATGACATAGCGGCCATCCACGTCGATGAAGCTGCCTTCCACTTGGGAAATGGGTTCCATATCTCTCTTCCTGAAAATCTGCATGAAAAACGGGTCGTCGCACTTTGCCCGCGTTGGCGGGCCCTGAGGAGTCAGACCCCGGCGGCGCTGAATCCGCTCGCAAGGCGCACCATGACGGGCTTCGTGACTTGGCCGGGGTCTGCCCCCTCAGGGGCGACCTCGGCGCCTGTCGGGGCGAACCTGCCGCCAACGCCGAGAAAAATTCGGGGATTCCCCAGGGCTCAGGCGTCACCGTCCTCGGCGGCGTCCGCGATATCCTCGGGGCCCAGGCGCTCCACCACCTCCAGATCGAAACCGGAGAGGGCCGAGAACTTCCAGGGCGAGCTGAGCAGGCGCATCTTGCCCACGCCCAGATGGCGCAGGATCTGCGAGCCGGTACCGATGGTCAGGTAGTTGCCGGCGCCGTCGGAGTCGCTGGTGCGCGGGGCGCGCCGGCGCTCCAGGAAGGTGTCCAGGTAGTCGCGCAGATCCTGCCGCGGACGGCCGTCATCGAGCAGCACGAAGACGCCCCGCTCGCTGCGCGCCACTTCGGCAATGGCCTGATGGGACGTCCAGTGCGGGCTCTCGCCCTTGTGCAGGCAGAGCAGATCGCGCATGGCGTCGGCCAGGTGCACGCGCACCGTGGTCGGCGTCTCGGGGCCGGGATGCCCCTTGACCAGCGCCAGGTGGTGGGCGCCCTGGATGCTGTCGCGGAAGACGTGCAGGGTCAGCTCGCCGAAGGCGGTCTGGACCGGGGTGGCCTCCACGTGCTCAACCGTCTGCTCGTTATGGATGCGGTAGTGAATCAGATCGGCGATGGTGCCCATCTTGAGGCCGTGCTCGGCGGCGAAGCGCTCGAGCTCCGGGCGGCGCGCCATGCTGCCGTCCTCGTTCATGATCTCGCAGATCACGCCGCTGGGGTCGAGCCCGGCCAGCGCCGAGAGGTCGCAGGAGGCCTCGGTGTGGCCGGCGCGGCGCAGCACGCCGCCGGGCTCGGCCATCAGCGGGAAGATATGTCCCGGCTGGACGATATCCTCGGCCCGGGCATTGCGCGCCACCGCGGCCTGGACGGTGCGCGCCCGGTCGGCGGCGGAGATGCCGGTGGTCACCCCCTCGGCGGCCTCGATGGAGACGGTGAACTTGGTGGCGAAGCCCGAGCCGTTGTCGGTGACCATCAGCGGCAGCTTGAGACGCTCGCAGCGCTCGCGGGTCATGGGCAGACAGATCAAGCCGCGGCCGTGGCGGGCCATGAAGTTGATATGCTGGGCCTCCACCTTCTCGGCGGCCATGATCAGATCGCCTTCGTTTTCACGATCCTCATCGTCCATGAGGATCACCATCTTGCCCCGACGGATATCCTCGATCAGGTCCTCGATGGGAGCCAGACCGCCGGCAGTTGAGTTCACCATGAGATCTCCAGAAATTCAGCTTGGCGGGCGTCGGCAGGCGGCGACAGCGGTGTCGTCCACAGGCAGCACCCCGCCTCGAAACGGCGTCAGGTTACCGTGGCGCAGCGCCACACGCTACTTTTCTGGCTTCGTGCGGCGCTCGGGTCGGGCGATGATGCGCCAGTCGCGGCCCACGGCGCGGATGTCGAGGATCTCGAGGCCGCGCTGCTGGGCCATGGTCTCGATGCCGGCGAGCTGGAACAGCGGCCGGGCCTCGCCGCCCAGCAGGGTCGGCGCCACGAAGAGCTGCATCTCGTCCACCAGGCCGGCGTCGAGCATGGCGCCGGCCAGGGTCGCCCCGGTCTCCAGCAGCACCTCGTTGACCTGCTCCACGTCGGCCAGATGGCGCAGCAGGGCGTGGAGATCGACGCGCCCGTTGCCGTCGGCGGGCAGGCAGAGCACCTCGGCGCCGGCGGCTTCGAGTCGTTCGAGCCGCTCCGGCTCATGCTCCTCGACCGTGGCCACCAGGGTGCGGCCGGGCTCGGTGAGACAGGCGGCGGCCTCGGGCAGGCGCAGGCGGGTATCCACCACCACCCGCAGCGGCTGGCGGCCGGCGATCAGCTCCACGCCCTCGAGCTCGGCCTGCTCCGGGCGCACGGTGAGCCGCGAATTGTCGAAGATCACCGACTCCACGCCGGTGAGCACGGCACTGGAGCGGGCGCGCAGGCGCTGCACCTCGCGCCGCGCCTGGGGGCCGGTGATCCACTGGGACTCGCCGGAGCGCATGGCGGTGCGGCCGTCCAGGCTCATGGCCATCTTCAGCCGCACGAAGGGGCGAGCGTGGTCCATGCGCATGATAAAGCCGGGGTTGAGCTCGCGGGACGGGTCTTCGAGCACGCCCACCTCGACCTCGATACCGGCCTCGCGAAGCAGCGCCAGGCCGCGCCCGGCCACCGCCGGGTTGGGGTCGGCCATGGCCACCACCACCCGCGCCACGCCGGCCTCGGCCAGGGCCACCGCGCAGGGCCCGGTGCGCCCCTGATGGGAGCAGGGCTCCAGGGTCACGTAGGCGGTGGCGCCGCGGGCGGCCTCGCCGGCCTGACGCAGGGCGTGGACCTCGGCATGGGGCTCGCCGGCGCGCTCGTGCCAGCCTTCGCCGACCAGGCGCTGGTCCTTGACCAGCACGCAGCCGACGCGGGGATTGGGGTCCGTGGTGTAGAGGCCGCGGCGGGCCAGCTCCAGAGCCCGCGCCATCCAGGCTTGGGGGGGCTGTTTGGCCATGGGACTCCTTGCCTTAGATGGAAATAGGGGAATTCGCCTTCTATATGACGCCTAGCCTCGCGGCTCGTCGAGGCCGGGCTCCTGGGCCAGTCGATCGATCTCGGCGCGGAACTCGTCGATG
>PUOM01000143.1 GCA_003552795.1 Halomonas sp. | reverse complement strand
GGCGGGCGCCATTCTGGCGGGGGATGCCGAAACCGGTGTTTCGTTTATGCGTATGGATGCAGGTCTGGACACCGGTCCGGTTTACAGTCGCGTGCGGCTGCCGATAACCGGCGAAGACACCGCCGGGCAGTTGGAGGAAAAACTGGCCCAACTGGCATCTGACAATATAACAACGATTTTGCATCGCGTTTGCAGGGAAGGCTTACAGCCAAGGGCGCAAGACCACGGGCAAGCCACTCACAGCGGCAAAATAAGTAAACATGCCGGCCGGCTCGACTGGTCTTTACCGGCATATCAGATTGAGCGATGTATTCGGGCATATTATCCATGGCCGAAAGTCAGTTTCCAATTGGAAACTAAAAACGGTGGGAAACGTCGAATACAGATAATTAAAGGTGCGCCCGCGGCCGATGCCGCCGGAAAGCCGGGCACTGTGTGCCGAGTAACCAAAGAGAGCTTCACCATTGCCTGCGGACAAGGCGGCATCCGGGTCGAAAAGCTGATCCCGGAAGGGGGAAGGGCAATGACCGCGGCGGAATTTCTCCGCGGCAGCACCGTCGAAGAAGGACAGGTTATTAGTTAGACCCCCCTGCTTGCAGGGTTACAACCTTGCGCTCCGCCGGGAATAAGTCCGGGGGCGCGGTAATTTAAACAAAGACAATCAAATGTTTGAAAACTCAAAATTAAACCGTATTCACGCCCAGCCGATTATCCTCGGGCTGAGTTTTCAGGCGCAATCAATCAATTACTACCAGGAAGAACATCAGAACCATGAAACAAATTTTAATCAACGACGAAAACCTCGAAACAAGAGTGGCGGTCGTCAATGACGGAAAACTGTCGGATTATTTCATCGAAAGAAAAGGCGAAGGACATTTAGTAGGTTCTATCTACAAAGGAGTCATCCGCAATCTGGAACCCTCGCTGCAGGCGGCCTTTGTCGATATCGGCGAAGGAAAGAACGCTTTCCTGCATTATTGGGATATGCTCCCCGCCAGCCGCGATAAACTCGAACGTGAGTTCGGCATGGACGCGGGCGGCGCCGAAAACGGTGACTCTGAAAAGGAAGTCATCCCTCAAGAACAGGACAAGGGTTCCAAAAGCTCCGCCGCCTCTTTAAGGGAACGAATTTTCCGGCGCGTTCAAAACAAGAACGCCAAACAGCGTAAACGGGGCGGCGGAAGGAAAAAAGACGAGGGGAATTGCAGCATTGAGGATATTCCCACTCTGTTCCCGGTCAATTCCGAAGTAGTGGTGCAGGTGACAAAAGGCTCTATCGGCACCAAAGGCCCGCGCGTGACCACCAACCTCAGTATCGCCAGCCGTTATCTGGTGCTTCTGCCGAACTCAGGTTACATCGGCCTTTCCAAACGCATCAGCGACTCCGAGGAACGCAGCCGGCTGCGAGAGATTCTTTCCCGTCATCCACTCCCCAAGAACATGGGACTGGTGTGCAGAACCGTGGGCGCCGGCAAAAAAGCGGAGACTTTTGAACGCGATCTGGCGGCCTTGGTCAGCTCCTGGCAGCAGGCTGAAGATAAGATAAAATCCACTCCAGCGCCTTGCTGCGTTTACCAGGAACCCACACTGGTCGAACGATGTTTGCGAGACTACCTCAATGAACACGTTGACGAAGTGGTCACTGATTCCAAGGAAATCTATGACCTGGTCACGAAAATGAGCCGTATCCTGAGCCGCCATGAAAGAGTGAAAGTGCGCCTGCACAAGGATCCCAAGCCTTTATTTGACCGCTACCGATTACGGGAGCAGATAGACAATATTTTCCAGCGTCAGGTTGAACTGCCGAGCGGCGGTTCCATCTGTATTGATGAAACCGAAGCGCTCACCGCCATCGATGTCAATAGCGGCCGCAACCGGGACGGCAAGGATCACCCCGAAACCATACTTCGCACCAACCTGGAGGCGGTGGAGGAAATTGCCCGGCAGCTGAAAATCCGCAACATCGGCGGGCTGATCGTGCTGGACTTGATTGATATGCGCAGCCGCAAACACATACAACAGGTCTTCAGCGCTCTCAAGGAAGCCATGGCGGAGGATCGCGCCAAAACGAAGCTTTGCCCGATCTCTCCTCTGGGATTGGTGGAGATGACTCGCCAGCGCGAGCATGAAAGCTTGCATGACACTATTTACACTCCCTGCCCCTACTGCAAAGGGCGTGGCTCGGTCAAGTCCGCCACCAGCGTCAGCGTGGAAATCCAGCGTCGGCTGCAGTCACTGCTGAGAGGCAGAAAAAAACGCCAGATTCGCGTGATGGTGCATCCGCGTATCCTGGAGAGATTAAAGAATGAGGACGCTGACCTGCTGCATGACATGGAAAATGAATTCGGCGGTGAGCTTTCTTTTCGAGCCGACCCGGATCTGCATATCGAAGAATTCCACCTGATCGATGTCGCCTCGGGCAGTGAATTGTGAGCGGTTAATTTCTTTTGAACCACTAATCGACACTAATCCACACTAATTATGAATATTGAACTCTGAATGTTGAGTTTCGGACAGACCGGTCAGTTCCACTTCAATATTCAAAATTGTGTTTCACATAAACCCGACCGCCGGCGCGGTGCGCCTGATACTCCGAGGGAGGGACTTTTGCGGCATAAAAAAACCTTGTCTTGCACTTTGTCTTGTGTTTTTTGACTTTGGAATTAGGTTCGAGACAAGGTTAACAATGCGAAGTCTCACATAAGCCCGGCCACCGGCGCTTTTGCCCCTGGTGGACCGGCCGCCGCCCGCTTGACCATTTGACCGCAAGACCCCGTCCGGAAAGGGGGTTATGCCCCCGCCGGGCTTGTCCCGGCGGAGCAGCAGATTGGTTTTCAGAAATTTGCAGACACCCCCCTCATTTCCGCGGCATCACGGCGAGCCGAACTGATGCGAAGCATCTTTGGAGTGCGGCGGCCCGGCGCCGCTTTAAGATAGCCGCGGTGTCTCACATAAGCCTGGCCGCCGACGCAAAGCGCCTGATACCCCGTAGAAGAAACAGGGAATACTAATAATGAATTTTGAATTCTGAATTCTAAATGTTGAGTTTCGGACAGACCAAGCAGCTACACTTCAAAATTCATCATTCAAAATTGTGTTTCACATAAGCCCGGCCGCCGGCGCAATGCGCCTGATACCCCAAGGGAGAGACTTGATTAATGGTTTCTGGTGTCATGGTCGCCCCGTTTCCTAAACACTTCAGCCTCCTCTTAATCCCACCCTTCGTCTCACTCTTACTGGGTTACGCTTATCCGACCCGCTTAACCTACCCGGGCGCGCGGTTGAAGTGTCTCTTCAGTCCACTTTCTTTCTGATTCCCGCTGCCCACTTGGCCGCGTTGAAGGAGAAGACCGCAGTCAGTGCGGGTCAGTCCTCTAATTTGACTTTATTGTCCAGGCAGTCAGCAGTCAGTCAGTGCGGGTCAGTGTTACCATGTCATCTGCCGGGGCAATGCCCGGCTGCCGATTTTTGAGGATGATTCCGACAAGGAATTGCTTTTGGACCGGATGGTTCATTTCGCTGAACTGTTCCGGATCGAGGTGCGGGCATACTGCTTGATGACCAACCACATCCATATCCACCTGCGGACCCTGGAAGCGAACCTTGGCGCCTACATGCGATCGTTAAAAAAACGGATAGAGGAAATATCTTCATCTTTGAAATCCAAGGTCGATAAAGTTAAATTAGAGGACTGACCCGCATATACGCTCGACCATCGTTAAAGCATACCAGTCTGCAAATCTGCCTTCGGCAACCCCATCCATTCCAAGGCACCATTTGAGCCTTTCCCTGTCGATTATCCGATAGCGCCGCCTGCCGCCCAAAATCTCTTTGTATGCGCCTCCCAGCCATTCGGCCGCATGATGACAGGCCCTGGCGCGAATCATATTCAGGTCAATGTAGAAAAGGCAGCGGGACAGGTGCGCCCCAGTCTCCACCAAGGTGGCATGATAGCGCCCCCGCCAAAAAGCGCCCTCTCTGCCTTTGCGGCGGTTGTAGTCGCCGGCCACAGTCCCCTGCAAAAAGTGCATCGCAATGGAGACATTTCTCGAGCATTCCGACCAAAGCAGGAGGTGGATGTGATTGCATGTGACCATGTAGGTAAGAACATCCACAGGATAGCGCCGCGACATTTCATGCAGACGCATAAGATAGTTGTGTCTGTCTTTTCGGAACTTCAGAAGAAAATCTCGGCCGTGGCAACGATGAGTCAGGTGGTAGCATGCCGACCTCGGCTGGTTTCGCTTGCATCTTCCCATATCAAGGACACCCTCATACTGGCTTCCTGTACGACTCAAACCAGGATGGTATGCGTCGAAAAGCAATTACAATAATAAGAGGGCACCATAATGCAAAATGCTATCTTAAAACTCGTTTTGCCTGTCAAAAACAAGGTTTAAGCACGAAAAAAGGGTAGTTATTTGTTGTTAGTTATTGGCAGACAACTATTTATTTGCGCACGGCACCAATTTCATTTAACTGCTATCTTAAAACTAGTTTTGCCTATCAAAAACGAGGTTTAAGTGTGAAAAAAAGAGCATTATTTGTTGTTAGTTGTTGGTAAGCAATTATTTATTTGCGCACGGCACCCATTCCTATTAGGTTCGCCACGCGGCTACGCAGGTGGATATGAACATGGTTTGTGTCTCTAAAAGTCAATAATACCATACCCTTGAACCTGATAAAGTCAAATTAGAGCACTGACCCGCTTTGCCCACCTGGTCTGTCACTGCGTTCTGTCCTACTCCAACTGGCAGTGTGGCACGGTCTGCTTCAGCGAGAGCTTCCAGGCGTTGCGCGCGGGCGTCCAGGCCGCGCTTTTCCGGCTCGGCCATGTTCCCCGTGAGATATGGACCGACAACAGCACTTCGGCCACGCACAACCCGTCGGAGGGCGAAGGCGGCAGAAGATGCTTCAACGAGCGCTATCTGCAGCTGACAGGCCACTTCGGCATGGAGCCGCACACCACATCGGTCGGGAAGGCTCACGAGAACGGCGACGTGGAAAGCGCCAACGGCCACCTGAAGCGACGCGTCAGGCAGCATCTTCTGCTGCGGGGGAGCCGCGACTTCGGCAGCCGGCAGGAGTACGAGACGTTCCTGGCAGGCATTTTCAACGCGACCAACGACCTCCGGCGCGACCGGCTGCGCGAGGAGCTTGGCGCCATGCCGGAGCTGAAGTCCTCCCGCCTGGCCGAATGGGACGAGGAGCGGGCGAGAGTGCGCAAGTGGAGCGTGGTGTCGGTCGCCCGCAACACCTATTCGGTGCCGAGCCGGCTGATCGGCGAGGAGGTGCTGGCGCGCGTCAGCGAGGACCGGGTCAGGATATACTTCAAGGGCGAAATGCAGCTGGATGTGCCGCGGCTGCGCGGCAAGGGCAACATGCGGGTCGACTACCGGCACGTCATCCGCAGCCTGGTCCGCAAGCCGGGAGCCTTCCGCGACTATCGCTACAAGTCCGAAATGTTCCCGACCCTGAACTTCCGCCGGGCCTACGACATGCTGCGCGGGCACTGCACTTCGCGGATCGCGGACATGGAGTATCTGCGCATTCTGAAGCTGGCCGCCGACACGCTCGAGTGGGGCGTGGAGGAGGCTCTGAAGAAGCTCCTTGCCGAGAACAAGGTTCCGCGATGGGCGACGGTCGAGGAGTTCCTGCCGCCTCGCGGGAACGACGCGCCGCCCGTCCTGGACATCGGAAAGCCGGACCTGTCCGAATACGACAGCCTGCTGCGGGGAGGGATGCTGAAATGAAGACACCCGCCCTCGACATCATGCTGCGCTCGCTGCGCCTTCCCTCCATGCTCGCCGCCTACCGCGGCCTTGCGGAGCATGCCGTCCGGGAGGACTGGGGCTACGAGCAGTACCTGCAGGCGCTCGCCGAAACGGAGACCGAGGCGCGCTCGAAGCGCCGGATCCAGCGCCTTCTCAAGCTCTCGAACCTGCCGGAGGGCAAGACCCTGGCCACGACGGACAGGAAGAAAATCCACCCCAAAGTGAGAATGCGCATCCCCGCGCTGCTTGACGGCGGGTTCGCGCGCCGGGCCGAGAACATTCTCATCTTCGGCCTCCCCGGCCGCGGCAAGACGCACCTGGCCGCCGCCATCGGACACGAGCTGGTGACGGCGCAAAAGATGCCGGTGCTGTTCACCAGCGCCTTCGCCCTGGTCCAGAAGCTGCTCAAGGCCAAAATGGAGTTGCGCATAGACGAAGCGTTCGCCAGACTGGACAAGTTCGAGGTCGTCATCATCGACGACATCGGCTACGTGCAGCAGACCCGGGAGGAAATGGAGTTTCTGTTCACCTTCCTGGCCGAACGGTACGAACGCAAAAGCCTGATTATAACCAGCAACCTGGTCTTCAGCGAATGGGACCAGATATTCAAAAACCCGATGACCGCCGCCGCCGCGATCGACCGGCTGGTGCATCATTCGGTCATACTTGAAATGATCAGAGAAAAGAGCATCAGATGAAAAAGTCCGCCTGGGATAAACCGGCGATCCGGACAAGGCATTTCTCCCGGCTCCGCCCCGCCCCCTCTTGCCCCTCCGGGGCACCCTTCGGGTCGAGTGGGGCGGGGGCGGAGCCGGGAACCCCGCGGACACTGCCCCCAGGGCGGAGCCTGTCTCCGGGGAAAGGGATGGGACAGAAGGGCGGCTCCGCAGCCCTTCAGAACACTTGAACAGCAAAGATATCAACCACTGAAAAGAAGAGAAAATATAATTGTCGTCAATGTTAATTTTTAATTGTCGCCACGTAAAAATATAATTGTCGCTTGACAAATAAAGTCGAGGACTCGGGCGATCTCCTCCTCTTCTGTCATCGATTCCGGGAGGCGCTCAAGGTAGACGGCGGCAAGCCTCCTGCCCAGAGCCGCGCGGTTGCAGGCGATGGCGTGGAAGGTCGCCTCCTCGAGCAGGTCGAGCGAAGCGGTCGCCAAAGAAGCTACGGCGCGCTCCTCCGCGTCCGCCGCCTCCGGCAGCAGGGCGACGCCCTGACTCTGTTCTATTCCCCATGTTTTAAAGTCTTGACGATTTTATCGAGTACCTCTTTGTCAAGCGGATGAGGTATTATCACATTGAATCTTTTATTCTCCGGATAAACGTTATGTCCATACAGATATATTTGTTTCTCTTGCACCCGATGTAACCATATGTATCTTTCAACAAGTGAATCCCATTTTTCCTTGATGTTCCTTTTTAATGTTGAAAGCTCCTCTCCAAATTCTTCGCCATATTCATCTAACAACATTAACGCCCTGGGATGGGCATTCATATTCCCGCTGTATGCCAAGGAAATCTGTTGTACCAACTTTTTCACTGTTTCTTCAGAAAGGTCTGATTTCTCACCAACTTGCTTATTGCCTTCCATATATTTCATAAAGCGTTCAGCGATCTCTTTCCCTTGTGCAAAATGATTTTCGTTCCCAAAAATCATTCCTTTCGCCAACGCCTCAAAAGCTTCTGTATGCCTGCTGGCCAACCAATCGCATTCTGCTGCGGAGAGCCATAAATTAGCAACATCAACACCAAGCCATCCCTCCTTGTTCAACTGTGCACTGCTCAAGTTAAGTGAATCGATCATATAGCGTGCATATATAGCTTCGCGGTAAGATAATGATGCCTTATGAAAAAAACCATGGTCTTCCCATAATTTTGCGATATCGGGTTTTTTCACACTAACAAATAAATTATTGGGGATAATGGGAAGGCCGGATCCTCGTCTCAATGCTTTCGCGTCCCGATTTTTTGCCCGATCCGCAAAGCGCCTCCAATGGCTAAGCGGCAATAAATCAGCTAGGAATTCCATTTTTAAATCCTTCTTGATCGCACCAATATCTCCCAGCACCATAATCGATTCTGGCACCCAAGCTTCTGTAGACACCAGTTCCCGCGCCAGAATTTCCGCTCTATCCTTATCACCTAAAAGAAGCAGGAGCCGCATTTTATATGCCTTGAAAGATTGTTCAGCGGGATGACCTTCCGATACAGGCTTGTCTTTTAAAGACTGGAGAGTCTCCCTTCCTATACTTTCAAGTTTGGCTTTGTCTTTATAAAACTCACGAACCTGAAGTTCGGTATTATGCAGACGGTAAACATGTTCGATGAACTCTGGTATCTCGTCTTTTCCAAAAGTGACCTTGTTGTTGGTGTCTTTTGCCTCTGCAGGCATTATTCCCATACAAGCTACAAAACAGAATGCTAAGCATATTACGGGCAATATCTTACTCATTTCACTATTCATTGAAATTTCCTCTTAGTTGAACATGATGCTTTATTTATGGACATTCTCCGCAAAAACAAGGGTGTATTTGTAACACTTCTTCTACCGTAAGCTCGAGATAGTTCGGCCATTCTTCTCTTTCCGCTGCATAAGCCTCTTGCTCTTGTCTGCATTCGTATTGTTCTGCTAATGCCATGTCATCGAGATGTTTCTGCGAGACCAATGCAGATATCTGGTCTCGCAAGTCCTGTTTGCAATCTGATTCCATACCATGCAAGCTTGAGTTATATAATTTATTTGCATCAAACAAATTTTTCCATGGTTCCTGATTTTGCCATTGATCGACATGTGTTTGTTCGTGAACATATACTTTATTATAGAAATCGCTTGACTGTGATGCTTCCACTATAATTCTGGGCTCGGAGCGACTGAAACCGCCCTGTTCCGTGACAACAAAAATACCATCGACCTCTTCTAATACAATGCTTTTTTCATTTATAAATTCAGGCCATATACAAGCTCCGCCTATTGTTACCTTAACCTTCCAAATGTGAGGATCAGACTTAAGCTGCAAACCTCCCACTGAAATTGCAATAAAGATTTTGTACTCAGATATATGCCCAGTCTCAGATAACAAATTACTATCTGGATCTGCAAACCACTTCGCTTTAACTACATTCGTTTTTTGAGTAAAAGAGTCTTCGAAATTGACTTCTGGCTCATGCCCTACGTTTTCCGGCCAATTAGCTGTCCAAATGTATTCACTCACGTTTACAGTGTCGGGCTGGACAACAGCCTTAAAGGAAAATTCAAGTACAGTATTTGAATCCTGACAAATTTTAGAGTTCAAGCCTTCTTCAGTCCACTCCACTCCTTCTATCTCGATTTTTACTACTATCACCTTCACCGTCAGCTCATTGCCGCACTTGGCGGTGATTTCGTAAAAGCCGGGCTGGTCCAGGGTGGCTTTGTACTGGTTATAGCTGTGGTCTTCTATTATATCTAATGTATTGCCGTCACGCATGACTGTCCAGTCGGGTTTACTGCTTTCATAATCTCCCTCGGGGAATTCAGAGCCGGGAT
>PUOM01000037.1 GCA_003552795.1 Halomonas sp. | reverse complement strand
CCTGGGGCTGCCCACGCCGGCGTCGGAGATGCTTGACGCCGGTGCCGACTGGCAGACGGTGGTCGAGCGCCTGGGGCTGCCGCTGATCGTCAAGCCGGTGCATGAGGGGTCCACGCTGGGCATCAGCATCGTCCAGAGCGCCGAGGCGCTGGAGGAAGCCTATCGCGAGGCGGCGCGCTTCGATGCCCGGGTAATGGCGGAGCGCTTCGTCCAGGGTGACGAATATACCGTGTCGCTGCTCGGCGACAAGGTGCTGCCGGCGATCCGCGTGGAGGTGCCCGGCGGCTTCTACGACTATGAGGCCAAGTATCTCTCCGACGAGACGCGCTATCACCTGCCCTGCGGGCTCAGCGACGCCGAGGAGACCGAGCTCGGCGAGCTCTGCCGCCGCGCCTTCGAGGCGGTCGGCGCCGAGGGGTGGGGGCGAGTCGACGTGATGCGCGATGCCGAGGGGCGCTTCTGGTTGATCGAGATCAATACCTCGCCGGGGATGACCGACCACAGCCTGGTGCCCCAGGCGGCGGCCCACGTCGGCATCGATTTCGAAGCCCTGGTGCTGCGCATCCTGGCGGACACCCTGGAGGGTGGCCGGGCATGACGCGTCGCGGTGGCCTGCTCGGCGTCCTGCTGCTGCTGGTGCTGTTCGGCGCCGGCGGCCGGGCCCTGTGGCTGTGGCTCGACCGGCCCATCGAGCGAGTCTCCATCGCCGGCGAGTTCAGCCACGTCAACGCCGACTATCTGCGCGATCAGCTGGCGCCGCTGATCCACGGACGTACCTGGCTGGCGGTCAACGTGGCTGAACTGCGCGGGGAAGCGCTGGCCATCGATTGGCTGGCCGAGGTGAGGGTCACGCGGGAGTGGCCCAATGCGCTGACCTTCGATCTGGTCGAACAGGTTCCGGTAGCGCGCTGGAACGACGACTACCTGCTCAATCCCGAGGGCGAGCCCTTCGCCTTCGGCCCGGTGTCGCCGCCCGGCGACCTCCCCGACCTTGCCGGCCCCGAGGGGAGCGGCGCCGAGGTGCTGGCCTACTACGAGCGCCTGGCCACCCGCTTCGGGGCCATGGGGCTCGAGCTCTCCCAGCTGCGTCTCGAGCCGCGCGGCGCCTGGCGCTTCCAGCTCGACGACGGCGTCTGGGTCATGCTCGGCCGCAGTGATCGAGAGGCGCGCCTGGGCAGGCTCTCAGCCGCCTGGCAGCGTCAGCTCGGTGATCAGGCGTCGCATATCCGCTACATCGATCTGCGATACCCCAACGGCGTCGCCGTGGCCTGGCACGGTGACAGCGATTCGGGCGGTGAAGCGGGAGAGGGGTGACCCCTTTTTTCCGGCGAAAGGCGCATGTGCAACGGTATGCAGCGGTTTCTTTTCCCGCAAAATCGCCGTATCGTGAAGGATGATTTTCATGCCGGGGTGGAGGATAACCTCCAGTTGTTCCTATAATTGGGCCCAGGCTCATTTTTCGTGATGCAGGCCCCTGCGAGCGGGCCAGATTCTAGGAGAGTTCCCGACTCATGGCAGGTCCTTCCAACGCGTCCAATATGGTAGTCGGGCTGGATATCGGAACATCCAAGGTCGTGGCGATCGTGGGGCAGCCCACTGACGATGGCGGCATCGAGATCGCCGGTATCGGCTCGCACCCCTCCCGCGGCATGAAGAAGGGGGTGGTGATCAACATCGAATCCACGGTGCTGTCCATTCAGCGCGCCGTGGAAGAGGCCGAACTGATGGCCGGCTGCGATATCCACTCCGTCTATGTCGGGGTCGCCGGCAGCCATATCAGCTCCATGAACTCCGACGGCGTGGTGGCGATCAAGGAGCGTGAGGTCACCCCCTCCGACATCGATCGCGTCATCGACTCGGCCCGGGCGCGGGCCATCTCCGAGGGGCAGCGGGTGCTTCACGTGCTGCCCCAGGAGTTCTCCATCGATACCCAGGGCGGTATCCGTGAGCCGCTGGGCATGTCCGGCGTGCGTCTGGAGGCTCGGGTGCATCTGGTGACGGCGGCCCTCAATGCGGTGCAGAATATCGAGAAATGCGTGCGTCGCTGCGGGCTCGAGGTGGATGCCATCATCCTCGAGCAGTTCGCCTCGAGCATGGCGGTGCTGACCGAAGACGAGCGCGAGCTTGGGGTCTGCATGGTGGATATCGGTGGCGGCACCACCGATATCGCCGTTTTTACCGAGGGGGCCATTCGCCACACCTCCGTGATCCCCATCGCCGGCGATCAGGTCACCAACGATATCGCCATGGCGCTGCGCACGCCGACCCAGCACGCCGAGGAGATCAAGGTCAAGTACGCCTGTGCGCTGACCCAGCTGGCCGCCAGCGACGAGATGATCAAGGTGCCCAGCGTCGGCGATCGTCCGGCCCGTGACCTCTCCCGCCAGTCCCTGGCCGAAGTGGTCGAGCCGCGCTACGAGGAGCTGTTTGCGCTGGTGCGCGACGAGCTGCGCCGCAGTGGCTACGAGGATCTGGTGGCCGCCGGGGTGGTGCTGACCGGGGGGACCTCGCGCATGGAGGGCGTGGTGGAGCTGGCCGAGGAGATATTCCATATGCCGGTGCGTATCGCCTGCCCGCAGAACGTGCGTGGCCTGGCCGATGTGGTGCGTAACCCGATTTATTCGACCGGCGTCGGTTTGTTACATTACGCTCTGCAGGAAAACCGACAGGGGCACGGTCGACAGACACAGGGCAGCGTGATGCCGGTCCAGGCGCGGCGTGAAGACGCCGGTCGGCGCGGCTTCAAGGAAGCAATACCGGCGCTGACAAGGCTAAAGGGCTGGTTGAAAGGAAATTTCTGACAGGGTCGCCGTGGCGATCCAGGAGACGGGGCAAATGTTTGAACTGGTAGATAGCGCACCCTCTAGCAGCGCGGTCATCAAGGTGATCGGTGTCGGTGGCGGCGGCGGCAATGCCGTCAATCACATGGTCGAGAGCAATATCGAGGGCGTGGAGTTCATCTGCGCCAACACCGACGCCCAGGCGCTCAAGCGGGTGTCTGCCAAGACCGTGCTCCAGCTGGGTGCCGAGATCACCAAGGGGCTTGGCGCCGGCGCCAACCCCGATGTGGGTCGTCAGGCGGCCATGGAAGACCGCGAGCGCATCGCCGAGCTGCTCAACGGCGCCGACATGGTGTTCATCACCGCCGGCATGGGCGGCGGCACCGGCACCGGCGGCGCCCCGGTGGTGGCCCAGGTCGCCAAGGAGCTGGGTATCCTCACCGTGGCGGTGGTGACTCGCCCCTTCCCCTTCGAGGGTCCCAAGCGCATGCGCGCCGCCGAAGAGGGCATGCGTGAGCTCTCCGAGCATGTCGACTCGCTGATCACCATTCCCAACGAGAAACTCCTCTCGGTGCTGGGCAAGAGCGCCAGCCTGCTGACGGCCTTCAGCGCCGCCAACGATGTTCTGCTGGGTGCCGTCCAGGGGATTGCCGAGCTGATCACCAGCCCCGGCATCATCAACGTCGACTTCGCCGACGTCCGCACCGTGATGTCCGAGATGGGCATGGCGATGATGGGCTCCGGCAGTGCCGTCGGCGAGAATCGCGCCCGGGAGGCTGCCGAGAAGGCCATTCGCAGCCCGCTGCTGGAGGATGTCGACCTTCACGGTGCCCGTGGGATCCTGGTCAACATCACCGCCGGGCCGGACCTCTCCATCGGGGAGTTCAACGATGTCGGCGCCACCGTCCAGGAGTTTGCCTCCCAGGACGCCACCATCGTGGTGGGTACCTCCATCGACATGGAGATGACCGACGAGCTGCGTGTCACCGTGGTGGCCGCCGGTCTCGACGGCAGCCAGCAGCAGAAGGCGACGGGACGCGAGGCGGTCAAGCGCAGCGAGGTCGGTTCGGAGTATCGCAAGCGCCAGGCGCCTCCGGCGGCGGCAATGCGCCAGCCGGCCGCGGCGCGCAGCGCAGAGCCCGAGGAGGCCGGCAAGGCGCGTGCGGAGAAGCGTCGCTCCCAGGAGCTCGACGACTATCTCGACATTCCTGCCTTTCTGCGCCGCCAGGCGGATTGAGCTGCGCTATCGACCCCATGGGGAGTGCCGGGCGAGGTTTCTTTGTTGAAACGCTTGTTCGGTGCTATAGTGAACAGCGTTTGATAACCCGACAACTGCCTGGCCTCCGCTCATGATCAGACAACGCACCCTGAAGAACGTCATCCGCGCCACCGGCGTCGGCCTGCACTCCGGCAAGAAGGTCTACATGACCCTGCGGCCGGCGCCAGTGGATACCGGCATCGTCTTCGTGCGCACCGATCTGGAGCCGGAGGTGAAGATCCCGGCTCGGGCCGACAATGTCGCCGACACCACCCTGTGCACGGCGCTCTCCGCCGGTGGCGCCAAGGTGGCCACGGTGGAGCACCTGATGTCGGCCCTGGCGGGCCTGGGCATCGACAACGCCTACATCGATCTCAGTGCTCCCGAGGTGCCGATCATGGACGGCAGCGCGGGCCCCTTCGTCTTTCTGATCCAGTCGGCCGGCATCAGCGAACAGAGCGCGCCCAAGAAGTTCATCCGCGTCAGGCGGGAGGTCAGGGTGAGCGACGGCGACAAGGAAGCGAGCTTCCGCCCCCATCAGGGCTTCAAGGTCATCTTCTCCATCGACTTCGACCACCCGGTGTTCGAGGACCAGACCCAGACCGCCACGGTGGATTTCTCCACCACTTCCTTCGTCAAGGAGGTGTCGCGGGCCCGCACCTTTGGCTTCATGCGTGACCTCGAGTATCTGCGTTCCCACAATCTGGCGCTGGGTGGCAGCCTCGACAATGCGATCGTGGTGGACGACTACCGGATCGTCAACGAGGGCGGTCTGCGCTACGACGACGAGTTCGTCAAGCACAAGGTCCTGGATGCCATCGGCGATCTCTATCAGCTGGGTCACAGCCTGATCGGCGAGTTCCGCGGCGTGAAGTCGGGCCACGCCCTCAACAACCAGCTCTGCCGCGCCCTGCTGGCGCAGCCCGAGGCCTTCGAGATCGTCACCTTCGAGGAAGAGGCCGCCGCGGCACCCATCTCCTATGCCGCGCCGGCCATGGCCTGAACCCGGCTGCGCCGGGAGCGCTAAGCGGTAAGCCATAAGCTTTAAGACAAACACCCCCGCAGCAGTGCTGCGGGGGTGTTTGTCTTCGTTGGCCGGGAGAGTTCAAGCGGCTTACGGCTTACGGCTTACGGCTTACGGCTCGCGCTCCGCATGGGCGGCGAGGCGCTGAAGCGCCGCCTTGAGTCGCGGATCCTCGACGTCCTCGGCGCAGCTGGAGAGCTCGTCGGCGGCCCGGGTCGGCAGGTGGCGCACCTGGCGCAGGGGCGCCTTGACCGGTCGCACCGGGCGGACCTTGAAGGTGAAGCCCGTCACCGCCTCGAAGCCGGGAAGCTGGTGAAGCCGTTCAAGCAGGCGGGCCTGCTCGTAGCGCAGCCGAGTGAGCCAGGCTGCCCGGTCGGTGATCAGCGTCAGCCGGCCGTCGCGAAAACCGCCCACGTGCAGGTGGTCGGCCACGTCGGGAGGGAGCTGGTCCCGCAGGTGCTGCTGGGCGCGCTCGATCATGCGCGCCATGCGCATCAGCGAGCCCAGCTCGCCCTGGCCGTCGAGCAGACGGGTCATGGGCTGGGCGCGGAAGCGCTTAGCCTTTATACTCATGGGCTTGTTTCTCGGAGCTTACTGCCGGCTCGACCGGCCGGAAGGTCCCGTCCGTTCACCGCCGGGCCCTGTGGCTCGCCACCCTAGCACGCTCGGGAGTCCATCGTCAGCATGCCACCCCGCAACCCGCCCCACGATGCCGAGTCGCGTCCTGCCGTGACGCGCCGCCGTCCGGCGCGCTGGTGGCTGGCCGGGCTGCTGGTGGGCTGCCTGCTGCCGGCCGGCCTTGCCCATGGCGAGACGCTGCGCCAGGCCGAGCGCCTGGTCCAGGTGTGCATCCTGGCGCCGGCGCTGATTCGGGCCAGTTCCCGCCTGCAGGCGCGCCGCCGGGCGCGCCGCGCCTGGCCGCTTCGCGCTCCGTGCCGCCGCCTTGCCCGGGGGCGCCTGCCGCTGCCGCCGTCACCCGGCCCCCGGCTGGTCACCGCGGCCCATGATGTCCTGACCCGTCGGGGTCCGCCCGCTGCGTGGGCAATGCCGAACCCCTGATCCTGGCCGGCCGCCGCGGGCGGCCGGCACGATGCCACACGCAAAGACTGGACCCCCAATGATCAATTCCCTGTTACGCAAGGTCGTCGGCTCCAAGAACGACCGTGAAGTCAAGCGCATGAACCGTCTCGCCGAACGCATCACCGTGCTCGAGCCGCAGCTGGAAGCGCTGGATGATGACGGTCTCAAGGCGCGTACCGCAGCGTTGCGCGATCGCCTCGAGGGCGGCGAGAAACTCGACGATCTGCTCGGCGAGGCCTTTGCCACCGTGCGCGAGGCGAGCAAGCGCGTGATGGGCATGCGCCACTTCGACGTGCAGCTGGTCGGCGGCATGACCCTCAACAGCGGCCGCATCGCCGAGATGAAGACCGGCGAGGGCAAGACCCTGGTGGCGACCCTGGCCGTCTACCTCAACGCCCTGCCCGGCAAGGGCGTTCACGTGGTCACGGTCAACGACTACCTGGCCAGCCGCGACGCCGAGTGGATGCGCCCGCTCTATGAGTTCCTCGGCCTCTCCGTGGGCGTGATCCGTTCCGGCCAGAGCAGCGAGGAGAAGCGTCAGGCCTACGCCTGCGATATCACCTACGGCACCAACAACGAGTTCGGCTTCGACTATCTGCGCGACAACATGGCCTTCTCGCTGGAGGACAAGGTGCAGCGCGGTCTCCACTTCGCCATCGTCGACGAGGTGGACTCGATCCTGATCGACGAGGCGCGCACGCCGCTGATCATCTCCGGTGCCGTCGACGAGAACACCGAGCTCTACAAGGTCGTGGACCGTCTGGCGACCCACCTGGTGGCCTGCGAGGATCCCGAGGAGCCGGCCAGCGGCGATTTCCTGCTCGACGAGAAGCACAAGCAGGTGGAGATCACCGAGACCGGCCACAACAAGGTCGAGGAGCTGATGCGCGGCGAGGGCCTGCTGGGCGAGGAGGACTCCCTCTACGCGGCCCAGAACCTCAACCTGCTGCAGCACATGCACTCGGCGCTGCGCGCCCGCCACCTCTACCATCACGACGTGGACTATATCGTCTCCGAGGGTCAGGTGGTGATCGTCGATGAGCACACCGGCCGCACCATGCCGGGGCGTCGCTGGTCCGAGGGGCTGCATCAGGCGGTGGAAGCCAAGGAGGGCGTGGTGGTCCAGCGGGAGAGTCAGACCCTGGCTTCCACCACCTTCCAGAACTATTTCCGCCTCTACGAGAAGCTGGCCGGGATGACCGGTACCGCCGATACCGAGGCCTTCGAGTTCCGCCAGATCTACGGCCTCGACGTGGTGGTCATCCCCACCAACAAGCCGCTGATCCGTCGCGATCTCAACGACCTGGTCTATCTGACCGCCGAGGAGAAGTTCGAGGCGATCATCAAGGACGTCCAGGCCGAGACCGAGGCTGGGCGCCCGGTGCTGGTGGGCACCGCCTCCATCGAGACCTCCGAGTACCTGGCCGGGCTGATGAAGGAGGCGGGCATCGCCTTCAACGTGCTCAACGCGAAGCAGCACCAGAGCGAGGCGGAGATCATCGCCCAGGCGGGGCGCCCCGGCGCCGTCACCATCGCCACCAACATGGCCGGTCGCGGTACCGATATCATGCTGGGCGGCAACTGGGAGGCCGAGGCGGCCAAGCTCGACAATCCGAGCGCCGAGCAGCTCGAGGCCCTCAAGGCCGACTGGCAGGCGCGGCATGACGCCGTGCTCGCCGCCGGCGGCCTGCATGTGGTCGGCTCGGAGCGCCACGAGTCGCGGCGCATCGACAACCAGCTGCGCGGCCGTGCCGGCCGCCAGGGGGATCCGGGTTCGACCCGCTTCTTCCTGTCGCTGGAGGACAGCCTGATGCGGCTGTTCGGCTCCGACCGGGTCCAGCGCATGATGAAGGCCCTGGGCCTGGAGCGTGGCGAGGCGATCGAGCACAAGATGGTCTCCAACGCCGTGGAGCGCGCCCAGAAGAAGGTCGAGAGCCGCAACTTCGACATGCGCAAGCAGCTGCTCGAATACGACGACGTGGCCAACGACCAGCGTCGGGTGATCTACGAGCAGCGCAACGAGATTCTGGCCGCCGAGCAGGTGGCCGAGGCCGTGGCGGGGATCCGCGAAGAGGTGCTCGACCTGGCCATCAGCGACTATGTGCCGCCCCAGAGTCTCGCCGAGCAGTGGGACCTGCCCGGCCTTCAGGATCATCTCAAGTCGGAGTTCAACCTGGAGGCCCCGGTGGTGCAGTGGGCCGAAGAGGACGAGCGCTTCCACGAGGAGCAGCTCCGCGAGCGCCTGCAGGCCATGCATCGCGAAAGCTACGAGGCCAAGGTGGCCGAGGCCGGCGAGGCCCTGATGCGCCGCTTCGAGAAGCAGGTCATGCTGCAGGTGCTCGACACCCGCTGGAAGGAGCATCTGCAGTCCATGGATCACCTGCGTCGGGGCATCCACCTGCGCGGCTACGCCCAGAAGAACCCCAAGCAGGAGTACAAGCGAGAGTCCTTCGAGCTGTTCCAGAGCCTGCTGGCCAACATCAAGGCCGACGTGACCCGTATTCTCAGCCACGTGCAGGTGCGTCGCCCCGAGGAGGTCGAGGAACTCGAGCAGAAGCGCCGCGAGGCACTGCAGCGAGAGACCGCCACGGCGTCCAGCCGTCACGAGGATCCCGACGCGGTCGAGCGTGCCGAGTCCCCGGCGGCGCCGCTCCCGGGGGCCGATGGTCGTCCGGTGCGCCGCGAGGGGCCCAAGGTCGGGCGCAACGATGCCTGTCCCTGTGGCTCCGGCAAGAAGTACAAGCAGTGCTGTGGCAAGTTGAACTGATCAGCGCCAGCGGCCAACCGACAGGAGAGAAGACGATGGCAGTGGGTGATGCAAGCTTTCCCGAGATGCCGGCGATCCCCGGCGTTCGCCTGGGCAGTGCCATGGCGGGCATCAAGAAGGCCAACCGCCGCGACCTGGTGGTGATCGAGGTGCCCGAGGGAGCCAGCGTGGCGGGGGTCTTTACCCGCAACGCCTTCTGCGCCGCCCCGGTCACCGTGGCCCGCGAGCACCTGGCCGGCGGCGAGGCGCCGCGCTATCTGGTGATCAATACCGGCAACGCCAATGCCGGCACCGGCGAGGTGGGGCTGCGCGACGCGCGGGCCACCTGCACCGAACTGGCGCGGCTGGCCGGTGCCGCCCCCGACGCCGTGCTGCCCTTCTCGACGGGGGTGATCGGCGAGCCGCTCCCCATGGAACGG
>PUOM01000181.1 GCA_003552795.1 Halomonas sp. | reverse complement strand
TGGGCGTGCACACCGGTGACTCCATCACCGTGGCCCCGGCCCAGACGCTGACCGACAAGGAATACCAGATCATGCGCGACGCCTCCCTGGCGGTGCTGCGCGAGATCGGCGTCGAGACCGGCGGCTCCAACGTCCAGTTCGGCGTGGATCCCGACACCGGCCGCATGGTGGTCATCGAGATGAACCCGCGGGTGTCGCGCTCCTCGGCGCTGGCCTCCAAGGCCACCGGTTTCCCGATCGCCAAGATCGCCGCCAAGCTGGCGGTGGGCTACACCCTGGATGAGCTGCAGAACGACATCACCGGCGGGCGTACCCCGGCCTCCTTCGAGCCGGCCATCGACTATGTGGTCACCAAGATCCCGCGCTTCACCTTCGAGAAGTTTCCCCAGGCCAACGATCGCCTGACCACCCAGATGAAATCGGTGGGCGAGGTGATGGCCATCGGGCGCACCTTCCAGGAGTCGCTGCAGAAGGCGCTGCGCGGCATGGAGACCGGCAATGACGGCCTCGACCCCAAGGTGACCGACTTCACCGCCGAGGCCATGGCGCACATCAAGGGCGAGCTGCAGGCCGCCGGCGCCGAGCGTATCTTCTTCGTGGCCGATGCCATGCGCGCCGGCATGAGCCGCGAGGAGATCTTCGAGCTGACCAAGATCGACCCCTGGTACCTGGTGCAGCTCGAGGACCTGGTCGCCACCGAGGTTGAGGTCGCCAAGCGCTCGCTCTCCGAGCTCGACGCCAGGGAGCTCTTCCGCCTCAAGCGCAAGGGCTTCAGTGACGCCCGGCTGGCCCGCCTCCTGGGCGTCTCCGAGAAGGAGTTCCGCAAGACCCGCCAGAAGGCCGGGATCCGTCCGGTCTACAAGCGCGTCGACACCTGCGCCGCCGAGTTCGCTTCCGATACCGCCTACATGTACTCCACCTACGAGGAGGAGTGCGAGGCGGAGGTCTCCGAGCGTCAGAAGATCATGGTGCTGGGCGGCGGGCCCAACCGCATCGGCCAGGGTATCGAGTTCGACTACTGCTGCGTCCACGCCGCCTTCGCCATGCACGATGACGGCTTTGAAACCATCATGGTCAACTGCAACCCGGAGACCGTCTCCACCGACTACGACACCTCGGATCGCCTCTACTTCGAGCCTGTCACGCTGGAAGACGTGCTGGAGATCGCCGACAAGGAGCAGCCGGTCGGCGTGATCGTGCAGTTCGGCGGCCAGACCCCGCTGAAGCTCGCTCGCGAGCTGGAGGCCGCCGGCGTGCCCATCATCGGCACCACCCCGGACGCCATCGACCGCGCCGAGGACCGCGAGCGTTTCCAGCAGATGATCGACAAGCTGGGCCTCAAGCAGCCGCCCAACGCCACCGCGCGCAGCTTCGAGGAGGCCTTCGCCAAGGCCGAGGCCATCGGCTACCCGCTGGTGGTGCGTCCCAGCTACGTGCTGGGCGGTCGCGCCATGGAGATCGTCTATGACGCCTCGGAGCTGGAGAACTACATGACCCACGCGGTCAAGGTCTCCAACGACTCCCCGGTGCTGCTCGACCACTTTCTCAACGCCGCCATCGAGATCGATATCGACGCCGTCTCCGACGGCAAGCAGGTGGTGATCGGCGGCATCATGCAGCATATCGAGCAGGCCGGCGTGCACTCCGGCGACTCCGCCTGCTCGCTGCCGCCCTACTCGCTGCCTGCCGAGGTGCAGGACGAGATGCGCCATCAGGTCAAGCAGATGGCCGTGGAGCTGGGCGTCAAGGGGCTGATGAACGTGCAGCTGGCCTGGCAGGATGGCGAGATCTACGTCATCGAGGTCAACCCCCGTGCCTCGCGCACCGTGCCCTTCGTCTCCAAGTGCATCGGCACCTCCCTGGCCCAGGTCGCCGCGCGCTGCATGGCCGGCACCAGCCTCGCGGAGCAGGGCTTCACCCGCGAGATCGTGCCGCACTTCTTCAGCGTCAAGGAAGCGGTCTTCCCGTTCAACAAGTTTCCGGGCGTCGACCCCATCCTCTCGCCGGAGATGAAGTCCACCGGTGAGGTGATGGGCAGCGGTGACACCTTCGCCGAGGCCTTCTACAAGGCCCAGCTGGGCGCCGGCGAGGCGATCCCCGCGCTGACCGGCGAGCGCAAGGCGTTTCTCTCGGTGCGCGAACCCGACAAGGCGGGTGTTATCGAGGTGGCGCGTTCTCTGGTAACATTGGGCTTCACCCTGTGCGCGACCCGCGGTACCGCCGCTGCCCTCAAGGCTGCCGGCATCGACGTCGAGGTCGTGAACAAGGTCTTCGAAGGCCGTCCGCATATCGTCGATCTGCTCAAGAATGACGACATCGCCTATATCGTCAATACCACCGAGGGTCGCCAGGCGATCCAGGACTCCTCGGTGATCCGCCGCACCGCGCTTGCCCGCAAGGTTCCCTACGCCACCACGCTGGCAGGGGCCAGCGCCGTTTGCATGGCGCTTGAATACGGCAACGAGATCACGGTGCGGCGGCTTCAGGATTTGCATGCAGGAGCTGCACAATGAACAAGGTCCCGATGACTGTCGTCGGAGAGGCGCGTCTGCGCAAGGAGCTCGAGCAGCTCAAGAGCGAGGCGCGCCCGAGGGTGATCGCCGCCATCGCCGAGGCCCGCGAGCACGGCGACCTCAAGGAGAACGCCGAGTATCATGCCGCTCGCGAGCAGCAGGGTTTCATCGAGGGGCGTATCCAGGAGATCGAGGGCAAGCTGGGCAGTGCCCAGGTGATCGACGTCACCAAGCTGCCCCGCACCGGCAAGGTGATCTTCGGCGTCACCGTGGAGCTGATCAACCTCGACACCGATGAGGAGGTCACCTACCGCATCGTTGGCGAGGACGAGGCCGACATCAAGCAGGGGCTGATCTCGGTCACCTCGCCCATCGCCCGCGCCCTGATCGGCAAGGAGGAGGGTGACGTGGTGGTGGTCAAGACCCCCGGCGGCAACGTCGAGTACGAGATCGCCGGCGTCGAGCACCTGTAACCCTTCGGGCAGCTGTAAGCCATAAGCTTTAAGCTGTAAGAAAACACCCCCCAAGGCAGTGCCTTGGGGGGTGTTTGGGTTCTGACTTACAGCTTAAAGCTTGCAGCTTGCAGCTCGCGCGAAGCGCGTCAGTGCCGGCCGTGGTGCCCCTCGAAGCGCTGGACGTTGGAGAGCTTCGGGTTGGCCTTGGGGTTGCGGCGATAGAGCAGCGCCATCTTGCCGATCTTCTGCACCAGCTCGGCGCGGCTGGTGGCGACCAGCTCATCGAGGATGGCGGCGCGGTCGTCGCGCTCCGGCACGGCCAGCTTGACCTTGATCAGCTCATGGTCGGAGAGCGCCCTCTCGAGTTCTGCCAGCACCCCCTCGGAGATGCCGTTCTCGGAGACCGTTACCACCGGGTTCAGGTGGTGGCCGATGCTGCGAAATGCTTTCTTTTGTGCCTGTGACAAGCTCATGGTATCTTGCATCTTCTTGGTTGCGCGCAGCCGCCCATGGTACGCGTAAAACAGCGCGCCGAAAACGGCCATGGGAAAAAGCCGCGCCGCGTGACCCGGAACCTGGCCCTCGCCGCGGTGTCGGCGGGCGCCTGGCCGCCGACAATGATGCTTTCCGCACTTCGCCTTAGTGTCCTTCCGTTCCCCCACTCCTGGTGATGCCGTGGCTCGTTCTCGCACAACATCTCCCGCTTCCGGCCATGCGCCGGCCAGCAAGCGTCCCGCCGACAAGGGGGCTGCCAGCAAGACCAGCAAGGGATGGCTCAAGGAGCACTTCGACGACCCCTATGTGCAGCGCTCCTGGCAGGACGGCTATCGCTCGCGCGCCAGCTACAAGCTGCTGGAGCTGGACGACAAGGACCGTCTCTTCAGGGCCGGCATGACGGTGGTCGATCTGGGGGCGGCCCCCGGCGGCTGGAGTCAGGTGGCGGCCGAGAAGGTGGGCGCCGAGGGGGTGGTGATCGCCTCCGACCTCCTCGAGATGGACGCCCTGGCCGGCGTCGATTTCATCCAGGGCGACTTCACCGAAGACGAGATCCTCGACGCGATTCTCGCCGCGCTCGGCGAGCGGCCGGTGGATCTGGTGATGTCCGATATGGCCCCCAACATGAGCGGCATGGCCGCCATCGACCAGCCCCAGGCGATGTATCTGGTGGAGCTGGCGCTGGACCTGGCCGGCCAGACCCTGCGCCCTGGCGGCACCTTCCTGGCCAAGGTGTTTCAGGGTGAGGGCTTCGATGAATACCTGAAGACCCTGCGCCAGCGCTTCACCCGAGTGGTAACCCGCAAGCCGGGTGCCTCCCGGGCGCGCTCGCGCGAGGTCTATCTGCTGGCACAGGGCTTCCGCGGCTGATGGTGGCCGAGCGCCCGATAGGCCCGGCCTACCGGAGCGATTGCCGGACAGCGGCGCGCAACTGTGTCAGAGTGGTGCCCGAGGTGGACCGTGCGTGCCGTGGTGCCGGCGGTGGCCGAACGCGGCCTGCTCATGTAGTGTCCAATGTGCCAGGCGCATATATGGCCGACAGATTACTGATATTGAGGGTAGTCCCTTGAACGACATGGCGAAGAACCTGATTCTGTGGTTGGTCATCGCGGCGGTGCTGCTGACGGTGTTCAACAACTTCAGCGTCGACAGCTCACCTCAGTCGATGAACTACTCCCAGTTCGTCCAGCAGGTGCAGAACCAGCAGATCCGCAGCGTCACCATCGATGGCTATACCATCACCGGCGAGCGTGCCGACGGCTCCTCGTTCCAGACTATCCGCCCCGCGGCGGAAGACCCCAAGCTGATCGATGACCTGCTCTCCAACGACGTCACCGTGGTGGGCAAGGAGCCGGAGCAGCAGAGTCTGTGGACGCGGCTGCTGATTGCCAGCTTCCCGATCCTGCTGATCCTGGCCATCTTCATGTTCTTCATGCGCCAGATGCAGGGTGGCGGTGCCGGCAAGGGCGGGCCCATGAGCTTCGGCAAGTCCAAGGCCAAGCTGCTCTCCCAGGATCAGATCAAGACCACCTTCTCCGATGTTGCCGGCTGTGACGAGGCCAAGGAGGAAGTGGAAGAGCTGGTCGACTTCCTGCGCGATCCCACCAAGTTCCAGCGCCTGGGCGGCACCATCCCGCGTGGCGTGCTGATGGTGGGGCCGCCGGGTACCGGCAAGACGCTGCTCGCCAAGTCCATCGCCGGCGAGGCCAAGGTGCCCTTCTTCTCCATCTCCGGCTCCGACTTCGTCGAGATGTTCGTGGGGGTGGGGGCGTCGCGAGTGCGCGACATGTTCGAGCAGGCCAAGAAGCAGGCGCCGTGCATCATCTTCATCGACGAGATCGACGCCGTGGGTCGTTCTCGCGGGGTCGGCATGGGTGGCGGTAACGACGAGCGCGAGCAGACCCTCAACCAGCTGCTGGTGGAGATGGACGGCTTCGAGGCCAACGAAGGCATCATCGTGATCGCCGCCACCAACCGTCCGGACGTGCTGGACCCGGCGCTGATGCGTCCGGGCCGCTTCGACCGTCAGGTGGTGGTGCCGCTGCCCGATATCCGCGGCCGCGAGCATATCCTCAACGTGCACCTGCGCAAGGTGCCGCTGGCCGACGACGTCAAGCCGTCGCTGATTGCCCGCGGTACCCCGGGTTTCTCCGGCGCCGACCTGGCCAACCTGGTCAACGAGGCCGCCCTGTTTGCCGCGCGGCGCAACAAGCGCCTGGTGGGCATGGAAGAGCTTGAGCTGGCCAAGGACAAGATCATGATGGGCGCCGAACGTCGCTCCATGGTCATGACCGAGAAGGAGAAGCTCAACACCGCCTATCACGAGTCGGGCCATGCCATCATCGGCCTGGTGGTGCCGGAGCACGACCCGGTCTACAAGGTGACCATCATCCCGCGCGGACGCGCCCTGGGCGTGACCATGTTCCTGCCCGAGCAGGATCGCTACAGCCTGTCGCGCCAGCAGATCCTGAGCCAGATCTGCTCGCTGTTCGGTGGTCGTATCGCCGAGGAGATGACGCTCGGGCCCAACGGGGTGACCACCGGGGCATCGAACGATATCAAGCGTGCCACCGAACTGGCCCACAGCATGGTCGCCAAGTGGGGTCTCTCCGACGAGATGGGGCCGATCATGTATGACGAGGACGAGTCCCACCAGTTCATGGGAGGGGCCGGCCAGGGCGGCAAGATGAAGTCCGGCGAGACCATCTCCAAGCTCGACAAGGAAGTGCGCAAGGTCATCGACGAGTGCTACGAGCAGGCGCGCACCATTCTCGAGGAGAACCGCGACAAGCTCGATGCCATGGCCGAGGCGCTGATGAAGTATGAAACCATCGACGCCGATCAGCTCAAGGACATCATGGAGGGGCGCGAGCCGCGTCCGCCCAAGGATTGGGAGGACGGCGACTCCTCCGGTCCCGCGGCCCCGGTGACCGAAGAGCCCGAGGCCGAGGCGGCGCCGGAAGCGCCGGACGAGGTCGACGGCGACAGTGATGGTGACGGGGAAGAAGACGACGAGCCGCGTCGCCGGCCCTCTGACCCGCTGGGCGGTCCGGCCGGCTCCTGAGTCCGCTGCGTTTACCCTCTGTCAGGCGCCCCTCCGCGGGGCGCCTGCGCGTTTCTGAGTCCTGTACGATGACAGGCTCCGCCTAACCTGACGCTCCGAGACATGATGACTTCAACCAGTGCCTTCCTGAACTGTGGCCGCCATCGGCTGGACCTCAGCTTCCCCCGCGTGATGGGGGTCCTCAACGTCACCCCCGACTCGTTTTCCGACGGCGGACGCCATGTCGCCCTCGACGACGCCCTGCGCCATGCCGAGCGCATGCTGGCCGAGGGGGCAGCGATCATCGACGTGGGAGGGGAGTCCACCCGCCCGGGCGCCGTCCCGGTCGCCCCTCAGCAGGAGCTCGACCGGGTCGCGCCGGTGGTGGAGGCGCTGGTAAGCGAGCTGGATGCGCTGGTGTCGGTGGACACCAGCTGTCCGCAGGTGATGCGCGAGAGTGCGGCCCTGGGGGCCGGCATGCTCAACGACGTGCGTGCTCTGGAGCGCGAGGGCGCGCTGGCCGCGGCCTGCGGTACGGGTCTTCCGGTCTGCCTGATGCACCGCCAGGGCGAGCCCCGCGACATGCAGCAGGCGCCCCGCTATGATGTGGCCATCGAAGAAGCGGTCGCCGACTACCTCGCCGAACGGGTCGCCGTCTGCGAGGCCGGCGGCCTGCGCCGCGAGCGCCTGCTGATCGATCCCGGCTTCGGCTTCGGCAAGACCGTGGAGCACAACCTGCGCCTGCTCAACCGGCTGGAGCGGCTGGCGACACTCGAGCTGCCGCTGCTGGTGGGCATGTCGCGCAAGAGCATGATCGGCAAGGTGCTGGCGCGCCCGGTGGAGGAGCGCCTGCCCGGCGGACTGGCACTGACGGCCCTGGCGGTGGAGCGTGGCGCTCGCATCCTGCGCGTTCACGATGTGGCCCCCAGCGTGGATGCGGTGAACATGACCTGGGCCGTACTCAAGGAAGGATGCTGATGACACGACGCTATTTTGGCACCGACGGGATCCGCGGCACCGTCGGCGAGTCGCCGATTACCGCCGACTTCATGCTCAAGCTGGGCTGGGCTACCGGCCGCGTGCTGGCGGCGCGCAACGGTTCGCGCCGTCATCTGGTGCTGATCGGCAAGGACACCCGGATCTCCGGCTACATGTTCGAATCGGCCCTGGAGGCGGGGCTCTCCGCCGCCGGTGTGGACGTGGCCCTGCTGGGTCCCATGCCGACGCCCGGCATCGCCTATCTGACCCGCACCTTCCGCGCCGATGCCGGTATCGTCATCTCGGCCTCCCACAACCCCTTCGCCGACAACGGCATCAAGTTCTTTTCCACCGCCGGGGTCAAGCTGGACGATAGCCTCGAGTCGGAGATCGAGGCGATGCTCGAGGAGCCGTTGACCACGGTGGCGGCAGACCGACTGGGCAAGGTGGCGCGGATCGATGACGCCGCGGGCCGCTATATCGAGTTCTGCAAGTCCACGGTGCCGGACCGGATCAGCCTCACGGGCCTGAAGGTGGTGCTGGACTGTGCCCATGGTGCTACCTATCACATCGCACCCAGCGTGTTCCGCGAGCTGGGCGCCGAGGTGAGCCTGATCGGAGCGAGCCCCGACGGCCTCAATATCAACAAGGCGGTCGGCTCCACCCATCCGGCAGCCCTGCGTGCCGCGGTGATCCAGCAGGGGGCCGATCTCGGCGTGGCGTTTGACGGCGACGGGGATCGGGTGCTGCTGGTGGACGCGGATGGCCGCGAGATAGACGGCGACGACATCCTCTATCTGATCGCCCGCGACCGCCATGCTCGCGGCGATCTGGGCGGTGGCGTGGTGGGTACCCTGATGTCCAACTTTGGGCTGGCCGCCGCCTTCGAAGAGATGGGCGTGCCCTTCGAACGCGCCAGGGTGGGTGACCGCTATGTGATGGAGCGCCTGGCCAGCAAGGGCTGGCAGCTGGGCGGCGAGTCCTCGGGGCACATCCTCTGTGGGCATGTGCAGACCACCGGCGACGGTATCGTCTCGGCGCTGCAGGTGCTGGCGATCATGGTGCGCGACGGCAAGCCGCTGCAGCGCCTGCTGGCCGGCCTGGAGAAGGCGCCCCAGGCGCTGGTCAATGTCCGGCTGACCCCGGGCAGCGACGCCAAGGCGCTGATGGAGCGGCCGGAGCTTCAGGCGGCGGTGGCCGAGGTGGAGACGGAGCTGGGGGACGAAGGGCGTGTGCTGCTGCGCCCTTCCGGCACCGAGCCTCTGATCAGGGTGATGGTAGAGGGGCGCCCCCACCTGGATGTCGACGGCCTGGCGCGGCGTATCGCCGCCGGGGTCGAAGCGCTGCTGGCCTGAGCGGGCCGGTTGTCTTGACAGGGCCTCTCCTATACCATTTCGCACCACCTTGAAAGAGGACAGACGATGCGTACCCCGCTGCTTGCCGGCAACTGGAAGATGAATGGCTCTGCCGATCTGGTCGAGGCGTTCGGTCGCGCCTTTGCCGAGGCCGAGCTGCCGGAGGGGGCCGAGGTCGTGATCTTTCCTCCGTTTCCCTATCTGGACGCGGCGCGGCGTGCCTTCGCCGATACGCCGCTTCGGCTCGGCGCTCAGTCGCTGAATCCGCTGCGCTCCGGTGCCCATACCGGCGAGGTCAGCGGCCGAATGCTGTGTGAATTCGGCGTTCGCTACGCCCTGGTGGGGCATTCAGAGCGTCGCCAGCTCTATCGCGAAGGGGACGAGCAGGTGTTCGACCGGCTGCTGGCGGCCCTCAGCGTCGGCCTGACGCCGGTGCTCTGCGTGGGCGAGACCCTCGAGGAGCGCGATGCCGGCCGGACCATGGAGGTGGTGTTGCGGCAGGTAGGGTTCGCCATGTCGCGCCTCGAGCCCGAGCAGCGCCGGCAGGTG
>PUOM01000286.1 GCA_003552795.1 Halomonas sp. | reverse complement strand
GCCATGCGCCGCCGCCGCCCAGGCGTCGCCACAGCCCCAGGCTGTGGGCCGCCCCCACCGCCTTGGGCAGGTGGGAGGCGATGGTGCTGGTCTGGGGCGGCACGGTCAGCGGCGTCGAGCCCAGCACCTTGTGGCGCCCGCCGGAGACCGGGTCGTCCCGGGACGCCGCGAAGCTCAGCAGCAGGTCCCACAGCGGCGTCCGGCCAGGCAGCTGACGGCTGCGCTCGATCAGGAAGGCGGCATCGCGATAGTGCAGGAAGGCGGGATCGCTCGGACGCAGGGCCCGGGCAATCGCCGCATTCCCCTCGTGGCCCGCGCTGCCGATGGTATAGAAGCCCTCGCCTCGCGCCTGGAGGCGGCGGGCCTGGAGGTCCAGATGGCGGCTCATCAACTGGGACTCGAACAGCTCGACCAGCGCCTCGGGGGACAGATCCACCTCGTCGAGAGCCCAGGCATGCTCGGTCGCGGGCCAGCGATCCTGGTCGAGGGCATCGAGGAAGCGCTGCTCCTGGGGCAGTGACTCATGAACGGAAGAAGACGACGTAGCGGCCACGGCAGGCTCCGGCTGAGACTAACGCCTTCAGCCTAGACGACTTCTTCCCCGGGCGGACCCTGGCGGCGGACGAATTCCCGCGCCAGCCGGATGCCGGCATCACCGGGCTCTGCAGCGACGCGGAGTCGCGCGGTGGATTATCCGCCGCGGGGCCTGCTATGGTTATATCGTTAGAACATCTCAGCCACGCCGAAGGATGGAAATCGACATGCTACGTACACTCGCCCTCTGTAGCGGCGCCGCAGCGCTGCTGATCTCGGCAGCCGCAAGCGCCGAAAACCGGATTTCCGCACAGGAGACCTACGAGCTTCTGCAGGAAGAGCGTGACGAGGTGCTCTTCATCGACGTTCGCGACCCGGTGGAAGTCATGTTCATCGGCGCCACCAACGAGGTGGATCGGAATATCCCCTTCCGCGTCGTGGATCGTGAGAGCTGGAACGAGGAGCGCGGCCACTTTGCCATGGTGCCGAACGAGGACTTCGCGGAGCAGGTTGCCGCCGCGCTGGAGGAGAAGGGGCTCGATCGCTCCGCGACGGTCATCACCATGTGCCGCTCCGGCAGCGATCGCGGCGAGCCGAGCGCCGCCTACCTGCTGGAGCAGGGCTTCGAGTCGGTCCGCTACGTGACTCACGGCTTCCAGGGGGATCCTGCCGAGAGCGGTGAGCGCGAAGGCATGCGGCTGGTCAACGGCTGGCAAAACAGCGATCTGCCCTGGACGCCGACGCTCGACGCGGACAAGGCCTTCCGGTGAGAGATACTCTCGACAACGGAGGCCCAGCTCGGCCACCCGCGTCTCGGTATCTGCCCCCACCGGGTTCCGATGACGGGCCTGCCGTCATCGGCGCGAAGCGCCTCTCCGGCAGCGGAACATAGCGGCCGCGCTCAGGCCGGCAGTGGCGCCTCGAGCCAACCACGTCCCGAGGCGATGGCCGCCTCCCGACTGGCGCCCTCCCGATAGAAACGACGCAGGGCGCAGCGGAAGGCCGCGGCGCGGCGCGGCAGGCCTTCGCGCTCGTAACGCTCGGCGCGGGCCGCGACCCGAGCCTGGAAGGCCTCGCGGTCCACCTCCACTTCACCGCCCAGATTGTCGACGCTGATATGAAAGGACCGGCCGCAGGCCTCTGAGAAGAGCCGTTCCAGCGCCTGGGGCGCCAGCTCCACCGCTTCGAAATCCCGCTGCTCACGGGCGTCTCGACCGTCGGGCAGATACCAGTAGCCGTAGTCCTCGAGCTGGCGTCGCGCCTCGCCGGCGATGCACCAGTGGCTGATCTCGTGCAGGGCGCTGGCGTAGAAGCCTCGGGCGAATATCACCCGATGGCAGGGCGAGTCGGCATCGGCCGGGAGGTAGAGAGGCTCGTCGCCGCCGCGGACCAGGCGGGTTCCGAAGGGCTCCTGGAACAGTCCATCGAACAGGGCGATGACATCCTCGAGTCGGTGGTTCACACGGGCTCCGTGGACATGGATGGAGGACCATTATAGGCGCCGGGGGCTGCGGGCCAAAGCCCCCGAGCATTGCTATAGTGGGCGGCTTTATCGACCGGTCCGACTGCATGGAGCCCTCGACCTTGTCCACCCCCTTCGCGCGCCTGCTCGCCACCAGCCGCCGGGAGACCCGGCCCCTGCTGATGCTGGCACTGCCGATCTGCGGCGCCCAGCTTGCCCAGGCCGGCATGAGCGTGGCCGACGTGATGATGACCGGCCGGCTGAGCGCCACCGACCTGGCCGCCGTCTCGGTGGGTTCGAGCCTGTGGATGCCGCTGATGCTGTTCATGACCGGCACCCTGATGGGCTTGACGCCCATCGTCGCCCAGCTGCTCGGCGGCAGACGCCTGGGCGAGATTCGCCCCAATGTGCATCAGGCGCTGTGGGTAGCGCTGGTGCTCGGCCTGGCCGCGGCCGCCCTGCTGTGGCTTGCCGTCCAGCCCATCTTTGCACTGATGAAAGTGCCCGAGGAGGTGGCCAGCCGCTCGGCGGCCTACCTGGCGGCGGTGGCCTTCGGCATGCCCGGGGCGGCGCTTTTCCAGGCGCTGCGCGCCTTCTCCGACGGCATGAACCACACCCGCCCCTCGCTGTGGATCAGCCTGCTCGGCCTGGTGGTCAATATCCCCAGCAACTATGTGCTGATCCACGGCGGTGACGGCCTTACCGCCCTGTTCGGTGACTGGCTGCCGGCCTGGGTACAGACGCTGCCGGCGCTGGGCGCCCTGGGCTGCGGGATCGCCACGGCGCTGTCGCTGTGGACCATGAGCCTGGCCATGGCGCTCTATACCCGGCGCGCTCCGGCCTATCGTGAGGTGTCGCTGTGGCACGCCCCCACCCTGCCACGCCTGAAGATGATCGGTGAGCTGCTCCATGTCGGCGTGCCCATCGGCGTGGCGATCTTCATCGAAGTCACCCTGTTCACGCTGATCGCCCTGTTCATTGCCAGCATGGGCGAGGTGACGGTGGCCGCCCATCAGGTCGCGCTGAACTACACCTCGATCCTCTTCATGCTCCCGCTCGCCCTGAGCATGGCGCTGACGGTCCGGGTCGGCAACACCCTGGGACAACAACGGCCCGACTACGCCCGGCAGGTCGCCTGGTTCGGCGTCGTCGCCAGCATCGTGATCGCCTTGCTCAACTGCGCCCTGCTATGGTTGACCGCAGACGTCGTGATCAGCCTCTACACGCATGATCAGCACGTGCAACGCCTGGCGCTTTCGCTGGTCCTACTGGCCATGATCTATCAGCTTTCGGATTCCCTGCAGGTCAACCTGGCCGGCGCCCTGCGCGGCTACCGGGACACCCGCATCATCATGCTGATCACCCTGGCCTCCTACTGGCTGGTGGGCCTGGCCGGCGGCCACTGGCTGGGCACCCGCGGCCTGTTCGGGCTGATAGCGCCGCTGGGCGTTCACGGCTACTGGATCGGGCTGGTCGGCGGCCTCACCGTGGCGGCCGTCCTGCTCGGCGAGCGCCTCAGACGGATCAGCAGAGCAGCGATGGAGGGCAGACACGATGCCTTGGGCACGCACTGACAGAGGCCTTGCCGGCCTGCTCGTCGCGGGACTCGGCGGGCTGCTGAGCGCCTGCAGCGGCGGCGGTGACAGCGACGCCAGACTCGTCGACTATCAGCGCGACCTGGCCCGGCACCTCGACATGGCGCCCCCGACGCCGGCGTCGCCCGCCAATATCGGCGCCTTTCCCGACCGCCGAGACCGGCTCGTCAGGGTGCCCGAGACGCGTGAGGGCATGCTCAACGTTTTCGCCCTGCGCGAGTGCCGTATCGCTACCCTCGTCGCGGAGCGCAACAGCGCCCTCGGCCGAGTCGCCCCGGCCAGCCAGCTGTGGCGCTACGAGCTGACGCTGTGGCAGCGCCTGACCGACTGCCTGGACAGCGAGGTGCCCGAGCGCCTTGCCGACGCGGATCGCGAGAGACTCGAACGCTTGACCCGGACCAAGACCGAGCAGCTGCCACAGGCCACCTGGAACGGCCTGTTCGGCTCCGATGAGTGGTCCGGCAACTTCACGCGGGTAAGCTCTCCGCTGCCTGAGGAGGCCCTGGCGCCACCCGAGGCGCAGCTGGAGGCGCTCGACTACCTGCAGACGCTGACCGCAACGGCCGTGAACGGCGGCTCGCTGCCGGACCTGGAGGCTCTGGGGGAACACCTCGGCGCCCTCCGGGAGCGCCCCTACACCGCCGAGCTGCTGCGCACCCTGATGCTGGCCACCCAGCGCCTGGAGGAGGCCTCCTCCCTGGCCGAGCAGGCCCTGGCCCGTGATGACGGCTGCCTGACGCCGGATCTGGAAGAGACCCCAAGCGACGCGGCTCTCGGCCAGTGGCTGGACGCGCTCGGCGATGCGGCCCACGCCTGGCTGGCCGAGCTGGATCCCCTCTTCCATTCCCTGGACTCCCCCCCCGAAGCGGTCAGCGCCTACCACCGCGAATGGCTCTCCCGAGAGCAGCCGTCGGCCCCCCTGCCCGCCTTCGAAGCCGCCCGAGACCGCCACCAGACACTGCGCCGCGATCTGGTCCAGCGCTGCCGCTGAAACAGCAGATTTACCACAGGACTTAACCTCCCCCACCGACTGTGATATTGGTGGGGCGAGAATGACGCAGTGCGCTTCCGAGCGGCCGTGGAGCCCGACTCCCCGTGCCGATGCCGTGATCACGCAGCATCTGGAGAGACGTCATGGGAACCCCGCTGTCACACCGCCCTGCCCAGGTCATCGACCTGGAAACGATGCGCCAGCGTCTACAGGCCAGACGGCGCCTGATACGCCTGGCTCCCGAGCTGGACGGCCTGGAAATGGTCTATCGCCTGGCCTCGAGTCCCGACACCCTCTACGGCATGCCGCTACTGGCCTGGGGGCTGAGCGAGGATGGCGAGGTGGTCGGCATGGTGCCCTGGATGGAGGCGCTGACCCCCTGCCATCGCCTGGATGATCCGGAGCACGGCAGCTTCGTCGGCTATCGAGACCCCGAGACCGAGGAGCTGTTCGATCAGGCTCCCGAACACAAGGTGTTCGAGCTCGAGCATGCGGCCGCCTACTTCGACTACGAGGAGACCGAGCAGGTCACCCTCATCCAGCAGATCCCCGAGACCCAGGGCACCCACGCCCTGTGCATGGACGAGGGCGACACGCCCTGGCAGCTCAAGCAGGTGTTCGGCTGGCGGCTCTACAGCGATGGCAGCATCGAGGCGCTGCTGGCCGATGAGCGGCGGGTGGAGTCGACGCCGATCCTGCCCGGCGATCCCTGCCTCTACCCCGGCCATAGCCGCCATCGCGTGGTCTACTTCTTTCAGCGTCAGATCGCCAATCGCATTCGCCGCGAGGACCCTGCCACCCTCGAGGCTCTGGCCCTGATGGTGACGCAGGAACCCGACGACGCGCCGCCGGGCTGAGCCCGCGGGACAGAATTAGCCTAACCGGATAAAGTAGCGATAGCTGTCCTCGAGCGCTTCCTGGCGAATCAGCTCATGGCCCAGAAACTGGCAGAACTTCGGCACGTCACGCTGAGTGGCCGGGTCCGTGGCAATCACCTTGAGCACCTCGCCGGGGCGCATGTCGCGCACCTTGTTGTGCATCAGCATGATCGGTTCGGGGCAGTAGAGCCCGGTGGTATCGAGCTCGACCTCTCGGTCGGGAGCCGCCTCGGGTAGTTCATCACGGGAATCAACCATCGATGGCCTCGTCGTTGGGATCAACTCTGTTGGGAGCAAGTTAGATGATCAAGATCATTATCGAACGTCGCATCATGCCGGGGCTGGAGGAGGAGTACGAGGAGGCCGCCCGTGAAGCCATGCGTCAGTCCCTGGGCGCGCGCGGCTTCGTGGGTGGTGAAAGCCTCGTCGAGCTTGGCCACAGCGATCGACGCCTGATGATCACCAAGTGGCGCGACCTGCGCGCCTGGAAGGAATGGTACACCAGTGAGGAGCGCTCTCGGGTGATGCAGCGCCTGCTGCCGCTGCTCACCGAAGAGGAGCGCGTCCGCGTCTACGAGCCGACCACTCACTGAGATCGACGGCCAGCGTCGCCCGGACGCTGGCCGCGCGGCTCGAGGCCGATGCGCGGGGGCGACTAGTCGCGCAGCCGCACATGGACCGTGACTTCCTCCCGGTCATGGTAGAGGTGGCGACAGCCAATCTCCGCGGCGACCCCGGCACTCGCCAGCGCCCCCTCCAGCTTCCCCAGACAGGCCACCACCTCCGGCCAGCGACGTTTCATCGGCAGCTTGAGGTTGAACACCGCCTCCCGGCACCAGCGCCGCACCAGCCAGCGCTCCACCATGGCCTCGACCCGGGACGGCTTGTCGACGATATCGCACACCAGCCAGTCGAGCCGATTGGGCGGCTCCCACACGAAACCATCCTCGCGCAGGTGTTCCACCTGCCCGGTGGCCATCAGCGTCTTGTCCATGGGGCCATTGTCGATTGCATAGACATGCATGCCGCGATGCACCAGCTGCCAGGTCCAGCCCCCGGGGGCCGCTCCCAGGTCGGCAGCCTGCATCCCCTCGGCCAGTCGCGTCTCCCACTCCGCGCGCGGCACGAACTCATGCCAGGCCTCCTCCAGCTTGAGGGTCGAGCGACTCGGCGCCGACTGGGGAAACCGCAGCCGACGAATGCCTCCCGGCAACTCGCTGCGATTGCCCGGAAAGCTCATCCCGACCTGGACATGATCGCCGGCGCTCCAGAGCAGGTGCAGGCGCCGCCCACCGCCCTTGCGGCGCAGCGCTCCACGCTTCTTGAGCAGCGACTCCAGCGGACGGGTCAGGGCCTTGGCGAGGCCACCCAGCGCCTTGCCATCGTTGGTGTCCGGCGTCTCGTGCCAGATACTCTCGAAGCTCCAGCCGGACGCGACGACCTGGGCAATGATCGGCGACAGGCGGTCTTCCCGATCAAGTCGCAGTGGCGGCAACGCCACCAGGCTCTGGCGAGCGAAGACCAGCGCCGCCAGAGGCAGGGCGCGATGCAGAGCATTGGCCGGCCGCTCATCCGCCACGCGAAAACGCACAAAGCCATCACCCGCTTCCTGCATGACCTCACCGGCCCACCCCGCCTCGGCGGCCTTGTCGGCCACCTCCTCGCCTAGATCACGCTCGAACCCGGGACGGCAGTAGAGCAGCAGCTCCGACGCGACTCGGCTCACGTTTCACCTCCCCGCCGCCCGACAGCCGGTCTTTCGGTACGCTGCAGCTCCTCCATGTCCTGCAGCTGGACATTCAAGGCATTGGTGGAGATCTGGATCTCCCAGAGGGAATAGATCAGAGATACCGCCAGGGTGACCAGGCTACCCCCGAACAGCACCATGCCCGTGAGTTCCAGCGACAGGAAGAGCGCAAACATCGACAGGGTGCAGAGCAGGAAGCTGAACACGCCGGCCAGCTGCATGCGCTTGGTCAGGGAGATCCGCCGACGCAGCAGCAGTATCTGGCGAGTATTGGTCTCCAGGTGCTGATTGCGCTCCTCATCGGCCAGCTTGCGAATCAGCTGGGCCAGGACCAGGAAGCGATTGGTATAGGCCAGCAGCAGCAGCGAGATGGCCGGAAACAGCAGCGCCGGCGTAGTCAGGGTCAAGAGAGGCACTCCAGAGCAGACAGGTGCGCCCATGATACCAGCGGGACGCCCAGAGGCACGATACATAGACTTCGTTTAATAACCATCTATGAATGAATCTTGATGTAATCATTTGGTGCGCAAGAAACGGCGAGTTTCAAGCCAGTTCGGCTCATATCAATGTCTAACAAGCGCATAGCCTATACAGTTGCTGCATAATGGTGCATTGCTTTATATTGTCCCCCTCGTTGAAACCACCTTCAGGCTGCCCGCCCGACTGGCGGACAGAAAGCCACCCCTTTCACAGGAACATGTCGATGCCCTACGTTCACGACACCCTCGAACGTCTCCGCAAGAGCAGCCCCGCACAGACCGAGTTCTATCAAGCCGCCGAAGAGGTTCTCGAGTGCCTGCGCCCGCTGTTCCAGCAGAGCCCTCACTACCTGGACCACAGCATCATCGAGCGTATCGTCGAGCCCGAGCGCCAGATCATGTTCCGGGTCTGCTGGGCCGATGACGATGGCAAGGTGCAGGTCAACAAGGGCTACCGCGTGCAGTTCAACTCCGCCCTGGGCCCCTACAAGGGTGGGCTGCGCTTCCACCCCAGCGTCACCTCAGGCACCATCAAGTTCCTGGGCTTCGAGCAGATCTTCAAGAATGCCCTGACCGGCCTGCCCATCGGCGGCGGCAAAGGCGGGTCCGATTTCAACCCCAAGGGCAAGTCGGATGCGGAGATCATGCGCTTCTGCCAGGCCTTCATGAACGAACTCCACCGCCACATCGGCCCGACCACCGACGTGCCGGCCGGCGATATCGGCGTTGGCGCCCGGGAAATCGGCTACATGTACGGTCAGTACAAGCGCCTTACCGGACGCTACGAAGGCATTCTCACCGGCAAGGGGCTGAACTGGGGCGGTTCCATCGGCCGCAAGGAAGCCACCGGCTACGGGGCGGTCTACTTTGCGCAGAACATGCTCGAGGCCCGCGGCGAGAGCATCGAGGGCAAGACCTGTCTGGTTTCCGGTGCCGGCAATGTCGCCATCTATACCATCGAGAAGCTCTACGAGCTGGGCGCCAAGCCCGTCACCTGCTCCGATTCCCGCGGCACCGTTCACGACCCACGCGGTATCGATCTGGCGCTGCTCAAGGAGCTCAAGGAGCTCAGGCGCGCCTCTCTGGAAGAGTATCTGGGCAAGCACCCCGAGGCGCGATACATCCCCGCCAATGACTATCCGGCGGATGGCCATGCCGTCTGGCGCATCGAAGCCGACGCTGCCTTTCCCAGTGCCACTCAGAACGAGCTGACGGTGGCCGACGCTCGCGCCCTGCTGGATAACGGCATCACCTGCATCAGCGAGGGCGCCAACATGCCCTCCACCGCCGACGCCGTGGATCTCTTCCTCGAGGCCAAGATCGACTATGGCCCCGGCAAGGCGGCCAACGCCGGGGGCGTGGCCACCAGCCAGCTCGAGATGGCCCAGAACAGCAGCATGGAGCAGTGGCCGCTGGAGAAGGTGGACGCCAAGCTCAAGGAGATCATGGCCAACATCCACAAGCAGTGTGCCGATACTGCCGCGGAGTTCGACGTACCCACCAACCTCGTGCTGGGCGCCAATATCGCGGGCTTCCGCAAGGTGGCCGACGCCATGATCGATCAGGGCGTCGTCTGACGCTTCCCCGCCCCATCCAGCAAAAAGCCCGGACCATGGAGTCCGGGCTTTTTCATGATCGCTCTCGATCACACGTACGGGTTGAGTCCGCGGCGCGAATGCACCTCGCACTGGGCTTCCGCCATCTTCATGATCCCGCGCCACACGGCACTCATGAACGGCTT
>PUOM01000238.1 GCA_003552795.1 Halomonas sp. | reverse complement strand
CTTGCGGAGGAACTCGGTGATCGCCAGCACGATATCGGTGGCGGTGATGCCCGGCTTGGGCTTGCCGGTCAGCTCCACGCCGACGATATCGGGCAGGCGCATCATGGAGGGGCGACCCAGCATCACGGTCTCGGCCTCGAGGCCGCCCACGCCGATGGCGATCACGCCCAGGCAGTCGATATGCGGCGTGTGGCTGTCGGTGCCCACGCAGGTATCGGGGAAGGCCACGCGCTTTCCATTCTCATCCGGGCGGGCCTGCACCACCGGCGACATCTTCTCCAGATTGATCTGGTGCATGATGCCGTTGCCGGCGGGGATGACGTCGACGTTCTCGAAGGCGGTCTTGGTCCACTCGATGAAGTGGAAGCGATCCTCGTTGCGGCGATCCTCGACGGCGCGGTTCTTGTCGAAGGCATCCGGGTCGAAACCGGCGTGCTCCACGGCCAGGGAGTGATCGACGATCAGCTGGGTCGGTACCACCGGGTTGCCCTTGGACGGGTCTCCGCCCTGCTCGGCGATGGCGTCGCGCAGGCCGGCCAGGTCGACCAGCGCGGTCTGACCGAGAATGTCGTGGCACACCACCCGGGCCGGGTACCAGGGAAAGTCCAGGTCGCGGCGGCGCTCGATCAGCTGCTTCAGAGCGTCGGTGAGCAGCTCGGGCTCGCAGCGACGCACCAGCTGCTCGGCCAGCACCCGAGAGGTGTAGGGAAGGGTATCGTAGGCGCCGGGCTGGATCGCCTCGACGGCCTCACGCACGTCGAAGTAATCCAGCTCGGTGCCGGGAAGCGGTTTACGATAGTCGGTATTCATGCTCAGCCCCGCTGCTCGATGGGCACCCACTCGCTGTGCTCAGGGCCAACGTAGTCGGCACTCGGACGAATGATGCGGTTGTTGGCGCGCTGCTCGAAGACGTGGGCCGCCCAGCCGGTGAGGCGCGAGCAGACGAAGATCGGCGTGAACAGCTTGGTGGGGATGTCCATGAAGTGATAGGCGCTGGCGTGGAAGAAGTCGGCGTTGCAGAACAGCTTCTTCTCGCGCCACATCACCGCCTCGACGCGCTCGGAGACCGGGTAGAGAACGGTGTCGCCCACGTCCTCGGCCAGCTTCCTGGACCACTCCTTGATGATGGCGTTGCGCGGGTCGGAATCCCGGTAGATCGCGTGGCCGAAGCCCATGATCTTGTCCTTGCGCTCGAGCATGCCCATGATCTCGCGCTCGGCTTCGTCGGCGGAGGTCCAGTTCTCGATCATCGCCATGGCCGCCTCGTTGGCGCCGCCGTGCAGCGGGCCACGCAGGGAGCCGATGGCGCCGGTCACGCAGGAGTGCATGTCGGAAAGCGTGGAGGCGCAGACCCGCGCGGTGAAGGTCGAGGCGTTGAACTCGTGCTCGGCGTAGAGGATCAGCGAGACGTTCATGACGCGAGCGTGCAGCTCGGAGGCCGGCTCACCGCGCAGCATATGCAGGAAGTGGCCACCCACCGACTCGTCGTCGGTCTCGGTCTCGATACGCACGCCGTCGTGGCTGAAGCGATACCAGTAGCAGATGATCGAGGGTAGCACCGCCAGCAGGCGGTCGGAGACGTCCTGCTGCTCGTCGAAGCTCTGCTCGGTCTCCAGGTTGCCCAGCATGGAGGCGCCGGTGCGCATCACGTCCATGGGGTGGGCATCTTTCGGGATCTGCTCGAGCACCGTCTTAAGGGCATCGGGCAGGCCGCGCAGGCCCTGGAGCTTCTGGATGTAGGCGTCGAGCTCGGCCTGGTTGGGCAGCTTGCCCTTGAGCAGCAGGTAGGCGACCTCCTCGAACTTCGCCTTCTCGGCCAGCTCGGCGATGTCGAAGCCGCGATAGGTCAGGCCGGCGCCGCTCTTGCCGACGGTGCAAAGGGCGGTAGTCCCTGCGCTCTGGCCACGCAGGCCGGCGCCACTCAGGTTCTTCTTATCAGCCATGTCGTATCTCCTCGTCTAGCGTGTCGATCGTGTTCTTGTCGCCGATAGCGGGGCTCGGCTCAGGCGTCGCTGCCCTTCTCGGCAAAGAGGGCGTCGAGCTTCTGCTCGAAGCTGTGATAGTTCAGGAAGTCGTAGAGTTCATCGCGGGTCTGCATGAGCTCGACCACGTCGCGCTGGTGGCCGGTGTCGTGGATGCTCTGGTAGACCTTGAGGGCCGCGGCGTTCATGGCGCGGAAGGCCGACAGCGGGTAGAGCACCATGCGGCAACCCACCTCGCCCAGCTCCTGCTGGCTGAACAGCGGCGTGGCGCCGAACTCGGTGATATTGGCCAGGATCGGCGCGTCGACGCGCTCGCAGAACGCCTTGTAGTCGTCCAGGGTATGCACCGCCTCGGCGAAGATGGCGTCGGCACCGGCGTCGATGCAGGCCTGAGCACGCTCGATGGCCGCGTCCAGTCCGTCCTTCTGGAAGGCGTCGGTGCGGGCGATCAGGTAGAAATCCGGATCGAGGCGCGCATCGGCGGCGGCCTTGACGCGGTCGACCATCTCCTGCTGAGAGACGATGGCCTTGTTGGGGCGGTGGCCGCAGCGCTTCTGGGCAATCTGATCCTCGATGTGCACGGCGGCCACGCCGGCGCGCTGCATCTCCTTGACGGTACGGGCGATATTGAAGGCACCGCCCCAGCCGGTATCGATATCCACCAGCAGCGGCAGGTCGGTGGCGCCGCAGATACGGTGCGCATCCTCGACCACGTCGTTCATGGTGGTCATGCCCAGGTCAGGCAGGCCGAAGGAGGCGTTGGCCACGCCGCCTCCGGAGAGGTAGATGGCCTGGTGGCCGACACGCTGGGCCATCATGGCGGTGTAGGCGTTGATGGTGCCGACGATGGGCAGCGGGCGGTTGGCCTCGAGGGCGGCACGGAAGCGGGCGCCGGGGGTCTGCTGGGTCATGGTGTCTCTCCTAGGTAAAGTGGAACCGGGTATCGCGTCGGGTCAGGCCGTCGTTTCAGCCGCCTGACGCAGGGTGGCGGCGTAGCGATCGACGACGTTGGCCCTTGAGGCGCTGACGTGACGCCGCATCAGCAGTTCAGCGAGCTCGGCATCGCCGGCCTCGATGGCATCGACGATGCGGTGGTGCTCGACGAAGGCGCGCTGCGGACGCGAACCGCTGGCGCTGAACTGGGTGCGGTAGAGCCGCACCAGGTAATAGAGATCGTCGCAGAGCAGCGTCACCAGCATGCGATTGTGGCTCCCCTGGACGATGCGGTAGTGGAAGTCCAGATCGCCCTCGCGCTGGAAGTAGGCCTCGCCCTTCTTGAGGTCGGCCTGGCGCTCATGCATCGCCAGCAGCTCGCGCAGCCCGGCGATCTCACCGGCAGTCATGTGCTCGGCAGCGAGCCGGGCGGCCATGCTCTCCAACGCCTCGCGGACGTCGAACAGCTCGAGCAGCTCCTTCATGGAGAGCTTGACCACCCGCGCGCCCACGTGGGGCACCCTCTCGATCAGGCGGTGTGCCTCGAGGCGTCGCATCGCCTCGCGCAGCGGGCCGCGCGAGATCCCGTAGGCCTTGGACAGGCAGGGCTCGGTGATCTTGCTGCCCGGCGCCAGCTCGCCTCTCACGATGGCGTCCTGGAGCTGTTGGAAGACCCGCTCCGCCAGGGTGCGCACTTCCGGGATCGAGGTTTCGGTTTCGGCTGAGCTCATGATGATTGTCGACAATTATTCGGTGAGGAGAGAGTAGCCACTCGTAATAGAGGGGTCAATACGCAGAAACCTCTTGTACCTCCCCCTTTGGTTGTAGACAACCACTCGACATCGGGCGGACTGTCGACAATGCCCGGGAGAGCAGGAAGTCCGCACAGGAACCCCGGGACGCTCCAGGGCTGGGACAAGGGCCGCCGAGACGCCTAGAATGGGCCGCCTGTCACAGCAGGGCCCGGCAATGAGCGCAAGACTCCAGATCACTCCGCTTCCCTATCAGGAAGCCCCTCTCGACTACTTCGCCCGCCTGCGCGGGCGTCCCGGGGCCGTGCTGCTCGACAGCGGGCGCCCGGCGGCCCCCGGCGGGCGCTACGACATCCTCGCCAGCGACCCCCTGGTGACCCTGGCGATCGACGGGGAAGGCCGGATCAAGGGAGCCCCGGCGCTGGCGGGCCTATCGCCCTTCGACGCCCAGCAGGCGCTGCTCGAGCGCCTCGAGACGGAGGTTCCCGACAGCGAGCTGCCCTTTCTGGGCGGCCTGATCGGCTACTGGAGCTATGATGTCGGGCGGCTGCTGGAGCCGGTGGGCGAGCTCACCTCCCCCGCCGTCGACCTCCCGGCGAGCCGGGTCGGGCTCTACGACTGGGCGCTGATCCAGGACCACCGGCGCCGTGAGAGCTGGCTGGTGGCCACCGCCGAGCGCCGCCGGCAGGTGGAGGGCTGGCTGGCCCAGCCGCCGGCGGCCGCAGGCGACTTCCGTCTGACCGCCCCCTTCGCGGGCGAGCTCTCCCGGGTCGACTATCTCGAGCGCTTCGCCGCCGTGCAGCGATATATCCGCGCCGGAGACTGCTACCAGATCAACCTGGCCCAGCGCTTCAGCGCCCCCTATACAGGGGACCTGTGGAGCGCCTACCGCCGCCTGCGTCGAGCCACCCCGACGCCCTACGCCGGCTTCATGGCCTGGCCTACGCCGCGCGGTGAGCAGGCGATCCTGTCGCTCTCCCCGGAGCGCTTCCTCGAGTGCCAGGCCGGCCGGGTGGAGACCCGCCCCATCAAGGGCACCCGCCCCCGCGGTACCACCCCCGGCGAGGATCGGCGGCTGGCCGATGAGCTCACGACCAGCCCCAAGGACCGCGCCGAGAACGTGATGATCGTCGACCTGCTGCGCAACGATCTGGGTCGCGTGTGCCGCCCGGGCACGGTTCGGGTTCCCCAGCTGTGCGGCCTGGAGAGCTATGCCAACGTGCACCACCTGGTCAGCGTGGTGACCGGCGAGCTGGCCCCGGGACGCACCTCCCTCGAGCTGCTCGCCGCGGCCTTCCCCGGCGGTTCCATCACCGGTGCCCCCAAGGTGCGGGCCATGCAGATCATCGAAGAGCTGGAGCCGAGCCGGCGCAGCACCTACTGCGGCAGCCTCGGCTATGTGGACCGGCGCGGCCGGATGGACACCTCCATCGCCATCCGCACCGCCGTGGCCGACGCCGGCCGGCTGCACCTGTGGGGCGGCGGCGGCCTGGTGGCCGACTCCGAGGGGGAGGCGGAGTATCAGGAAACCCTGGACAAGATCCGCCACCTGATGGCGGCGCTGACCGACTGCTCGACTGATCGTGCGAGGAGTGAGGAGTGAGGAGTGAGGAGTGAGGAGTGAGGAACAGAAGAGCAGCCCAGAGAATAAGAAAAACTTTTCTTGCTTCCTGAGGGTATATAAACCCAAGAAATCGGTATTGGGGCGCCGCCGCCTGCCCTTGGTAGGGTAGCGGGCAGCGATTTCACCATGGAGGCCTCATGCCGAGCTTCGACCCCAACCGCTTCGTTCTGGAGCACGACCAGGCCCCTCCCAAGGAGATCCTGCGCGCCGCCTACCAGGCCTTCGGCGAACTGACCCTCTCCTTCTCCGGCGCCGAGGACGTGGTGCTGATCGACCTGGCGCTGAAGGTGGCGCCCAAGGAGGCCGTCCATGTCTTCGCCCTGGACACCGGCCGCCTGCACCCGGAGACCTACGCCTTTATCGAGCGGGTTCGCGACCACTACGACATCGCCATCGACGTGCGCTTTCCCGACCCCAAGGCGGTGCAGGCGCTGGTAAAGGAGAAGGGGCTGTTCAGCTTCTACCGCGACGGCCACCAGGAGTGCTGCGGCATCCGCAAGGTGGCGCCGCTACGCGAGCGTCTCAAGGGCCTGCCGGTGTGGGTCACCGGCCAGCGCCGCGACCAGAGCCCCGGCACCCGCTCGAGCCTGCAGATTGCCGAGCACGACCACGCCTTCGGCACCGAGGCCACTCCCCTCATCAAGGTCAATCCGCTGACCCACTGGAGCAGCGAGGAGGTGTGGACCTATATCCGCATGTTCGACGTGCCCTACAACCCGCTTCACGAGCGCGGCTTCGTCAGCATCGGCTGCGAACCCTGCACCCGCCCCACCCTGCCCGGCCAGCACGAGCGCGAAGGTCGCTGGTGGTGGGAAGACCAGGGCGGCAAGGAGTGCGGCCTGCACGCCACCAAGGCGCCCTCCCCCGCCGCCACGCCGCAATGATCGGCCCGCGGTCCCTGCGTAAAGAAAGGGCGCCCCGCGGGGCGCCCTCTTCGCGGGAAGCCTCTCCGTCGCGAACGGTGAGGCAAGCCCGGACAGGCTAGCGCACCGGCAGCTCAAGCCCCTGGAACAGCGGCGTCTCGTGGCGCGGTCCCGCCGTCAGGGCGGCATCCACCAGGTCGCGGTCCAGATGCGGCGCAAAGCCCTGCAGGAAGTCATACATGTAGCCACGCATGAAGGTGCCGCGACGGATACCGATCTTGGTGGTAGAGCTATCGAACAGGTGGCCGGCGTCCAGCGCCACCAGGTCGGTGTCGTGTTCCGGATCCACCGCCATGTGGGCGACGATGCCCACGCCCATGCCCAGGCGCACATAGGTCTTGATCACGTCGGCGTCGGCGGCGGTCAGCACCACATTGGGCGTCAGCCCCCGCGCCCGGAAGGCGTCATCCAGCTGGGAACGGCCGGTGAAACCGAAGACGTAGGTGACCAGCGGATAGCGGGCCAGGGCTTCCAGGGTGAGCTCGGGCTCCTCGACCAGCGGATGCTCCCGGGGCACCAGAATACAGCGGTTCCAGCGGTAGCAGGGCAGCAGCACCAGATCGTTGAACAGCTCCAGGGACTCGGTGGCGATGGCGAAGTCCGCCTGACCGTCGCTGACCATCTGGGCGATCTGCTTGGGGGTGCCCTGCTGCATGTGCAGGGCCACCTCGGGATACTTGTGGGTAAACTCCTTGATCACCGGCGGCAGGGCATAGCGTGCCTGGGTGTGGGTGGTGGCAATGGCCAGGCTGCCGCGACGCTCGTCGCTGAACTCCTGGGCCACCTCCTTGATATTTTCGGTCAGGCGCAGCACCTCGCCCGCCAGCTCGACGATGGCCTGGCCGGCCGGGGTGACCCGAGTCAGGTGCTTGCCGCTGCGAGCGAAGATCTCCACCCCCAGCTCGTCCTCCAGCAGACGGATCTGCTTGGAGATTCCCGGCTGGGAGGTAAACAGGCTCTGGGCGGTGGCCGAGACGTTGAGGTTGTGGCGCGTGACTTCCCAGACATAGCGCAGCTGCTGCAGCTTCATGGTGACAGACTCCCTGGCTGCCGCCCCGATCGCGAGGGCAGAAAATGCCAAATAGAGATAAAAAAACTATTTATAATCACTTTGAAGTATATACAACGAGACGGCCCCTCGCCTAGTCCTATCGCAGCGCCATTTGCCAGCGCCGCGGCCGGCCGCTAACATCAGCCGGCCAGGCACGCCCAGGCGTGCCGTGAATACGCTCGATGCAGCGCAACGAAACTGGAGAACCCCATGGCCAATAACGTCGATGTCACCAATGCCAACTTCGAGCAGGAAGTCCTCAAGGCCGACACGCCGGTGCTGCTGAAGTTCTGGGCCCCCTGGTGCGGTCCCTGCAAGGTGATGTCACCGGTGGTCGACGAGGTCGCCGATGAGCGCAACGGCAACCTCAAGGTCGTCAGCATCAACGTGGACGATGCCCCGGAGATCGCCGCCGAGCAGGGCGTGCGCGGTGTGCCTACCGTGATGCTGTTCAAGTCCGGTGCCAAGGTCGCCTCCCTGGTGGGCGCCCAGTCCAAGTCCCAGCTGACGCAATTCATCGACCAGAACGCCTGATCGCGGCGCTCACCCTGCGTAACGCCCCGGCCCCGGCCGGGGCGTTTTCGTTCAGGCCCCCTCATCGTCGGCGCTGCGCTCGGAGATCGGCCGCTCGGGGCGGACATGCGGCGCCTCCTCCCCCGGCCCCAGCAGGTGTGCGATCCAGCGGGTCTGGGGATGGCTATCCAGGGCGATCTTCAGGGTCATGGTCAGCAGCACCGAAAGCAGCATACCCACCGTCCCGAAGATCCAGCCCCACACCACCAGCGACAGGAAGGCGATCAGGGTCGACAGCCCCAGCGCCCGCCCCATCACCCGCGGCTCGATGATATTGCCCAGCAGGAAGTTGATGCCCAGATAGGCCGCCGAGAGCAGCAGGGCATCCACCAGCCCCCTCTCCGGCGAGGCCAGCAGCAGCAGCACCGGCGGCACCGCGGCGATGGCCGAACCGATATTCGGAATGAAGTTGAGCGCAAAGGCCAGCACCGCCCACAGGAAGGGAAAGTCGACCCCCACCAGCCGACAGGCCACCCACACCAGCGCCCCGGTGACCAGGCTGATCAGAGTCTTGACCGCCAGGTAACGCTTGAGAGTCTTGCTGAACTCGCCGAAACGCTCCAGGCTCGGTGCCGGGTTGGCCAGCGCCCGGGAGACCTTGCCGCGAAAGTGAAGGAACTCGAACAGCATGAAGACCACCAGCAGCCCCACGATGACACTCTGCATCAGCAGGTGACCGAGCTCACCGAGCAGGGTGGGGATCCAACCACCCAGCTCCTCGACGTCCAGCAGGCCAGCCAGCCGATCGGGGTCGATGGCCAGCCCCATATTCGCCAGACCATCCAGCAGCCTGACGTAGTAATCCTGCAGCCTGTCCTCTATCCCGGGCAGCGCCTCCACGAAGGTGCCGAAGCTGTTGACCAGCAGCAGCCCCACCAGCAGGAAGAACACCCCGATCACCACCAGGGTGAGCCACACGGCTGCCCGCAGATCCAGGCCCAAGCGGTTGAGCCACTGAATCGGCGCGGTGCACACCACGGCGATGAAGACCGCCAGCAGCACCGGCACCAGCAGACTGGCGCCGGCCTTCATCCCGGCCACCACCACCACCAGGGCGGCCAGGCCCAGCATCAGGTTGAGCGGAACAATGCCCGTAGCATCGCCCGTAGCATCCTCTTCATGGTTCGCCATCACGCCTTCCTGTTTCCCTGGCAGACCCCCCATCATGCCCATGCGCAGGGCCGGCAACAATCTCGAAAGCCTTGGCGCCTGCCGGGCCCCGGGCGGGAACCTTTGTGTCATGCCCGTCTCGAAGCTGTGTGGCACGCCGCCACGCCATCACCGCAAGGAGGCCACCATGGCGCTGTTTCGCCCCGCTCGGCTACTGCTGGGCACTCTGCTGATCGCCACCCCGCTGCTGGGCGCACCGGCCATCGCGGCCGACACGTCGCGCCAGCTCAGCGTCCAGGCCGAGGCCACGTTCTCGGTGGTCCCGGATCGCGCCACGCTGAGCGCACGGCTCTGGGAGCGCACCCCGGCGGTATCACAGGAGAAGGAGAACGGGGGCGACCCGGAGGCGCTGCGCGAAGCGCGGGAGCGCCTGGAAGCCCGCGCCGCCGAGCTGATCGACACGCTGGAGAGCGCCGGCTTCGAGGGCGATGCCATCAGCGCCGGCTCGCTGGCCGTGCAGCCCGAGCACCTCGCCGGCAGCCGCGGCGAGG
>PUOM01000023.1 GCA_003552795.1 Halomonas sp. | reverse complement strand
GCATCCGCATCGGCGTCCGCATCGGCGTCCGCATCGGCGTCCGCGTCTGCATCGGCGTCCGCATCGGCGTCCGCGTCTGCATCGGCGTCCGCGTCCGCATCGGCGTCCGCATCCGCGTCTGCGTCCGCATCGGCATCCGCATCGGCGTCTGCATCCGCATCGGCATCCGCGTCGGCGTCTGCATCGGCATCTGCGTCTGCATCCGCATCGGCATCGGCGTCCGCATCCGCGTCTGCGTCTGCATCGGCGTCTGCGTCTGCATCGGCGTCTGCGTCAGCATCTGCATCTGCATCTGCATCCGCATCGGCATCTGCGTCTGCGTCCGCATCAGCATCGGCATCGGCATCCGCGTCTGCATCGGCATCTGCGTCGGCATCTGCATCGGCATCCGCGTCCGCATCGGCGTCTGCGTCGGCATCCGAGTCGGCATCGACGCCGACGGCGAACTGGCACGCTCCGAACGCTCCCTGTTCCGGGCGCGCCGCAGCAGCCTGCGCGAGGCGGAAGAGTCGATCAACGAGGAGATGCGCCTGGCGCGTCGCCAGATCGAACTGACCGAGCCTCTGGTCCAGCGTAACGCCGTCAGCGAGATGGAGCTGCTCAAGCTTAGCCAAAGCACGGCGTCCCTTGCGGGGCGCCTGGCGGACATTCGCAACAGCTATGTGCAGGACGCCTATACCGAGCTGACCCAGAAACAGGCCGAGCTGGTGGCCCTGGAGCAGTCCCTCCTGCAGCATCAGGATCAGCTGCGCCGCACCGTGCTCACCTCGCCGGTCAACGGTCGCGTCAACAACGTGCTGGTGACCACTCGCGGGGGGGTGGTACAGCCCGGCGAGCCGATCATGGAGGTCAGCCCGGTGGAGGATCAGCTGCTTATCGAGGCCAAGATCAGGCCGCGTGATGTTGCCTTCATCGCCCCTGGCATGCCCGCCAGCGTCAAGATCACCGCCTACGACTACACCATCTACGGTGACCTCAAGGGCGAGGTGGAGCAGATCAGCGAGGATACCATCGAGGAGGAGACCCCGCGCGGCAAGGAGGCCTTCTATCTGGTGACCATACGCACCGATCAGGCCTATCTGGAACGCGACGGTGAGACCCTGCCGATCCGCACCGGCATGGTGGCCGAGGTGGATATCATGAGCGGCAAGCGCACCCTGCTCAGCTATCTGCTCAAACCGATCATCAAGGCGCGCCTCTACTAGGCTTGCGTGTCTGGCCCGTGCCTGCCGGGGCGCCCCCCTGGATGAACTCTCAAGCGCCGTGCTCGTCCTGGGTGCGGCGCTCCTCCTCCTCGGCCTGCTTGCGCAGTTTCTTGCGCAGCGCCGCCTTGTCGAAGCGCAGTCGCTGCAGCCTGGTGTCGAGCTTGAGCGTGGGTACTCGTGCGGGCTCTCCCTCGTCGTCCACCGCTACCATGGTCAGGTAGCAGCTGTTGGTGTGACGGATCAGCTTCTGGCGGATATCCTCTGCCACCACCTTGATGCCGATCTCCATGGACGATCGCCCGACGTGGTTGACGCAGGCCAGGAAGGTGACGAGTTCGCCTACATGGATGGGCTGCTTGAACAACACCTGGTCCACCGAGAGGGTGACCACATAGTGGCCTGAATAGCGGCTGGCGCAGGCATAGGCCACTTCGTCGAGCTTCTTGAGAATGGCCCCGCCGTGCACCTTGCCGCTGAAGTTGGCCATATCGGGGGTCATCAGCACGGTCATGGAGAGTTCATGCTGTCCGGGAAGGTTGCCGTGTTCCATATCAGTCTCCGTGGCGAATATCCGAGGTGCCGTTTTCCAGATGGTGCTGGCGCCGCTGGGCGGGGTGAGGCGGCTGCCAGGGCCAGTGGCCTTCCACTTCCACGTGGAGGGTGAAGCCCAGGAAGGCGCGGATCAGCACCACGGCGGCCAGGGTCGCTACGCTCTCGCCGCTGTTGAGCACGATTACCGTCTTGATCAGGTCGCCGGCGATCAGGAAGTCCAGGCCCAGCAGGATGGAGCGGCCGATGCCGTGGCGATACTCCAGGTAGGCGTGGCGATTGTCGTAGAAGTTGCGATGTTGCAGGAAGCGTCGGGTGGCGATGGCGAAGCCGGCGACGATGACCATCACACCCAGGGCCTCGATGATCAGGGCGATGGTGTCAATCAGCTGCAGAAACCAACTCATACGCTTCGCTCCATGAAGACGGAGGGAGGCGCCCCCGGGACCGGGGGCGCAGGCGGATCAGAACCAGGTCAGGCCGATGGCGATGACCGCGCCGGTGATAAACAGCTGGATCAGGCAGAAGCCCATGATGTCCTTGGCCTTGAGGCCGGCGATGGCCAGCACGGGCAGGGCCCAGAAGGGCTGCAGCAGGTTGGTCCAGGCGTCACCCCAGGCGACCGCCATGGCCACTCGCGACACGTCCACGCCCAGCGACTCGGCGGCGGGCAGTATCACCGGCGCCTGCACGGCCCACTGGCCGCCGCCGGAGGGCACGAAGAGGTTGACGATGCCGGCGCTGATGAAGGACCAGAAGGGCAGGGAGGTCTCGGTGGCAAATGACACCAGCGTCTCGGACATGCTGGCGGCCAGGCCTGACTGCACCATGATCGCCATGATCCCCGCATAGAAGGGAAACTGGATGACGATGCCGGCGCCGCCCTTGATCGCCTCCTGGAGGCTGATCAGCAGGCTGCGCGGCGTTCGGTGCAGCACGATGGCCAGCGACAGGAACAGGAAGTTGACGATGTTAAGGTTCAGCCCGCCGCCGCGCAGGAAGAAGTGGTCGAGCAGGTAGATCAACCCCGGGATACCCACCAGCCAGGCCAGTGTCGTGCTGTTTTCCAGGCGGTCGGCGGGGCGTCGAATTCGCACCTGGGACTCCGGCGCTTCCGCCTCCAGCAGCTTGGGATCGACGTAGACACTCTCCTTGTCGTCCGGCAGCATCAGGCGGTTGACCAGCGGGATAGTGATGAACAGGCAGGCCAGGATGGCCAGGTTGAAGAAAGCGAAGATGGTCGAGCCGGTGCCGATGACGCCAATCTGATCCGCGCTGAAGTGACCGTCTGTGGCGATGGTGAGTGGAATCGAACCGGCCAGCCCGCCATGCCACACCACGAAGCCGGAGTAGGCGCTGGCCACCAGCAGGCGATAGTCCACCTTGACCAGGCGTGCCAGCTCCTTGGCGAACAGCGCGCCCACTACCAGGCCGAAGCCCCAGTTGATCCAGCTGGCCGCCAGCGACACGTAGGTCACCAGCAGGATGGCGCCGCCGGGCCCCTTGGCCAGGGCCGCCAGGCGCTGCAGCAGCTTCTTGACCGGCGGCGAACTGGCCAGCATGAAGCCGGTGACCAGCACCAGCAGCATCTGCATGGAGAAGGTCAACAGGCTCCAGAAGCCATCGCCCCACATGCGCATCACGGCCAGCGGCGTCTGGCGCTCCACGGCGATGGCGGCGGCCGCGGCAATCACGGTCAGCAGCAGTACGAAGATATAGGGGTCGGGGAGGTAGCGTTCGACCAGCTTGACGGCCGGTCTCGACAGGGCCTTGAGCATGGGGTGTCCCTTGTTCTGTTATCGATAGTGGCGTGCCTGACAGAAAGTAGCGCAGCAACAGGTAGTTGCGCCACCTTTCCCTCAACGCTCGGGTGTCGGTGTGCGGGGCATCATGGGGCCGACGCCGCGGGTGGCGGGCACCATCGAGTGCGGCGGTAGTGCAGATAGTAGGCCCCCAGCACCGCCGAACGGACCAGGGCGAAGAGAGTGAAGGCGAACCAGAGGCCGTGGTTGGTCAGCGTTTCGGGCAGCAGCGCCTGGGTGAGCCACCAGGCGGGCAGGTAGGCGGCCAGGCCGGCGAAGATACTGTTGCGCATCTCGCGGATCGCCGTGGCACCGATAAAGACACCGTCCAGCAGGTAGCTCCACACTGCGATCAGCGGCATCACTACCATCCAAGGCAGGTAGATGGCGGCGGTCTCGCGCACCGCCGGCAGGCTGGTAAGCAGGGCGATCAACCACGTGCCGCCCAGGGCGAAGGCCAGCGCGGCGAACCCGGCGGTAGCCAGCGACAGCCAGGCGGCGCTCTGCACCGCCTGGCCAAACTCGTCCCAGCGGCGGCGGCCCACGGCGCGTCCGGAGATGGCCTCGGCGGCATGAGCGAAGCCATCCAGAGCGTAGCTGGTCAGCAGGATGAACTGCAGCAGTACGGCGTTGGCGGCCAGCACGGTATCGCCCTGCGCTGCCCCGCGGGAAGTAAAGAAGGCCATGGCGAACAGCAGGCCCAGGGTGCGCACGAAGAGGTTGGCGTTGACCACGAAAAGCTCGCGGTAAGCGGCCAGCGCCAGCAGCCGGCGGCGCAGGAAGCGACCGTCGAGCAGCTTGAGCTGGCGCGAGACCAGCCACAGGCCGAAGGCAAGGGCCGAGTAGTCGGCGATCACCGTGGCCCAGGCCACGCCATCGCTGGTCATGCCCAGGCCCACCACGAACAGCAGATCGAGGACGATATTGATGCTGTTGGTGAGTACCAGGATGGCCAGGGTCACCCGGGAGTTCTGCTGGCCCAGAAACCAGCCGAGGATGGCGTAGTTGGCCAGCACCGCCGGCGCCGACAGGATGCGGATCTCGGCATACTCCGCGGCAAGAGCCGTGGCGACCTCGCTGCCGCCCAGCAGCCAGAGGCCAAGGGTGATCAAGGGGCGCGAGAAGAGGATCAGCAGAGTACCGATCACCGCCGCCAGCAGCAGCGACTGGCCGAGCAGATTGCGCACGTCGCTGTCGCTTTCGCGCCCCACCGCCTGGGAGGTGAGCCCGGTGGTCCCCATGCGCAGGAAGCCGAAGCCCCAGTAGAGGAAGCTGAACAGGGTGGCACCGAGGGTCACCCCGGCCAGGTAGCGGGAATCGGGCAGGTGGCCCATTACCGCGGTATCCACCAGGCCCAGCAGCGGCACGGTGATATTGGAGAGGATGATCGGCCAGGCCAGGATCCAGAGGCGCCGGCGAGAAGCGTCTGGGGGCGTGGTCACGGCAGGAGAGGAGTGGTTCACGGCAACCCTGTGAATAGGCGAAACGGGCCATCTTGGCGCCGCCCATCCCGTAGCGCAACCGCCCTGCACGATGGCGGGGCGGATGGGTTGGCGGGCGATGGCCTAGAAGCGGTAGCCGATGCTGGCGGAGATTAGGTCGATATCGAAATCTTCGCCGCTGTCGCGCAGGTCATAGCGTTCGTACTCGAGGCGCATCATCACCTGATTGACCACATACTCGGCGCCGATGCCGTAGAAGGGGTCGTTGCTACTAAAGCTCTCGGTGGTGGAAACTCGCTGGCCAAGTGAATTGGTATAGTCGTTTTGAAAGCTCTCATCCCAGGCAATCAAGCCCAATTTGCCGAAGATGTTGAAGCCGGCGTCAATAGGCAGGCGGCCTATCAGTGCGAAGCCGAAACCATCGATTGATGACTTATAGTTATCCGGCTCTCCATTGTAGACATCGGTAGCTGTGAAGGTGCCGAAGTCAACATGGCTGGCTTCCACGGCGAAGTGAGGATTGAACTGATAGCCAATGAAAAATTTGTAGCCAGTATCGCTGTCGCTTGTGCTGGCTCCGGTGTGCTTCAGCCAGTCAAGCCCATCACCACTGTACTTAGAAGATCCAAGCCCAGCGCCGAGATAGACGCCCTCATTCGGTACGCCGGGATGGCTCTGGGCAAAGGCGGGCGTGGTGACCAGAGTGGCCAGAACGGCGGTGGCGATAAGACGCTTCATCATGCGCTCCATTGCATGGTGTGGCAGGCGGAACCTGCGGGGTTGGACAAGCGGAAAAAGCCGCCTGCCCTGATGTAAGATTCTGTGAGAGGATGTAACGTCACGGATTCTAATGCTTAGTGATGATGAGCGCCACGTCGTGAGTAACTGGTATCATGAGCAGTAAAGCATGACAGACGCCGCCGCGGCGGCAGGGAGCAGGGAGTGACAGTGATGGGCAAGCGGACCGTTTTCTTCTTCGTACTGGCGCTGGTGGCGATGCTGGGAAGCTCCCCGGCGGTAGCTGAGCAGCAGCGCATGGAAGCCCAGCCCAGCGGTGGTGCCATGGTCGTCGACGCGCTGGTCGCCCGGCCTTTGCTGATAGTCGCTACCGCGGCCGGTACGGGGCTGTTTCTGGTGTCGCTGCCGTTCACTGCCCTGGGGGGCGGGGTGGGCAGCACCGCCGAAACGCTGATCAAGACGCCCGCCGAGGCGGCCTTCCGGCGGTGCCTGGGGTGTACGGTGAGCCGTCGCGCCGACGAGCTGTAGGTCGCTTCCATTCCCTTTCCGGCATTACACGTAGAGTGCCCCGCCAACGAGCAGGGCATTCTACTTTTCTGGCAGTGACGAGGCCGACCCGTCAGGCCGCGGTGATCAGGTGGTACTTGGCCATCAGCTCGTCGCGGCTCTCCTCGCGCTCAGGGTCCAGGGGGATGCAGTCCACCGGGCAGACCTGCTGGCACTGGGGTTCATCATAGTGGCCGACGCACTCGGTGCACAGGCTGGGGTCGATGACGTAGATCTCTTCCCCCGGCGAGATGGCGCCGTTGGGGCATTCGGGCTCGCAGACGTCGCAGTTGATGCACTCGTCGGTGATCATCAGGGCCATGGGGGTACCTCACGGAAGTTCTGATCGGGTGCATGGGACGCGCTCCACCGGCAAGGAGGTGCTGCGGAGCGGAAAGCCCGATGCTGACACTCAGGTATTGTAATGGCTCTGCAGCGCCGCCGCGACCCTGGGATGCACGTGCTGCGAGACGTCGCCGCCCAGCTTGGCGATCTCGCGGATCAAGGTGGAGGAAATGTAGGAGTTTTCCACTGCGGGCGTCAGGAAGACGGTCTCGAGTTCCGGCATCTGGGCGCGGTTCATGTTGGCCAGCTGCAGTTCGTACTCGAAGTCCGAGACCGCACGCAGGCCGCGCAGCAGGACGCGAGCCTGCTGCTGCTTCATGAATTCGGTCATCAGCCCCGAGAAGCCGACGACCTCGATGTTGTCCAGACCGGCCACCACTTCACGGGCCAGGGCGATTCGCGAATCGATATCCAGGGCGGGCCCCTTGCCAGGGCTCGTGGCGATGGCGATCACCACCTTGTCGAAGATCTTCGAGGCGCGCTCGATCAGATCGAAGTGGCCGTTGGTGATGGGGTCGAAGGTGCCGGGGTATACCGCGATATTCATGATTCTGTGTCCGGGAGTCGTCCGTAGGGGTTGTCCACCGCCAGGGAAACGGGGCGCGCATAGCCGGGAACCTGCAGCTGCTCGTCGCTCATGGTGAGCTCGGGTCCTTCCAGGACGCCTTCGCCGAAGCGATAGCGCGCCGCAAGCTGCCCGAGGTCGGCGCGGCGTCGATAGTCGGCGGCGGCCTCGCGGGTGGTCTCGCGGCGATCCTTCCAGGCGGCTACGGTGGCCTCGCCGTGGCGAGCGGCCAGCAGGCGTTCGGTCACCGCCGGAGAGAGCACCACGCCGGTGGCGTTGTTGCCGCCGAAGCCCTTGGCGTTGATAAAGGCGGCGTCCGCCTCGAGGCGTTGAGGCTCCCGAGAGAAGCGCAGGCGCTCGGCATGGACGTCGTCTGCTACGGCGTCCAGGGTGCTGATGCCGGGCAGCAGGCCGTGGGCGAAGCTGCCCAGGGCGCTGGTGAGCTGATCGCCGGCGGCGCTGCCCTGGGAGTGCCCCACGTAGGCCTTGACCGCCACCACCGGCCAGTCATGAATGCCGTAGGCCCGGGCCACCAGGTCGAAGACATGGGATTCGGTCACCCGGTTCTTGGGGGTGCTGGTGCCGTGGGCGTGGAGGAAGGTGCGCTGGCGCAGGGCCTCCTCGCCGAGTATCTCGCGCACCAGGGAGGCGGCCTTGCCCATGGTGATGTAGTTGCCGATGCCGGGAGCGGAGATGGAGCGCTTCCAGCCGTCGGCATTGACGAAGACGCCGGGCACGCTGCCCAGTATCTCGGCGCCCACTTCCATGGCCAGGCTGTCGTCCATCAGCATCACGAACTGGCTGGACTCGGCGATGGTAAATCCGCAGTTGCGGGCGAAGGGGCGGCAGGCGCGCTGGTAGTCGGCGTCGGTGAGCAGGCTGAGGGCGTCCAGCGCCTTGAGGCTGTCGTCATCCGCCAGGGCTCCCATGGCACGGAAACCCTCGATGATCTCCGGAGTGACCGGGGCATCGGCGGTACCCACCATCACCACGCGGCGTCGGCCGGCCTGAATATCGTCCACGCCCAGTCGCAAGTTGTAGAGAAAGCTGGCGCAGGCGCCCAGCGCCGCACCGGTCCCGCCCACGCTGCCCAGCACATAGGCATTGAGGAAGTCGGCGGGCATCTGACCGTAGCCCAGCGGCATCTGCTTGGAGGTGGCACGGTTGCCGGAGACGAAACTCTTGAGCAGGCCGCCCCAGCCTTCGTCATCGAGCTGGCCGATGGAGTTGCCGGCGTAGACGGCGACCTCGTCGGGGTCGAGGCGATCGCGCAGGCGGTCCCATTCAAGGCCGCTGTCGCCCAGACAGTCGCTGGCGGCGAAGATTGCCATGGAGAGACCGCGGGGATGGTGCACGCTGCGATAGAGCTTGCTGGGGTCGAAGCCGCTGGGCAGCTGCCCGGCGGCGCGCACCTGGGCCTGGCGCTTCTCCGGCAGCATCACCTCCATGTTGCCGGCGGGCACGGTGACCTCCAGGGTGTGGCGGTCGATCTGGTGCACCTGCCAGGCCGGCGGCAGGCTCTCCGGCAGCTGGCGGCGACGAATGCGGAAGGTCAGCGGGTCGTCGAGCGCCAGGCTGGCCCGACGATTGGCGGGCAGGCCGGTTTCGTTGAAGCGGGGGTCCGCGATGCGGCGGATCAGGGTGTGGTCTAGCACCTGCTGACGGGTCCGGTCGACGACGTCGGCGGCCTCCAGGGGCCGGCCTTCGGCGTCCTGCCAGCCGCCAGTCTCATCTGCGCTGACCAGGCGCATCATGACCGCCAGGCCCAGCAGGGTGCTGGCCTGGTCGTCGTCGGGCAGGGCGTCGAGCACGGTGCGACGAAACGCCTGGTGGCCCGAGGTTCTGCCGGCGGGGTTCACGCCGCCCATGCCGACGATCACCGGTAAATGTGACAAGCCGGGTTCCTCGTTGTGCTGATTGGTGTCTGCGAGTCGTTGTAGGTATCAGGGCATGGATCATAGCACTCGCTTCGCAGCGACGTCATGCGGCGGCCGGAGGAGAGGTCGCCGAACGGGGTGAAACAACCCTATTAAGGCCGTGCGGAGGAAAGTGGAGTGAAACGGCCCTGTCGCCGAGTGGCGACGTTCGCGAGAGCGGAGCGAGTTGACTAGGGTGGTATAGGTGGCCGCCGTGGGTGGCTCCTTTCCGGACACATTCTCAGGAGGAGAAGCATGACGCATGAAATACTCAAGAAGCTGGGGCTGGCGCTGCTGGTAGGCATGCTGGCGATGGGCCTGGTGGGCTGCCAGGACGAGCCCGGGCCTGCGGAGGAGGCCGGTGAGGAGATCGATGAGGCGATGGAGGATGCCGGCGAGGGTGTCGAGGAGATGGGCGAGTCGATCCAGGATACTGCCGAAGGCGACTGACGGGTGTCAGGCGCCAGGTACGGCGGGCCGGGCGATCGCGCCCGG